>CADBQR010000041.1 GCA_902796945.1 uncultured Acidaminococcus sp.
GCATTCTGACGAACCTGAGGATGCGCCAGGAAAATAACCGGCATCTTATCCTTCATGGCAACCTTGAAGTTCTGGCTCATAGGACGCAGCGTATCGCACAGAACCGGGGTAATGATCCCGTCCAGGCCATCCAGCGTACCATCGAGCAGCATTTCCAGGGACAGCTGAGCTACCGTGCAGTAGAAGGAAGCACAGTATTCCTTGGAGCGAACTTCCTGTTTGCCGTTGCAGCCCCATACACCCATGGGAACCATTCCGGCGGCATAAACCAGTTCTTCAGGAACATAGTAAGGCAGAACACCGATAGCCTTCTTGCCTTCAGCTTTATATTTGGCCAGCATGGTCTTCGGGCTGGCAGATACCTTTTTAAACTCTTCAATAAGTTCACTGATAGCCATTATTAATTCCCCTTCTTTGCGTCATTTGCTTCCATGGCTTCGACCAAGCCTTGAACACGGGTCTCATACTGAGCAGCGTTGAAGTTTCTCGGGTCAGCCTGGTCACCGTCGAAACCGGCGGTCGGAATACCCAGATCCTTCGTGAAGCGACGCTGCATTTCAGGCATATAACCACTCCAAGGTTTGCAGGAACGGTTAAAGTGAACCAGTACACCATCAACCTTGTTGTCGCGGATCAGGCCTTCACGCCATGCCACACCCTGTTCGATGCTGACAGAGTTAGGAGCCTTGCAATATGCTTTAACGAGCCCATCCAGGTTGTCATACACAAAGCCAAAGGCAGGTGCATATACAACACCGGTGATGTTCAGGCCGTTTGCTTTAAGAGGCTTGAACAGAGCCGGCAGTTTCGGCCAGCAGGGAATGCCTTCGAACATGATACGATGCTGTTCCTTGAACGGAGCCGTCGTAGTGCCTTCCTTGACATGCTGTTCCAGTTCGCTGGCCAGCAGTTCGAATGCTTCAGCAGCTTCTACACGGCCACGGGCCGTAACAACGTCAGCCATATGGTTGAACAGGTCGAAGCCGTTGAACGGGGACGGTTTGTACTGCAGATAATCGCAAACCTTCAACCATGCTTTAGCGGTACGGTTAGCGTTCTGGCAGCATTGTTCAAACTTATCTTCGTCAAATTTCTTGCCGGAGATTTCTTCCATTTGACGGATTGCCGTATCCAGCTGGGAACGAATGTATTTAACGTTGGCTTCGTTTACATGATCAAATTCATTGTAAGGAACGTCGATCATGATCAAAGGAATGTTATGACGACGGGCAATGTCTTCATACCATTTGGTCATGCAGTTGCAAATGTTGTTGCAGCACAGAACGAAGTCAGGCATAGGCATGGTCATCTGACGATACTTATGCAGGGCGTTCTGACGACGGGTCTTTTCTTCACCATCAGGAAGCGCGGCGATTTCATAGATATTATCCGTCGTAGCATACGGTTTCATGGTCTTCGGATCCATAACGGGTTTACCGTTTTCGTCGAAGACTTTCTTGCCGTCAGCGTCTTTCATTTGTTTACCGCTGTTCGGGTTGATGACATAATTGCCATCTTTATCCATTTTGTTGGCGCCACGATAGCCGGCAGCATAAGCCAGGGAAATACGGGCATAGCCGCAGATATCGTTATCATAGCCCAGGTCTTCAGCAGCCTGGCACATTACTTCACCGTCACGGTTAGCAGCAATGCCGGCTGCCTGGTTTTCCGGATACCCAACGTGCAGGCCGAAGGATTCAGCCAATTCGCAAGGGAATTTGGAAGAGGACCAGCCTACGGGTTCTCCTGCTTCCTTCGCTTCACGAAGTTCTCTATAAACTTTTTCTACTACGTCTCTCAAAGCCTGAACGCCAGGACTTACAACTTTCGCCATAGTTATCCTTCCTTCTTTTGTCAGTAAAAGCTTTATTTGGTAGCTTTCCGATACGCATAGAGCGCGGCGCCAAGGGCGCCATTATACTGGGCCAGGGGCGAGGTCTTGATTTCAACACCCAGGCCTTCCTGCAATGCATTGACGACACCCGTATTCTGGGCAACACCGCCGGTCATGACCACATCCGGTACAACACCGACACGGTTTGCCAGTCCGATTACCCGGCTGGCGACGGAACGATGGATACCGGCAATGATATCAATCTTGTTTGTTCCCTTGGACAGCTGGCTGATGACTTCCGATTCAGCAAATACCGTACAGGTAGAGCTGATAGGAACGCGTTTCTTGGACTGAGCGCCCAGTTTATCGAGGTCGCTGACCTTGACTTCCAGTACCCGGGCCATAACATCAAGGAAACGGCCAGTACCGGCAGCGCACTTATCATTCATCTGGAAATTCGTCATCGTGCCATTTTCAATGTGAATGACCTTGGCATCCTGCCCACCGATATCAATGACAGTATGTACATTCGGCCAGAGGAAATAGGCACCCATGGCGTGGCAGGACAGCTCGCTCATCTGCTTATCCGCAATGCCTTCCAGGGAGTTACGGCCATACCCTGTTGCCAGGGTATAGGCCATTTCTTCCTTTTTCATGTGTGCATTTTCCAGGACATCGGAAATAGCGCGGCTGGGGCCGGTAGTACCGGCCCCTACGTCTACCAGGGACTTCGCCACGATATCCTTGCCATCCTTCAGGATAATGCACTTAGATGCAGTGGAACCAATATCAATTCCGAGCGTATAGATACTCATTCGATAAAATCCTCCCCCAGAAAATTATTTCTTCGTGAAGGTATCGAATTCTCTGATGGCTCTAGGCAGCAACATCTGATGGAACGGGCAGATAGACTTCGGATTCTGGTAAGCAGCTTCCGTGAAAGCTTCTACGTAACCGCGCAGTTTGTTGAAATCAACGATTTCGTCTACGAGGCCCAATTCAGCACAAACCTTCGGACGGGACTTGGTATGGAAAGCCTGGATCAGGTCGTTCATCTTGTCGATGGTCGGCTGCAGATCCTTGCCTGCCTTCTTATCCTTCGCCAGTCTTCTGGAGTACATGGCAACAGCAGCGGTTTCACCGTTCATTACATAGATTTCCGTAGCGGCCGTTCCAATGGAGAATGCGTTCGTATCATTGCCCTGAGGCCCGCCCAGTACATAGTGTGCAGCAGCGGAACCCTTTCTCAGGGTAATTTCGAATTGAGGAATGTTGGAAGTCTGGATGGAGTAAATCAGGGACTGACCTAAGCCAAGCAGTTCGGCCTTTTCAGCGTCATTTCCGACATCGATACCGGAAGTATCCTGGATCCAGATAATCGGCAGACGGTCTCTGCAGCAAAGAGTAACGAATTCGTTCATCTTTACCAGACCCTGACGATAGAGCTTACCGCCCAAGCCGACAGCGCCGGTCTTATATTCAGGATAGTTCATCAGCAGGCCCATGAAGTTGGCGACAACGCCGACCAGCAGGCCGTTGACCTTCGCCATACCGGTGATCATTTCAGGGCCATAGCCCTTCTTATATTCCTTGAATTCACTGTTATCGAAAAGACGGCCGATGACATTGTACATATCATAAGCTCTCTTATCGTTCAGGGGAACCAGGGAGTACAGGTCGTCGATAGGCAGGGCCGGAGCTTTCGGATCATCAACGCGGAAGAATTCCGGATTGTAGGCAGGCAGCATGCCAATATACTTTTTGATGCCTTCCAGGACGCCTTCTTCAGAAGCATAGACTTCACGGAAGAAGCCGGTTTCGGTATAGTGGATATCGACAGCTCCAGGAGGTTCGGTCTTGCCACTCTTGGCTACGGAGTCAGCAATCTGTTCGGCCCCTTCCATATCGATATAGCCCTTCGGGCTCATACCACCAAGAATGCCGGCACCGCCGACTGCCATGTTTGCTTTTTCATGGGCAATCAGGATGGTCGGGCTGATGGAATGATAGCCGCCACCGGCAGGGTTGGTGCCATAGATTCCAACGATAACAGGGACACCCAGCTGGTTCAGTTCTGCATTGCGGAAGAACGGGGTACCACCACCACGGCGGTTCGGATAAACCTTTTCCTGTTCATCGAACTTAACACCACTGCAGTTCAGTACGTATACCAGGGGAATGTGCAGGGTCTTTGCCGTGTCAGAAGCACGGAGCAGGCATTCAGCCTGACCAGGCACCCAGGCACCGGCCAGTTTCTTGTTATCGGAAGCAACGATGACAGCCCATTTACCATTGATCCGGCCAAGGCCCTTCACAATGCTGACAGAACCGTTCTTGTTGCCTTCCGGGTTGAACAGCGTGTTCAAAGGTCTGAACGTGCCCGGTTCAACCAGCTTTTCAACGCGCTGCAGCGCGGTCAGCTGGCCGGATTCGTTCATGGATTCATCACTGCGACCGGCAGACTGAGCAGCTTTGATCAGTTCGTGAATCTCAGCTTCAATTGCTTTCAGCTGTTCTTCGTTTTCAGGATTTGCTTTTTTCAGCGGCTTGCCCACCTGGGGCAGGTGCTGAAAATATCTAGGCATAGAATAAAAGCCCATGTTCAATGATCCTCCCTATTATCTCTTTTCTTATTTGGCTTCCGGAGCAGGAACCTTGATGAAGGCCTGGCCCGGGTCGATTTCTTCACGGATCAGTTTGATAACGGCAGGATCCGGAGCTTCCAGTTCAACAGCTCTGGATACATCCAGTTCAAAACCAGTATTTTCCAGAACGTCTTCCGGAGAAGAGGTCGGATAGTAGCCAGCCAGGTACATCCGTTTGGTCTTTTCATCAAACTTCAGGATACCACGGTCCGTAACAACCATCTGAGGACCAACTTCACCCGGCAGGCCCAGTCTCTCACGGCCGCCAGGGCCATCGATCCAGCCAGGGCTGGTGACATAGTCAATCTTGTTCATGAAACGGCGTTTTTCATGCTGCATCATGATGATGGTGTTGGAATAGGTAGCAATGCCGTTTGCACCGCCGGAACCGGTGAAACGGGTCTTCGGATGATGATAGTCGCCGATAGAGGTGGAGTTTACGTTGCCGTACGGGTCGATCTGGGCACCGCCGATAAAGGCAATCAGACGATTTGCCTTATGCAGGTATTCGTTGATTTCGAAACCGACGAAACGGATATTCGGCCAAATGGTGCCGCAGTGAGCCATGAATCTCAGGTCGCCAACGGAACGAGGAACCTGGATCGGGGAGCAGTCCATCAGACCACTCTCAACGATGATATGGCAATCAGGAGCATAAACTCTCTTGGCAACGCTGGCGCCGATCAGGGGAAGACCAGTACCAACGGTTACAACCTGCCCATTTTTAATCTGCTTGGCAATGGTAACTGCCTGCATTTCCTTATTGGTATAATTCGTATAGTCAGCCATCCTTATTAGTCCTCCTTCGTCATGTCTACATGGTAACCCAGACCAGGAACTACTTTCAGGTTGATCAAACGGGTAGCACCCAGTTTGTTCAGATATTCATCATGATCTTTCAGATCAAAGATCCATTCTTTGCAGAATGCATCGAAGTCTTCCTGGGTCTTGGAAACGCCGTCATAAACCTTCAGGAACGGGTTATCATAGTCATACAGGCCATAGCACTGAGAAGGATGTGCACCATAAGGAGCCAGTACAACTGCGTCTACGCACATGCAGGGAATGTCGTTCTGAGTCGGATCTCTTCTGATTTCCTCATTGCTGATGATCTGTTCGCAGGTAACGATGGTATGTTTTGCCGCCATGGCAATATCGACATCCTGGAATTTACCACCCCAGATGCGAACCGTACCATCAGGAGAAGCCTGCTGAGCATGAATGATGGCGACATCAATTTCCGGAACAGGAATGGCCAGGACCTTCTGGCTCTTGTTGAACGGGTTCTCGATTTCAACGAATTTGTCATCAGGAACCTTGTCCAGGGTCTTGCGGACTTCCTTGCTGATGCCCCATTCATCGGCCAGGCCGGAGCCCTGCATCAGGGAAACAGGCAGGAACGGCAGGCCCAGTGCGGCGGCATGCCACATCAGGTAAACAACATCCTGAGAATAATCTTCCATGGTCAGCTTACCGGCTTCGAACCATTTTCTGAAGCGTCTGGATACGTTGGTAACACCGGAGTTTGCAGTATAGCAGTTGATATAAGCTTTGACACGACCATTCCCGATGAGCAGGTCCCAATCGCCACCGGCAGCACCGCCCAGGCCGGTCAGATCGGTAATACCCTGTCTCAGGATTTCGGATACGGCTGCATACGGTTTACGGTCCGTCGTGAATCCACCCAATGCAATGTGGTCACCACTGTGAACATACTTTGCAACAGCGTCTTTTAACGTCATTACTTTACTCAAAGCAAAAACCTCCTTTTATAATCCATACTCTTTGCTGAAGCATGCTGAAGATCCGGAATTCTCTTCTACCTAATAAGCCATCCCCCTTTTGAACACTCAGATTTGAATTCCGTTTGGTATGTTTCTTCATAGTACAAGTGAATTATAACACAAATAACTTTTTTTTTAAATTCAATTTTAAGGATTTGTTGTTTTTTTAACAATTTTATATGAATTCGGACAATTTTATTTCCAGAATCGCTCAAAAGCGCATCATAACTTGTTTTATTTTACTAATTAAGAGCAAAAATTGTTAAGATACAATCTTTTTGTCCTTTTACGAAAAATAACTAAACTGAGATTTTAGCCAAAAACAAGGCGCCTTTAAAACAAGGCGCCTTAGTATGCAATCAGAATATAATGCTATTTTTGTATTTCTTTTTCTTCCTGCCTCCGCAGCCAGCCTTTACTGGCCATGAGCAGGGATTCAGGGGAATTTTCCACCGTTCCGTCCTGCACCCGGGTAAGCAGGTAGGGCATCAGGGTCCTGAGCTGCCGCCGGGTTGCCCCGATTTCCATGAGCTCCGAACCATTCAGGTTCAGGTCGGAGGTATGCACCGGCATGGTGTAAGCCATACGGACAAGGCGGCGCCCATACATCTGGGCGTGGATCACGTCCGTCCTGGTCGCCGTTGTCGCGGCAATATCAGCAACACAGACCGCCGTAAGCTGTTTGAATGCATCCGCCATTTCCTTATTGATGCGGAACGTGCCGCTGCGGGCTTCCTTGCGGATCCAGCGCCAGGTCACGTCATCGTCCATGGCACTGACAAAGCCGAAGTGCATATGGCTGCGTACCAGCCAGGCGACCCGCCGGACCAGCTCTTCCGGCATACGAAGCCGTGTCAGGATGGCCTCCGCCATTCTGGCTCCGAGTTTTTCATGACCGTAATCCGTGGGCATGCCCTCCTGATTGACGTTTCGAACACCGGGCCGCCCCTTGCCAACATCATGCAGCAGAATAGCCCATCCCACTTCCAGGCTGCGGTCTCCTTTATCAAGGGCACGGGCCGTATGGGTCCATACATCATAAGGATGGTAGGAAGGATTTTGTGGAATATGGCAAAGTTCTGCCACCTCTGGCAGGATGGGAACCGCTTCATAGGTTCCATGGGCCCGGATCCGACAGCACGTCGCGGCCAATCCGCTCTGCACCATGAGATCCATCCCCCGTCCGGCATACGGACCGCAAAGCAGTTTATTCAGTTCTGTACGGACACGTTCCAGGGAAAGGCCGGAAACTCGCTCCAAATTGGCCTGAATGGCGGGAAGGATTGCTTTATCCGCATTGAATCCCAGCTGCGCGATAAACCGGCAGGCACGGAACATGCGAAGGGCATCTTCCTGAAACCGTTTGGGAGCATTGCCCACTGTTCTCAGGACTTTCCCCCGCAGGTCATCCAAGCCATCAAAACAGTCAATCAGCCGGCCATGGGAATCAACGGCCATGGCATTGATGGTAAAGTCCCTCCGTCCCAGATCTTCCTGCAGGGTCTCACAGTACCAGACTTCCGCCGGACGATGGGAATCGCTGCCATAGGTTTCGTTGCGATAGGAAGCAACTTCCACGGCATACCGGCCTATAAGGAGATTGACGACCCCGAAATTCTGTCCCAGTTCATCAATGACACCGAGACCTCCCTCTTCGGCAACAATCCTGATTTCGTCGGGACGTGCATTGGTGACAATATCGTAATCATCGGGAGTCCGCCCCAGCAGAAGGTCCCTGACGGCCCCGCCAACCACGTATGCGTCAAAACCCCGCGCTTCCAGCAGGGACATGACCGTCTTCACGTACCCGGGAAAGACCAGTTCCATGGAATCACATCCTTTCAACAGCCACCTCGTTAAACGGGTTGGTTCAAGATGGTAAACACACCGGCCGCAAGCGCCGGATCACTTGTCAGTTTAATGGTGCAGTTGAACTCCTTTTCCATTTCCTTTACACCATGGACGCCCATCCACTCATATACGAGGGGATGCACGGAAATGACCAGGCTCCGGCTCAGGGATTGCCGTGCATAGAGAGCACGCAGGCGCCGCCGGATTTCCACATAAACGGTTTCCGGCGCTTCTACACGGCCGCTGCCCTGACACATGGGACACGTCGCATAAAGCATACCGAACAAATTACGTCTCGCCTTCATGCGGGTCATTTCCACCAGGTTCAGATGGGTCATGCCCATGACCTTGGGTTTCATTTTATCAGAGGCGAATTGCTGTCGCAGCAGGGTAAGGATCTCTTCCTGCTCCTCGGCACGGTCCATATCAATGAAATCAGCCACGATAATCCCGCCAATGTCCCGCAGCCGGAGCTGCCGGGCAATTTCCACAGCCGCTTCCCGATTCGTGGCAAGGGATGTTTCTTCCCGGTCACTTCCCTTGGCGTAGCGTCCGCTGTTCACATCAATGACCGTCATGGCTTCCGTATAGTCAAAAACCAGGTACCCGCCGCCAGGAAGCTGGACAATCCGGTCGGATATGCTCTCAATGGACTCATCCAGGCCATAAAAGGTGAAAAGGTCCTCCTCACCGCGGTAAAGAATGATCTTCACCTGGTCCAGCCCCATATCGTGAAGCAGTTCATTGACGGTATGGTACGTATTTTCATCATCTACAATGATGCTTGTAATTTCATCGGTCACATAATCCCTCAGCATACGAATGGATAGATCCAGTTCCCGATATAACAGCTGGGGACCTCTTCCCATTTTACTGCGCCGCTCCAGGATTTCCCAGTTCCTGATAAGCTGTTCCAGGTCATTTCGGATTTCCTCTTCCGAAGCCTGGGCAGCAGCGGTCCTGATGACAGCACCCATACCTGCGGGGAGCAGGAGTGCCACCATGTTCCGGAGCCGTTCCCGCATGCTCTTGCAGGTAATTTTTCGGGAAAGGGAAATTTTCCTCCCATAGGGTTCCAATACAATATAGCGCCCCGGAAACGTGATTGCCCTTGTAATTCCAGGCCCCTTATTGCCCCGGCAATCCTTGACGACCTGAACCAGGAGCATCTGCCCCTCTGTCAGCTTCTCATCTTTTTTCAAGGTCAGGAACCCATTCTTGCCAATATTCAGATCCACAAAAGCAGCCTGAATGCCGGGCACCACATTGGCAACCCGGCCCCGGTATACGTTCCCGACCAGGTTATCCGCTCCATGGCGTTCCACGGCATAATCCCGCAGCCTTTCATCTTCCACAAGGCCCATGCGGGTTTCCTCGGGACGAACGCTTACATAGATGGTCTTCATGCTCTCAGTCCTTTATGGCTTCTTCTTCCGAAATCAAGGGTCGTTTATGACCGTTGGCATCCTCCCCATATAAATCCGTGCGGGCAATATCCGCCCTGGTAAGAGCCAGGGGAAGGCCAAAGGATCCGGACAGCAGTTCCAGGAATTCCGATGCCTTCATGCTGCCAGTTGGGGTAATCCGGATATCAAAATCAAGTTCCAGGGTTTCGCCATTCCAGGTATAGGATACAGCCGGAATATAAGCTTTGGCATCAATGACTTTATTTTTTTCCTTTCCCTTTGCTTTTCCGTGATGTTTCGTATAAGGGGCGCTTTCCGCAGCCTCATAAGCCGCAATGGCCGAAGCGGGATCAGCCCCGCAGGGGATAATGACGTGATAGGAAGCACCAGCAGCGGCGGCCATCAGTTTAGGCGCCTTATCATCAGCCAGATCAGCCCGGATAATGTGGATTCCCATGGGAAGGTTATGCCTCAGGTCTTCTACAAGACCAGCCAGGGGTCTTTTTTCCCGCAGGTAAATTTCCAGGAATTCACAGCGGCTGGTTACACCCACGCTCAGGGCAGAAGCCAGGGAAAACTTCATATGGGGATTGAAGCCCTGGGAATAGGCCACAGGAATACGGGCCCTGCGAATGGCTTTCTCCAGCGTCTTCAGGTATTCCAGATGGGAAATGAAACGGATCCCCGATTCCTTCGTAATCTGCAGTCTCAGTTTCATTTTTCCTTCCCCTTCCAATCAATGATCCGGACGCCCAGCTTTTGACAGACCCCGCAGCCGGTACAGGTACTGCGGCGGCAGTCATGGGTAAGGATGGCTTCCCTGGCTTTCTCATATTCACGGTACAGGAAAGCACGGGACACTCCGCAACTCGTATGTTCCCAGGGGAATCGTTCGTTTTCATCACGGGCACGGCTGTTGTAAAAATCCATGGTCAATCCCGCTTCCTGGATGGCTTCCTTCCAGGTATCAAAGGAGAAGTATTCCGTCCACCCGTCAAAACGGGCTCCCTTTTCCCAGGCCCGGTAAATGGCCTTGGACAGGCGTCGATCTCCCCGTGCCAGGACCCCTTCCATCAGGCTCGTCCGGGAATCGTGATATTGAAAATGAATGTTTTTCATGGACGCAAAGGCATTCTTCAAAAGCATATGCTTGCGGTCAAATTCTTCCTTTGTATTCTGTCCCACCCACTGGAACGGCGTATACGGTTTGGGCACAAAGTTCGATACACTGACAGTCACGCGGGCTCCGTAATGACCGGTAATCTTCTTATACTGCCATTGTACGGCCTGTGCCAGGTGAGCAATGGCCAGGACATCTTCATCCGTCTCGGTAGGCAGGCCAATCATAAAGTAAAGTTTAACCTGTGACCAGCCGCTTTCAAAGGCGGCACTGACCGCATCCAGCAGGTTCTGCTCGGTAACGCCTTTATTGATGACGTCCCGCATCCGCTGGCTCCCGGCCTCCGGGGCAAAGGTCAGTCCGCTCTTGCGGACCGCCTGCACTTCCTGGGCCAGCTTGACCGAAAAACTGTCAATACGCAGGCTCGGCAGGGACACACTCACTTTGTCCTCCCGGAATTCCTGCAGAAGGTCCCTGACAAGCGGTTCCAGGCAGGAATAATCCGCCGTGCTCAGGGAAAACATGGAAATTTCATTATATCCCGTAGCCGGCACTAATTCCCTGGCCAGCTGCATGGCTACTTCCGGACGGCGTTCCCGGACCGGACGGTAAATCATGCCGGCATTGCAGAAGCGACATCCCCGGCTGCATCCGCGGAAAAGCTCCAGCATGATGCGGTCATGGACCGTATCCCCATAAGGGACAATGGGATGGGTCGGATAATCCAGATCATTGATATCTTTTTCCACCCGTTTATAAACAACCGGCGGCACTTCTTCGTACCGGGGGCGGACCTCAGCAACCGTGCCATTTTCATGGTACCGGACCATATAGAAGCTGGGAACATACACGCCCTGGATACGGGCAATACGGTGCAGGAATTCCTCCCTGCCGCCAGGCTTCCCTTCTTTTTTCCAGGCACGGTAGGCTTCCGTCACCTCCAGGATGATGTGTTCACCATCACCTAGCATGCAGAAATCAAGGAAATCGGCAAGGGGCTCACTGTTAAACACACAGGGGCCGCCGGCGCAGACAAACGCGTCATCAATCTGACGGTCCCGGGCCCAGAGAGGCACCTTTCCCATATCCAGCATGTTCAGGATATTGGAATAGGACATTTCGTAAAGCAGGGTAAAACCGATCAGGTCAAAGTCGCCCAATACCCTTGACGTTTCCAGGGAAGACAGGGGAATCCCCCGTTCCCGCATCTGGCTTTCCATATCCACCCAAGGGGCGAAAACCCTTTCGGCCTGAACTCCCCTGACGCCGTTCAACGCGGCATAGAGAATCTTGAACCCCAGATAGCTCATCCCGATTTCATAGGTATCTGGAAATGCCAGACAGAAAGAAACGTCCGTCTCTTCCTCCGGTTTGACAATGCTGCCGAATTCCATGCCCGTATAGCGGGCAGGTTTCTCAACGGCACTGAGAATATCAATGGGTAAATCTTTATGCATAGGTACTCCTTATCAGAAACGCAAAGTCTTGGGATGGGCGTGGATATTCAACAGAAGCGTTACCATCAGCATATTGGTCGTCAGGGAACTGACACCGTAGCTCATGAAGGGCAGGGGCACACCCGTAACCGGCATGACACCACTCGTCATGCCTACATTGACCAGGATATGGAAGGTAAACATGGAAACAATCCCAACAGCCAGCAGTGTGCCAAAATCATCGGTAGCATGAATGGCGATGGAGATGCCCCGTACAATGACAATCAAATAGAGGAGCAGGATAAGGGTAACTCCAAAAAAGCCAAATTCTTCCCCCGCAACGGCAAAAATGAAGTCCGTATGGTTTTCCGGCAGGAAATTCAGCTGGCTCTGGGTACCTCCAAACAGCCCCCGTCCAAAGAAAAGACCGGAACCAATGGCAATCATGGACTGGATAACATGGTAGCCGCTGCCATAGGGTTCGAGGCCGGGATTCAGGAAGACCCGGATGCGGTTCCGCTGGTATTCATGGAGAAGTCTCCACACGAGCGGTGCGGAGGCCAGTCCGAGGCCGCCCATGACCAGGAAATATTTGATCCGGAAGCCGCAGACAATCATCGTACCCAGGAGAATGGCGATAAAAACAAGACTGGTCCCCAAATCCGGCTGGCGCATAACCAGGAAGAAAGGAATAAAGACATAAAGGAATACGGGAATCCAGCTTTTAAAATCCGTCAGCGTATTGAGCCGTCTTTCTACAAAGGCGGACAGAGCCACAATCATGATGGCCTTGGAAAATTCGCTGGGCTGGATACTGATGGGTCCGATCTGAAGCCAGCGCTGGGCGCCCAGGGCCGATTTACCGACCAGCATCACAGCCAGCAGCATGATCAGGTTAAAGAAATAGAGCGGTCTGGCCAGATGCTTCAGGATGCGGTAATCGAACCGCATGAGATAAGCGCCCAGTAGCAGGTTGATGCCCACAAAAATGGATTGCCGCAATACAAAACTGTACCGGCGGGGGCCAGGAATATTTGCATGGGTCGCGCTGGCAATGAGAACGATTCCAATCAGGATGAGGATCATGACACTGATAAAAAGGATCATGTCCATATGTTTAAAATATTTTCTTGCACGTAAACGCATAACTGCTCCTTACCGCTTCTTAGAATTGCTGCCGCTGTTTTTCCCTGAGGACGCAGTTTTGCCTGGTTTCTTGGCACCGGGGGTCGTAAAGACATATTCCAGGATGGATTTTACGATTGGCGCTGCAGAAATGGACCCGTAGCTGCCCTGCTCCACAATGCAGACCACGACAAGGCTTGGCTGTTTCGCCGGAGCGTACGCAATGAACCAGCCATGTTCAAGGCCGTGCGGGTTTTCAGCAGTACCGGTCTTGCCGGCAACGTCCACAGGCAGGTTTTTCAGGGAAGAAGCCGTACCGCCTTCTTCAGTAACTGCCTCCAAGCCTTCCTGGACCAGGTTCAGCGTGGACTGGGAAACGGGAAGGGTTCCTTCCTCCTGCGGCTCAAACCGCTTGGCCACACTGCCGTCATCATTGATGATCTTGCTGACCAGATGCGGTTTGTACCGTTTTCCATCGGTAGCAACAGCAGCCATCATTTCCGCAATCTGCATGGGTGTTGCCAGGGTAAAGCCCTGTCCGATGGCTGTGTTGAAGGTATCCCCAAGATACCATTCCTCACCGAAGACTTTTTTCTTATATTCCGGCGTGGCAATAAGACCGGAAGCTTCTCCGTGAAGATCGATGCCGGTCTTCTTACCAAAACCAAAGTCTTCGGTATATTTATCCATGAGCTTGATTCCCAGCCGGTTTCCCATTTCGTAGAAATAAACGTTATCGGAAGCCGACAGGGCGCGTTTGAAATTGATCCACCCCAGTGCTTCGCCGCCGGCATTGCGCATATCCACAAGCCAGTGACGGCCGGAGTCGTAAATCAGCTCGTCAGGGGTTACCTTCTTTTCCTCCAGGGCAGCCGCACCCGTGACAATCTTGAAAGTGGATCCAGGAGGATATTCACCGGCAATCGCCTTATCCGTCATCGGATGGAAAGGGTCCGTATTGATGTAGTTCCAGTTCTTTTCACTGATTCCGTTGACAAACCAGTTGGGATCAAACCCGGGACGCGAGACAAGGGCCTTGATTTCCCCGTTGTTGGGGTCCAGTACCACCACGGCGCAGCCGCGGGCGCCAATGGCCCTGAGCTGTTTATCAACAGCGGCTTCCGTTATACGTTGCAGCTTGGCATCAATGGTAAGGACCAGCCCCTGACCCGGTTTGGGTTCCACTTTGTCCATGATCTGGACAACCCGTCCGGCAACATCAACTTCTTCCCGATAGCTGCCATCCGTTCCGCGCAGGTACTGGTCATAGAAGCTTTCCAGGCCGAACTTGCCGATGATATCACCGGCCTTCAGGTTATCGTAGATTCCCTGCTCAATCTCGTATTCACTGACCTCGCCAACGTAACCAAGCACGTGGACGGCCAGCTGCCGGTTCGGGTAGGTCCTCACAGGCTGTACCTCCAGCATGACATCGGGCAGGTAGCGCAGGTTTTCTTCCACACGGGCAACGACATCCGGTGGTGCGTTGCGTAACAGGCGGACCGGCTCTGCACTGCCGCCGTGAAGTTGGATGGCTTCCTTGATTTTGGGAACGGGCATATGGATCAGTTCCGAAATCCGTTCCAGGGTCTCAGCCTTATAAGCGCTGCGGTGTGCCAGGGAAACCGTAAATCCCGGCTGGTTGTTGGCCAGTTCCTCACCATTGCAGTCATAGATAATACCACGCGGGGCAAGGATCCGGGTATACCGGGTCCGGTTGCCTTCTGCCTGGCGGCTATAGTAATTTCCACGAATGATTTGGAGATAGAACATGCGCCCAATCAGGAGGAAGATGATCAGCGCCGAGACGACCAGCATGAATTCCAGCCGATAGGCATATTTCTTGTTAAGCACAGTACGTCCTTCCTACAAGTCGTTACAGATGATAATAATAAGCACGCCGACTGTCAAAACGACGTTTCAGCCAATGATAAAGAAGCCACATGAACGGAGCGCAAAGGAGGTTCCAGAACATGCACTTCAGCGTCAGGACCGCCAAAGGAAAAAAAGGCAGCCAGCGGCGCAAGACAATGCAGAGAAACAAATCCCGGGCCACGTTAAGAAGCAAGGTGGTCAGGGCAGACAAAACCATGAAGGTCGGCATACGGTCGGCAAAAACATTCATTCGGTTGCTTCCGATAAGAGCCCCGATGGACGCCCTCGTCACCATATGAAAGCCAAAATAACTGAACGTCACGATATCCAGAAAGGCTCCCAGTCCCAATCCATACCCTGCAGCCTTTTTCCCGCCCTTGTCGAGTGCAAAAAGCAGGAGAAGCAAAAGAAGCAGATCCGGGGACTGCATGGTCGAAAAAAACATGAACCAGTGATTCTGAACCGTATACAGGACCAGGTTCAGGAGCAGCCAGAGAAAGGCGTTCATCGACTCTTCCCTCCCTTGCTGGTCCGGATATCGGGGTCCTTCCCCTGCTGACGCAGGAAGTCGGCAAATCCAGCATAGTTTGTAATGATAAGCGCTTCTTCCAGATGCGTATAGTCCACGGATGGTACAATGGTGGCCTTTTTGGTCAGTCCGCCGGGATCCATCTGGACCTCTTCCACGGTTCCGATGACAAGACCTTCCGGGTGGTATCCCGTATACCCACTGGTAACGATGGTATCACCAGGCAGGACATCGGCATTGCGGGCCAGGTTACGCATTTCCAGGGACAGGTCGGGGCCGGCCACACCATTGACAATTCCCGCCGCACGGGAGTCGCCGCGCAGGTTCATTCCCCCTATACTGGAGCGTGAACTGCTGATCAGCAGCACCTTCGACATGTGCGGATAAACCGCGTCGATGATCCCAATCAGTCCGGAAGCATTTACAACGGGCATATTGACACGCAATCCATCGTCGCTCCCCTTGTCAATGAGGATGACATCCTTGAAATCGCCCAGGTCGCGACTGATGATCTTGGCCGGCATGGTTTCATATTTGGGGTGCAAATTCGTGAACTTAAGCAGTTTGGCCAGGCGTTCATTTTCAGCCTTCATGGCAATCAATTCCACATTGGTCTGCCGCAGGTCTTCATTTTCCTTTTTTAAAGCGGTATTCTCTTTTTCCAAAGCAGTCTTGGACGTAAAAAAGTCCGATACACCATGAATGCCCCTTGCCGCGCCGCCCACGACAAAATAAACGGGACGGGCAACGGTGGAAAGCACACTGTTGACGACCTTAAAGCGGGACAAGGCATCAAGGAGGACGCCCCCTGCCACAAGGACGGCCACGATGGTGACTGCCAGTTTGGCTTTTCGTTCCTGCATCATGCTGCTATTCTTCCTTACTTATCACTGCCGGCCGGCAACTGCAATTGTGTCCGCCGAAATGAATTGATATTACGGGACGCCTTTCCCGTTCCCAATACCACACAGGACAGGGCATCCTCCGCTACCAGGACCGGCATGCCGGTTTCCCTGGCCAGGATCCGGTCCAGATTACGCAAAAGTGCGGTTCCGCCGGTCATGACAATTCCCCGGTCCATAATATCCGAGGCCAATTCAGGTGGGGTCTGTTCCAGGGTGGTCTTGACCAGGTCAATGATTTCCCGGACAGGTTCCACCATGGCCGGCAGGATCTGATTCTGGTTCAGCGTCAGTGTCTTGGGAAGCCCTTCCACCAAATCAATGCCACGCACATCCATCGTCGCGGGGTGTTGGTTTTCCTGGAGGGTTCCAATCTCAATTTTCAGGGATTCTGCCATAGGCAGCCCAATAAGAAGATTATACTTCCGCTTGATATACTGCACAAGCGCTTCATCGATCCGGTCGCCGCCGACACGGATTGTCCTGGAAAGGACAATGTTGCCCATGGAAATGACAGCCACTTCCGTGGTACCACCGCCCACATCGACAATCATGTTGCCCGTGGCTTCCCGGACAGGCATACCGGCCCCCAAGGCAGCGGCAATCGGTTCCTCAATCAGGAAAGCTTCCCGCGCCCCCGCTTCTGTTGCCGCATCAATGACAGCCCGGCGTTCAACGGCCGTTACACCGCTGGGAACACTGATAACAATATAAGGATGGGAAAAACTGCGTCCCCGCAAGGCTTTCTTGATAAAGGCATGCAGCATGACCTGGGCCATATCAAAGTCGGCAATCACGCCATCCCGCAGTGGGCGAATGGTTTCCAGATAATCCGGTGTACGGCCGATCATCCGTTTGGCTGCCGAGCCAACGGCCAGGACCTTGCCCGTCATCTTGTTGATGGCCACAACGGAAGGTTCCCGGACGATGATTCCATTTTCTTTTGTATATACCAGCGTATTGGCGGTTCCCAGATCGATCCCCATCGTGGAGGAAAAGGAACCAAACAGATCAAACACCCTTTATCCCTCTTTCTTTATAATAAACCCTGTTCCTTGAAACTATAATAAATTCCGTCACCAATGATAATATGGTCGAGCAGGGGTACTTCCATAGCCTTTCCTGTATCGGCCAGTTTCCGGGTCAGCCGGCGGTCCTCTCCGCTGGGTTCAGGATCCCCCGACGGGTGATTGTGATAGACCAGGATAGCCGCCGCGTGATGCAGGATTGCCGGAGCAAAGATTTCCCGCGGATGCGCCACCGTTGAATTCAGTGAACCAACGGAAATTTCTTCTATGGCAATCACTTTGCCCTTGCTGTTGAGAAAGGCAGCCATCAGATGCTCCTGCACCGCGTAGCGCAGGCGATTCATAAGCAGCCGGGCCCCCTCTTCCGGGGAATGGATATATTGTCCTTCTCCCCCGGTCGGACGGCCCAATCGCCTTCCTAACTCCAACGCAGCTACAATGACGGCAGCCCGGGCGGGACCCAGGCCAGCTACCGTCGTCAGTTCCCCGGTCCGGTGGATACGGGCCAGCCGGTTCAGCGCCGAATCGGTCCCGGTCAGTTCCCGGGCAATATCGATGGCCGACCGGCCCCGGACCCCTGCTCCGATCAAAATAGCCAGCAGTTCAGTCAGGCTGAGTACCTCAGCCCCATGTTTTATCAGACGTTCACGAGGTCTTTCCTCCTGTGCCATGTCCTTGATCATATAGTGTGTCATTGATTGTCACGTCCAGTTCTTTCAGTGCTGTGTATAATGCTGCAACCGGCAATCCTACCACATTGCTGTAGGAACCTTTGATGCTTGGAATAAAACAGGCGGCCCGCCCCTGGATACCATAGGCACCCGCCTTGTCCAGCGGTTCTCCCGAAGCGATATACCGATGGATCTGGTCCTCGTCAAGTGGATAAAAAGTAACTTCCGTTGCCGTAACGGACAGCGTTTCCTGTCCGTGGAACGCTACGTACAGACCGGTATAGACCTGATGGGTGCGGCCGCTCAGCCGTCTCAGCATGCTTGCCGCGTCGGCAGCATCCTTCGGTTTTCCCAAAATTTTCCCGTCAATGGCCACAATCGTATCTGCGGCAATGACCAGGGTATCCGCTCCGCAGAGCGGGATCACGTTCCTTCCCTTGCGACGGGCATTTTCCCGGACCACTTCTTCCGGCGCAGCCGCGTTTTTCACTTCTTCAGCATGACTGACAAGTACAACCGGGTGAATGCCAATCTGCCGAAGCAGGTCCAGACGGCGGGGTGAACCGGACGCAAGTACAACCTGCATGATAGCCTCCTTACAAGTGACTGAAGATCACCATCGCCAGAATCATGCCGATAATGGCCACCAAGTTGGGAGAAAAACTGAAGCCCACCATAATATGGGCAATATAAAGATCCACATCAACAGGCGGAATATTCAGCACCTGGTATTTATGGACGAGGAAGGAAGTTCCGGAGCCAAAAAACTGGGAAGCTTCCAGTGTATCCCCCAAAAGACCCCCGATGATGGCACCGGCAGCCAGGAACAGAAAAAACCAAAAATTATTTTTCGAACCAAATGTCATATTAAGGCTTCCCTTCTTCTGGCAGCGCTCCTTCTGTATAATACCCGGTGATGGACCACTGGGCACCGCGATGGGATACATCCCGCCGGAACGTGCGGGCGTAATTCCAACCCAAAAGCAGCCAGATGATCATACTGGCAACAACGGTTTGCCAGTGCGGAATCGGAAAATAAGGGGCTACTGCCCGTCCGAAGGCAGCGCCGGCCAAAAGCGTCAGGAGAGGAATTCCCTTGACAATCCACCGGCCCTTTTTCTCATCCAGTGTCTGGCGTTCCACCCGAACCCGGGCCCCCATTTTCGCTTCACATACATTCCAGCAGTCAAGGACCCGCGGCACATGTGTTCCGGCATCAACAGCCCGTTCCACGATTACCTGGGCCCGCTGCCCTTTGACAGCCGACACTTTTCCGATGTAATAAGTCATGATTTCCCTCCCACGCTCATGCATTCAGGTCCAGGAACTGCTGGGGATAACGGCGCGCCAATTCCTGGATCATTCGGTCGCTGCATTTGAAAAGCAGTCCGCACAGCTTCCTGCCCTTCCGGTAGACCAGGATCCGCTGCGGCTGCGGATCGAGCGAGGAATAACGGTGCACATAGGTTCCAATTTTCGTCTTGCGGAAAAAACTCTTCTTGTAACAATTGCTGAAACTTTCCATATCCTTAAGTGATATGGACATACGGCGTTCCATCCCCAGCCCGAACATCACAACAATGAAATGGGAGGGAGTCAGGGTATACGAATAAGAAAAAGCACAGCGCCAAAGCCACAAAATAACGAAAAGGATGTTATATCCCCATCCCAGCAGGCTGAAACGATACAGGGCAAAGGCCTGGTATCCCTCATAGGCCCAAGACAGGGCAATCAGCAGCAGTGCCGCGTATTGCAGGGTCTTACGGCCCTCACTGACTGTGGAACTTTCCTTGACTTCCTGAATCAACGCTCATTCTCCTTTATGACAATGGATCCGGATTCCGGCACGGGCAGGATCCATCCCTTCAATTAGTGTATATAAACTATTATATTATAGCAAACTTTGTGTGCTTTTCATACCGTTTATCGATTTCAGGAAAAAGAAAGGGCTGATTCGTTCCGGTAACCAGCCCTGCAATAAAAGAACGTAATTAAAAGACAAAATACCCCGCCGCCATCCAACAGGATAGCAGCGAGGTATTGGCATTGAACAGGATCTGTTCAATTAAGACCGACCTTATTTTGCAGGTCCAATCATGGCAAGCATCGTACCGGCAGCAACTGCCGTACCGATAACGCCTGCTACGTTCGGGCCCATCGCATGCATCAACAGGAAGTTTCCAGGGTTGGCCTGCTGGCCGACAACCTGGGATACTCTGGCGGCCATAGGCACAGCGGATACGCCGGCACTGCCGATCAGAGGATTGGTCTTACCATGGTCAAGGATACACATCAGCTTACCAAAGATAACACCGGCAGCCGTACCACCAGCAAAAGCAACCAGGCCAAGGAAAATGATTTCCAGGGTTTGAACGGTCAGGAAGCTCTCTGCCTTCATGGTCAGGCCGGTACCGGTAGCCAGCATAATGGTAACAATATTCATCAAAGCGTTTTGTGCCGTGTCGGACAAACGACCCAGGCAGCCCGCTTCCGTAAATAAGTTACCGAGCATCAGCATACCAATCAGGGAACATACGGACGGCAGCAGCAGGGAAATGAAAATGGTGCACATAATCGGGAATACCACTTTTTCAAAGTGGGAAACCGTACGCAGCTGAGCCATCTTGATCTTACGGTCTTCCTTGGACGTGAACAGCTTCATAATCGGAGGCTGGATCAGAGGTACCAGGGACATATAAGAGTAAGCGGCAACAGCAATGGCACCTAACAGGTGCGGAGCCATCTTACTGGCCAGATAAATGGAAGTCGGGCCGTCAGCACCGCCGATGATACCGATAGCAGCAGCTTCACGGACGTTGAATCCCAGCAGCATGGCACCGAGCAGGGCAACAAACACGCCGGCCTGGGCAGCAGCACCAAGCAGCAGGGTTTTCGGGTTGGCCAGCAGCGGGCCAAAGTCCGTCATTGCGCCTACGCCCATGAAAATCAGGGGCGGGAAGACTTCATACTTAATACCGGCCAGGATCAATTTCATAACGCCGGGATCGGTTTCGAAACCGGTTTTAGGAATGTTGGCCAGCAGACATCCGAAGGCAATAGGGGTCAGCAAAAGCGGTTCAAAGCCCTTGACGATTGCCAAGTAGAGCAGCACGCAGCCTACGAGCATCATAATGGCATTGCCCCCGGTAAAAGCCGTAAAGCCACTATCATTGATGATAGCGCTTATGGCCACCACAAAAGCATCTAACATATTCTTACGTCCTCCTTTGGATAAGGCTGGCGTGAGATTAAAGGACAACCATCACGTCGCCAGTAGCAACCGTATCGCCAGCGCTTACGCGAACATCGGATACAGTGCCGTCTTCCGGAGCCATGATTTCGTTCTGCATCTTCATAGCTTCCAGGATCAGCAGGACATCACCGGCTTCAACCTTGTCGCCGGCCTTAACGTTAACAGACAGGACCTTACCAGGCATAGGAGCTTCAACAGTAACAGAGCCGGCAGGAGCAGGGGCAGCTTCCTTCTTGGGAGCCGGAGCAGGAGCGGCAGCCGGAGCAGCAGCCGGAGCCGGAGCAGCAACAGGAGCAGCAGCAGCTACAGGGGCAGCAGCCGGAGCCGGAGCAGCAGCAGGAGCAGCGGGAGCAGCCGGAGCAGCAGCAACAGTGCCGCCAACTTCTTCTACTTCAACCTGATAAACAGTACCGTTAACGTTAACATTGAACTTTTTCATGAGAAAAACCCTCCTTAAAATTTTAATACCTTACTTTTTCCATGAGTCACATTTCCCGATAAATAGTCCCTCATCTATTCATCAAAAGAAATGCTGAGGCAGAGCCATGGGCTCCATCTTTTTCTTGTGTTCTGCAATAGCAGCCATCAAAGCAGCGGCCACTGCATCGTCTTCATCCTGAACCATAGCCAGGACGGCTGCTATGGCAGCCACTTTTTCCTCTTCCTGACGCTTTGCAGCTGCCGTGGAAGCGGGCTTAGCAGGGAGCGGTTTTTTGGGTTCCGCTTTCTTTTTTGTCGGGTCAATGGCATGAATCAGGACCATCAGTAACCCCAGTACAATCAACACGCCAAACACAATGGTCATGTTAATCGCCGCAATTAACCACGGGTTTTCTGTCATGAACGTCACCTCACTTTCCTGTTGATGAGTAATGGTTTATATCAAAATCACAGAGGAATATTACCATGTTTCTTCTTTGGTCGGTCTTCCTGCTTGGATTTTAACATACGAAGTGCTTTGATGATGGTCGGGCGGGTTGTCTTCGGCTCGATAACCATTTCCACCATACCATGCTTTGCCGCATAATAGGGCGTTGCAAAATTACGGATATATTCTTCCGTCTTTGCTTCCACGTCATCTTCATGACGGAAAATAATCTTGGCAGCCCCCTGCGGACCCATAACGGCGATTTCTGCCGTAGGCCAGGCAATGACGTGATCGGCGCCCAGGTCCTGGGCACACATGGCCAGATAGGCACCGCCATAGGCCTTTCGCGTTACCAGGGTAATCTTGGGAACCGTGGCTTCGCAATAGGCATAAAGCATCTTGGCACCATGACGGATAATCCCGCCGTATTCCTGGTCCGTTCCCGGAAGGAATCCCGGAACATCGACGATATTGATCAAAGGAATGCCAAAGGAATCGCAGAAACGAATGAACCGGGCTGCCTTATCAGAAGCATTTATATCCAGGCAGCCTGCCATGATCCGCGGCTGGTTGGCAATAATGCCGACCGTACTGCCGTCCATTCTGGCCAGGCAGGTAATGATATTGCGGGCATACATCCGATGCGGTTCCACATATTCACCATTATCGACGATACTGCGAATGACCTTGTACATGTCATAGGGCATATGGGACCCGTCAGGAATAATGGTATTGAGACTCTCATCCATACGGAAAGCACTGTCCCCTGTATCATAGACCGGAGGATTCTCGCGGTTATTGGACGGCAGGAAACTCAGCAGGTAACGGATCTGTTCCAGGCAATCCGCGTCATTTTCAGCGGGGAAATCAGCGACGCCGGACCGTGTCGTATGGGTAAAGGTGCCACCCAGGTCTTCCTGGCCGACTTCTTCGCCCGTAACGGACTTGACAACCTCCGGACCGGTAATGAACATCTTGGAACTCCGTTTCACCATATAGATGAAATCGGTCAGGGCCGGACTGTACACTGCGCCGCCAGCACAGGGCCCCATAATGGCTGAAATCTGGGGAATAACACCGGAGGAAAGGGTGTTCTGCTTGAACATCTTGCCGAAGCCGGCCAATGCATCCGTTGCTTCCTGAATGCGGGCACCGCCAGAATCAGCCATGCCAACAATCGGCGCCCCGGTTTTCAGTGCCATGGCCTGTACCTTGGCAATCTTATTGGCGTGCATTTCGCCAAGACTTCCGCCTTCAACCGTAAAATCCTGGGCAAAGATAAAAACGGTCCTGCCATTTACGGTGCCATATCCGGTTACGACCCCATCGCCGGCCAGGTACTTTTTCTCCTGGCCAAAGTTGGAACAGCGGTGTTCAACAAATTTATCCAGTTCTACGAAACTTCCCTTATCAAGAAAAGCATCGATGCGTTCCCGGGCCGTCATCTTGCCGGAATCATGCTGCTTGGCAACGCGTTTGGCTCCGCCTCCTGCCTCGATCGTTTCATAACGATGCAGCATATCATCAATTTTTTCCCGTGTAGTCAAACAATCTACCTCCTCAGGGCAAAATTCTGCTCTATTGAACCACATAAAAATTCATGCAATCGTTTCACTATTTAAAACAGAGTCATTGTAACATAAATAACAGGACCTGACTAGTTTTTTTCAGGAAATTCGCACCCATTCCGTCTATTTTTCATTCGCCATTCCCCAGGGATTCCAACGCCGGCTCCCAGGGATTTCCACAAGGTCCTTATTCGGTTCAAGACAGTATCCTGAGCCTTCCCTGCGCAGGCATACCGTACACCCAATGATAGCAAGAATTCTGACAGCTTGCAAGGTCAACTCCCCTGCCAAAACCGGCCGGTTTTCCCTGAAAGGCCTTAAATTCCGCCGTTTCAGGGAATTGTATGCAAATTGCCGTCAATATGATTTAACAAGTTTGTGCTTTCCGGCCGCTCCTACCGCTTCAGAAAGATACATCCTTCCTCCGTTCCATAACCACGCACAACATCTTCAGCGAAATTATGGCAGGTAGGCGCCCCACAGGCCCCACAGTCGAGTCCGGGCAGCCTTTCCTCCAGTGCAGTCAGTTGCTCCATTTTCTCCATTGCCGCGCCGAAATCCCCGGCAAGGGGAGGCGCCGGCTTCGCCTTCAGGGGCTTGATGTACTGCCGGGAAGCAGGAAAACCGTCACAAACCCGGGCCGCCTGCATGGCCTCGCTCCGGTTGGCTCTTTCCCGCAGACGGCGCATGGCAATGCGCTTTTTTAAATTTTTCATGCCGACAAATTTATTGACGGCTACACAGGGACCGCCCACACAGCCGCTGCGGCAGATATAACAGCTGATGAATTTCACGTCCGGCAACTTATTGAGGGTAATCTGCTGCAGGATTTCATCCACATCGTCGGGGCCGCTTACGGAAAGACCATTGCGGCAGCCCGTGGAAAGCAGCTCTCCCTCGTCCAGCCCCCAGGCCAGCTGATAAGAAGTGCCTACAGTTGCTTCCGGCAGTTCGTTCTTTTCGTTACGAATCCGGTCAACGGCCAGGGAAAGGGGACCATAGATCGAGGACAGGGTCAGGGACCCTGTCACAGCGGTATGGGCAACATCAATGGACTGATGGATGTTGGTTCCCTTGGCCGGACAGGGCGACAGGAACCAGATTCCCACCTCTTCCGGCGCCAGGTTCAGTCGCCGGATCGTTTCACGCCGTACATAGATGGCAGCAGCTTCTGCCGGTGCCAGGACAGGCAGCACGTGGGGAATGAGTTCCGGATAACGGGTCTGGATCAGACGCAGCACGGCCGGACAGGCGGAGGAAATGACAGGGTACGGCCCCTGATAATGCTGGAAGAAGGTTTCGATTTCCTCACTGATGTAGTCTCCCGCAAGGGGCACGTCAAAAACGCTGTCAAAACCAATTTCCCGCAGGCCCTGCCAAAGGACGGAAGCAGAAAGAGTTCCGTCAAACTGGGCATAAAAAGAAGGCGTTGCGAGGGCAATATTGACTTTATACCGTTTCAGTTCCGTCAGCGGCTCGGCCAGGGTCCTTACGGCCCGGGTCGGACAGCAGCGAATGCATTCGCCGCAGTCAATGCAGGCATCTGAAATGATGACAGCCTTTCCGCGGCGGACACGGATGGCATGGACCAGACATTTCTTGACACAGAGCAGGCAGCCCGTACAGCTGTCATTGTTTACCCGGACAGAATTCAAATAGGAATGTTCCACTGGTTTCACCTGCTTTTCATATTGCCATGATCAAAAAGCAAAAGAGCCTGTCATACGCAGGAAAATCCCATAATGACCGTAGTTCCCTTTCCGACCTCGGTTTCGATCCGGAATGTATCGGATACCTTTTTCATGTTCGGCAGTCCCATACCGGCCCCGAAGCCCTTGGCCCGGATTTCTTCCGAAGCCGTTGACCAGCCTTCCTGCATGGCTTTCTCCACATCCGGGATGCCCGGCCCGTGGTCTTCAATGCGGACCGTTATGACATGCGGGGTAATGTCGGCAATGACAACGCCTCCCCCGCCATGGATCAGGCAATTGATTTCTCCTTCATAGGTACCGATAGCAATCCGCCGGACCGTCTCCGGTGCCAGGCCAAGTTTCTGCAGCAGCTCCTTAAGCGAGATGGAAGCCGCGCCGGCCCGTTCAAAATCATCGACCTCTACAGTGTACCTCTTTTCCACGTTACCGGTTCTCCGCATCCTTGGCCGTACAGCCTCTCAGTCCCAACGCATACAACCGGCCGCAGGCCTCGAACATGGTGCATTTTGTATAGAGGACAGGAATATCCTTGTTTTGGGCCGCAAGAAGCACTTCCGTTTCCGGATGTTTATCGCGGACAAAAACGATGGCCGCAATATCGCTGACATCAGCGGTCCGGACAACCTGGATATTCAGCAGGCCCGTCAGCAGGACTGCCTTGTTCTTGGCGTAAGCCAGCACATCGCTCATCATGTCGCTGCCGCAGGCCATACGGACCTCCCGCCCCATCAGTTTTTCTCCACAGGCGACCTGTGCATTCAGGGCTTCCGCTGCTTGTTTTAACGTAATCATTTGATTTCCTCCTGTCTTACTCATGTTTTTTATCTTCGCGTAATGCAAAACAGATTTTCCAGCTGCTGCCGTTCCCAGGTATCCCGATGCGGGTCCAGGGCCTGCAGGGCCTTGGTCGCATAACTGGACATACTGGCCGGATAATGGGCATTGATGTTCTGCGTTGGATATTGATGCTTGATGATGGCCACCGCCATGTAAACGTAGCCCGCTTCCCGGGGATTATTCATCTTTTTGAGTTTGGCCATGGCATCGTCAAGGAATTCGATGGTTTCTTTTTCCTTTCCCTTCCGCATGGACAACAGGGCCAGATAAGCTTCCACAATGGGGTGGCGCCAGTAGAAATTATACCGTGGGAAGAGTTCGTAGGCCTGATGGAAATACTTTTCGGCCTGTTCGTACCGCCCCATGGCGTAACAGACGACGCCGGCGTTGCAGGAAAAAACGACCCGTGAACTGTACGCATCCTGATCCTTGGCATATTCCAGTGCTTTGTCATAATAGTCAAGCGCTTCCTGGTAACGGCCCATACCTCGACGGATCTCGCCGAGATAATTGCAGGCGCCGGCAATATTCAGGGCATAACGGCGCTGCACACTCTGGGTTACCATGAAGGTAGAAATGGATTCCTTCAGGAGCCGTTCTGCTTCGGTAAAGTTTCCCTGCATGATCATGTTGAGTCCTTTTAAGCGAAGCAGGATTCCCATTTCCTTGTGATAATTGCACTCATCGGCTACATTGAGGGCCAGTTCCAGGTAATTCTTCATTTCTTCCGTATTGCCAATCTGGATATCATAATAGATCATCTGCTTGTACCCCATCAGCAGATAATCAAGATTACGCATTTCCGAGGCAATTTCAATGAGGCTCAGGATGTTTCGGACACCCTTTTCATACTCCCCGGTCCGGATGTAATGGCGCCCCATCAGATGAAGGTACGTCATTTCCAGGTCCCGCACTTCAGCCGTATCACCGTAGGTCCTGTGGATGGTGTGCATCAGTTCATCCACTTCACTGACCAGTTCATCCAGGTGAAGTTCCAGGGAAGAGCTTTTTTCCCGGTCTTCTTTCTGGCTCCCGGAAGAATCCAGCACGGGAAACAATTCATTGCTGAAGTTCAGGTAATACATGAGGGTCTTCAGCTTATAACGCCCCATGTTCACCAGCTCACCGGACTCCTTGTAATGGTATTCCAAATGACGGTAGATACGGATGTCCTGTGTGGAATGGGTCAGACGTTTTTCCCAGAGCCCGGCTACATAGCTGTGGAGGATCCGCCATTTTTCCTGCGAAATCTGCTGTTTTACGTACCCGCGCAGCTTTTGCTGGATGATTTCATAAAGGACTTCCGGCTGCTGGGGAATGGGTTTGATGAAATTATTTTTCTCCAGGGCTTCCAGGCTTTCCAGGACCTGCAGGTTGCTCATATGCATATATTCAGAGATCATTGCCAGCGGGGCCCCGTCGTAAAACAGGGAAATAAAATCCAGGATCTTCCGCTGATCATCTGACAAAGCCGCACAGCCGCTGCGGAAAATCGTTCTCACATTCTCCGTCAGGTTATCGGTACTTCCCGTTGTCTTCAAGGCCAGCAGGTATTCCTTTAACAGGAAAAGATTTCCTTCCGAGTCGTTCCACAGATGCTGAATGATGTCATCCGTGACCTGGATTTCCGGAACCGATGCGGCCGCAACCTGGCGGACCTGATCCTTCGTAAGCGGCAGCAGATCAATGCTATGGAGGCGATGATACATACCGACGGAATCCTGGAATTGCTGGAACTCCTTGCTGCTGGAATTCCGGGCCGTCAGGAGGAACATGAAGTTCCGTGATTTCTGGTGCAGGATCAGGCTGCTCAAAAGGGACAGGCTGAGGGGATCCATCCACTGCACATCTTCAAAGACGAGGACCAGCTGATGGGTTTCCGAAATTGCCTCAAGGACGGAATAAAGAGTATGGAAAATCGCGTCAAACTTCAGGATTTCCTTGATTTCCCCCAAGCCGGCCTCATGTCCCTCCACCATATCAAGTTGGGGAAACAGCTTATAAAGTCGATTGGGCTCCACATCAGGAACACAGATGTGGTCCTTTTGGATCAGGTTCCGCAGTCCCTCCATAATGCCCGTCCAGGGGCGCAGGAGTATATTGCGCTCCGGCTGATAACAGTTGCTTTGAATGACCGTGACTTCCGGAGGCAGTACCTGAAGGGCCGCATCCTTGACCAGGGTCTTACCGCTGCCGGCAGCCCCCTGAATCAGCAGGGTATCGGCATTCTGTCCCATCAGGAAACGATCCATAAACAGATTGACTTCCTGCTGTTCCTTTTCCCGCCCCAGGATCTTTTCATCCCTGGGAATCATCACTGCCGGTTCTTCCCGATTCTGGGCAGAAGCCTGCTGCATCATGGCCTCAATTTCCGGGGGCACACTGCTTTTCAGCTCCTCCCGGAACAATTTCTTCATTTCCTCATACAGCTCAAGGGCCTGATGCATATTTCCCTGTTCGCAATAGGACTTGAGGAGAAGAATGTAAATACTCTCGTCGTAAGGATTGTGGGCAATCAGCTGGCGCCCATAGCGGGATACCTTTGCCATATTTCCCGTCGCTACGGCCTCTTTCAATTTCTGGAACAATGCATCAAGGTAGATTCCTTCCAAACGATCCCGTTCGGTCAGGTACCAGTTCTCATATTCCGGAGAATCCTTGATATAAAAACCCTGCAGAAAATTTCCCTGGTAGAGAGAAAGGCAATTGCCCGGGTTTTTTTCAAATTCACTGACATCAACCTTAAAATGGACCTCCGGGTTGACTTTGATGATGGCCTTTCTCGGAGAAACGAAGACATCCGTCCCCAACAGCTTTTTCGTTTCATAGATTGCGTTTCGGAGATTTTTCCGGGCTACTGCATCCGATTTGTCACCCCACAGGATACCGCTCATTTCATCCCTCATGACCGTACCCTTGACCAGGATGTAGTACACCAAGGCATTTACTTTATTGTACGGAAAAAAGACTTCTTTCCCGTCTTTTTTGATGACAGGAGCACCCAGAAAGCGCGCCTCCAAAGTACTTGCCATGATTTCCTCCCCTTCACCATATCATACGCGGCAGGCGGTCCGCTGACCGCCAGATTTTTCAGTCTTATGATGGAATATTATATAATAAATTTCATGATATGACAAAATGGGAAAGAAGACGGCAGGCCATTTTTGACGCATTGGAGCCCAATTTTCCCTGAATTTTCAAAAATTGTTTTTTTATCTTTTCTTTTTTTGACGTTATTTCTGCATAATTAAAAGAATCTGACGGCCATCGTTCGCCAATAAGGGCTACGGCCATCTGCATTCAGGAAAATGAAACGCCCACGCCCCCATCGGGCAGGAGATAAAAAGTCCCGGTCCTGGAAAGATGCGCTTCCCTTCGAACCGGAGGCAAAGAAAAAGAGGACAGGAAAGACATCCCATCCTCTTTACGGATTATGATCAGCAGGCACTGTGGACCAGTTTGCCCTTTTTGATGACCTTTTCTACGATATTGACGCCGGTATGGTACGGCAGGAACTTATAGGAAGGATATTGCAGAATGACCAGATCCGCCTGCTTTCCCTCCTCAATGGTTCCGATCCGGTCCGCCCGGTCCACGGCGGCAGCACCATTCAGCGTAAGGGCTGTAATGGTCTCCTCCGCGCTCATATGCATGTAAATCACCGCCAGGCCAATCATAAGTGGTACCGAGAAGGTGAACCCACTGCCGGGATTGAAATCTGTGGCCAACGCCACGGCGCAGCCAGTGTCAATCATTTCCCGGGCCCGGGCAAACGGTTCCCGCAGACAGAAAGCCGTCGTAGGAAGAAGGGTCGAAACGACCCCATTTTCCGCCATTGCCCGGATACCGGCGTCAGAAGCATGAAGCAGGTGATCCGCGCTGGTGGCGTGAAGTTCAGCGGCCAGTTCACTTCCGCCCAGGGATACGATTTCATCCGCGTGGATTTTCAGCTTAAATCCCATTTTCCGTGCTTCCGTCAGGAGATGACGGCTTTGTTCCACGGAAAAGACGCCCTTTTCACAAAAAACATCGCAGAATTCGGCAAGCCGTTCCCGTGCCACTGTCGGCATAACCTGGTGCAGCAGGAATTCAATGAACTCATCGCCCCGGCCCTCGTACTCAGGTGGTACGGCGTGGGCTCCCAAGAAGGTAGAAACCAGTTCAATCGGCTGGGATTCATTCAGCTTCCGCGTCACGTGGAGCTGCTTGATTTCCGTATCTTCATCCTGACCATATCCACTTTTGGCTTCCACCGTTGTCAGGCCCATGGCGAGCATTTTTTTCAGGTGGTCCATGGCATGTCGGATCAGTTCTTCTTCCGAAGCGGCGCGGGTCGCCTTCATGGTGTTTACGATACCTCCGCCCCGGTTCATGATATCCATATAGCTCATGCCGCCCATGCGCCACAGAAACTCATCAGGACGGTAACCACCGAATACCAGATGGGTATGGGAGTCGACAAATCCGGGAAGCACGGCTTTTCCCGCAGCATCAATCCGGCAGGATTCTGGAACACCCCGGCCTATTCTATCCACGTCCCCGATGGCGCTGATCTTACCGTCCTCTACCAGAATGGACTGGTTTTCATAAACGGAAAGCTCGGCCATTTCCCTTCCGAAATGCGCTTTCTTTCCAAGGGGTGTCACAATTTGGGCCGCATTTTCAATCAATAAAGGTTGTGTCATGGCAAGGACTCCTTTTCCACGGCAGAAAGCCGCTTGTACAGGGGGGATAAAGCGATTGCCGCCTTCACGGGCGGCAATCGCTTTACCAGGGTTGTGAAGTTCAGGCATCAGTCTTTGATTACATGTGCCTTCGGATAGACTTTGGCGACTGCCTCTTTTACCATCTGATCATCGGCCAGATACGGAATGGTCAAGTGTCCAATACCAGCACGGGTCGCGTTGTATTCAATGGCGGTTTCCATGGCATGTTCATTGCGCGCCCAGCTGCGGCGGGCAACACCGCTCATGACATCCCAGCTCAGGGCGCTGCGGATAATTTCATCGACCCGATGGCTGCCATCCAGGACCAGGCCAAAGCCACCGTTAATGGCCTTGCCGATACCGACGCCGCCGCCATTATGGAGTGCCACCAGGCTCATGCCTCTAGCCGCGTTGCCGGCGTAGGTCTGCACAGCCATATCGGCCATGACATTGGAGCCATCTTTGATATTGGAAGTTTCACGGAACGGGGAATCCGTACCGGATACGTCGTGATGATCGCGACCCATCATGACCGGTCCGATTTCGCCCTTACGGACCAGTTCATTGAATTTCAGGGCAATATTGACCCGGCCGATTTCATCCTGATAGAGGATACGGGCCTGGGTACCGACAACGAGCTTGTTTTTCTCGGCATCCCGGATCCAGATATAGTTATCCCGGTCCTGATAACGGCGGTTCGGATCGATACAGCTCATGGCAGCCATATCCGTCTTATGCAGGTCCTCCGGCTTGCCGCTCAGGCATACCCAGCGGAACGGGCCATAGCCATAATCAAAAAGCTGCGGTCCCATGATATCTTCCACATAGGAAGGCCAGATGAATCCATCTTTATCATCCACGCCGTTTCTGGAAATTTCCTTGACGCCGGAATCAAAGACCGCCTTCATGAAGGAGTTGCCATAATCGAAGAAATATACCCCTTTGGAGGTAATCCGCTTCAATGCATTGAAGTGGGCGTGAAGGCTCTTATCAACCAATTCATGGAAATGTTTCGGATCTTCTGCCAGCATCCGGGTCCGTTCCTCAAACGTCAGTCCCTGTGGGCAATATCCGCCGTTATAGGCGTTGTGGCAGGAGGTCTGATCGGACACCAGGTCCACATGGATATCGTGGTCGGCAATGTATTCCAGCAGGTCTACGATGTTGCCATGGTAGGCATAGGCTTTGCCTTCCTTCCTGGCCATGGCGTCCTGGGCCAGTTTGATGACTTCCGGGATGGAATCCGATTCGCCGGAAATCCAACCCTGATCCAGGCGGGTCTTGATGCGGGATTCGTCCACTTCCGCTATGATTGCCGCACAATTGGCAATGATGGCAGCCTTGCCCTGGGCACCGCTCATACCGCCCAGGCCGGATGTTACAAACAGCTTGCCACCCAGATCGCCGTCTTCAGGAATTCCCAGCTTCATTCGGCCGGCATTCAGGATCGTGTTGAAGGTACCATGGACAATTCCCTGCGGCCCGATATACATCCAGCCGCCGGCCGTCATCTGGCCATAGTTGGCAACGCCCATCTCTTCCGCGATTTCCCAATCCCTCTGGTTATCATATTCGCCGACCATGATTCCATTCGTGATAATGACCCTTGGCGCTTCCGGCTTGGAACGGAACAACCCTACGGGATGTCCGGATTCCATGACGAGGGTCTGATCCGGCGTCATCTCTTCCAGATACCGTTTGATCAGCAAATACTGCATCCAATCGTGGCAGACGGAACCGGTTTCTCCATAGGTCACCAGTTCATAGGGATACAGGGCCACTTCAAAATCCAGGTTATTATCAATCATGACCTGGAAAGCCTTCCCTTCCGTGCATTTCCCTTTGTATTCGTCAATCGGTTTGCCATAGATACGGCCTTCCGGGCGGAAACGATACCCATAGATGCGGCCGCGGGTAGTCAGTTCTTCCAGGAATTCAGGAATCAGTTCCGCGTGGAACTCTTCCGGAATGTAGCGCAGGGCATTTTTCAACGCCAGCTCGGTCTGTGCCGGGGTCAGGCGGAAGCCACGATCCGGGGCCCGCCGGATTCCCTCAACGAACTTTTTCTTTGGAGGCAGTCCGTCAGGAAATTCCAATTTAATTGTCATCGCCTTTGCAATGTCAGCATTTTTCATAGGTCAAGCACTCCTTTTGCAGAATAAGTATGAAGGAACGGAAAACCATCTTCTCCATTGGATTTACACCATGATTTTATCGATTCATCATCTGAAAAACGTCGAATGAAAACCGTATTTCAGTCATTTTCTCCTTCCGTAACCAGGCCGTCCTTCAGGAAAGCGTCGAAAAAACGGTCGGTTCCGTCCGAAAATCCGTCGATTCTCCCGTTTTGCTTCCCGTTCCATCGATCATGGTGGAAATACGGTGCCAACACAGTCCCGCTGCGAAAGCACCGTATTCCCGTATTGTCGGTTCCGGAAAGGATATCAGAAGAATCTTAAATCAACTTTTTCCTCAACCGCTTCCAGGACATCGCCATTCCTGACGACATTTGTAATTTTTTCCAGTTCCTTGAACATCTCGATATCTTTATCGTAGGCAATGAATTGATTGCTCCTGCGGACCGCGTCATAAGCGGCCTGGGTCCCATCACCGAGCCTGAAGCCTTCGCCCTTGCGCAGGTCTATGGCCTGGCAGGCAGCGAGGAGTTCCGTTGCGATTACACGACGCACATTGTAGCAGATTTCCCCTGCTTTCCGGGCCGCCGTCGCACCCATGGAAACGAGGTCCTCCTGATTTTCACAGCTGGGAATTGAATCAACCGACGCCGGATGCGCCAGCACCTTGTTTTCACTGACAAGGGCAGCTGCTGCATATTGGGTAATCATGAAACCGGAGTTCAAGCCGGGATGCGCAACCAGGAAGGACGGGAATCCACTGAGGGAATTGTTGATGGTCCGTTCCAGGCGGCGTTCAGAAACATTGGCAATTTCAGAAAGGCCGATGCCCAGGAAATCAAAGGGCAATGCCATCGGCTCACCATGGAAGTTTCCGCCGGAAATGACCGCTCCGTCAGGCAGGACAATCGGGTTATCCGTAGCGGAATTGATTTCGATGTCAACCTTTTCCTTGACAAATCCCAAAGCATCCTTGCTGGCGCCGTGGATCTGGGGAACACAGCGCAGGGAATACGGATCCTGGACCTTCAGTTCGCCCTGGTGTGTCACATAGGTACTGTTTTTTGTCAGGTTTCGGATATTGTAGGCCGTATCAAGTTGTCCACGATGCGGACGAATCGTATGGAGCCTTTCATCAAATGCGTCAATGATGCCGCGGTTGGCTTCCAGCGTAAGGGCGGCTGCAATATCACTTTGCTTCAGGAGCAGCATGCCATCCCACAGGGCAAACGTACCCATCGCGGTCAGGATGGGGGTCCCGTTGATAAGAGCCAGGCCTTCCTTGGCTACCAGTCTGATTGTCGGGATCCCGGCCCTGTCCATGGCTTCCCTGCCACTCATGAGCTGACCGTTATATTCGGCGTCGCCGAGGCCCAGCATGGGCAGGACCATATGAGCAAGCGGTGCCAGGTCTCCGGAAGCTCCCAGGGACCCTTTTTCCGGAATATAGGGATGAACGCCTTTATTGATCATTTCGACAAGGGTATTCAGGGTTTCCAGACGGATTCCGGAATATCCCTTGACCAGCGCGTTGGCACGGATCAGCATGGCAGCACGGGTTACTTCCCGGGACAATGGATTGCCATACCCGCAGGAATGGGTACGGATCAGGTTTTCCTGCAGCTGGCTGCAATCCTCCTTGGAAATGGAAACACGGCACAGGGAGCCAAAACCAGTTGTCACACCGTAGACGACACGTTCATTTTCCACAATGTCATCAATCAGCGCACGGGACGCCTTGATTCGGGCAACCGCGTCGGTATCCACCCTGATTTTTGCATCATAGCGACTGACGGCTACCAGTTCTTCCAGGCTCAGGTCGTTACCGGTCAGAACAACCTCCTTGATATTCCTGACGTCTTTCAACAGCATGTTCGTCATCCTCCTCACAGACTTACAAGTTACAGGGAACAGTGCAGGGATCAAACAAAAATTTTTCAAAGGAAGCGGCCGCCTTTTTGGCAGGTAAAGGCAGCCATCCGATAAATTACCCCAGGATCAGGGCACCGATGATGCCGCCGATGAACAAGGTAATATCATAAAAGATAAAGGTGGGTACACAGGTATCCCAGATATGGTTATGCTGCCCGTCGGCATTCAGGCCGGACGTCGGCCCCAATGTGGAATCGGAGGCAGGAGAACCGGCATCGCCCAAAGCGGCGGCAATACCGATCAACAGGATAATGGACCCAGTCGAGAAGCCCAGTTTATAACCCATGGGAATGTAAATAGAGGCAACAACGGGAATGGTTCCGAAGGAAGTCCCGATTCCCATCGTGATCAAAAGACCAACGGCCAACATGATAAACGCGCCGCTGAATTTCGTATTGATAATGGAAGTCGTCGCATTGACCAGGGCTTCAACCGAATGGGTTTCCCGAAGCACCTGGGCGTAGCCAGCCGCTACAAGCATGACAAAGGCAATGAAGCCCATCATTTGAACACCGCCATCAACGTATTGGTCGACGTCCTTCCACTTGATGCCACCGGTCAGGATCATGACCAAAAGACCACTGGCGGCACCTATTGGCAGGGATTCAAAATATAACTGTCCAACAAAGGCGACCACCGCTGCAAAAAGGGCTTTCCAGCAGGCAGCCGTCATTTTCGGTTCCCCCACCGCCGTTTCATCGGAGACGCCAGTAATAGGGAGGTCCTTATATTCGCGGTCATGGGCACAGTACAGCAATATGGCCAGGACCAGGCCGACCAGCATGGAAGCGCCGCCGATCCACATAACAGCAGAAATGTCACTGATTCCGACATTGACCTTGTTGGCTACCATCTGATCCTTGATGATCGTCATGAACAGCAGCCCAAATCCAACCGGCAGGGACACATAAGGCGCCTTCAGGCCAAAAGTCAGGGCACAGGCAACGGCCCGGCGGTCCAGTTTCATTTTATTCATGACATGGAGCAAAGGCGGAATTAAAATAGGAATGAATGCAATATGAACCGGGATCAGGTTCTGGGAAAAACAGGAGAAGAATGCAATGGTGAAACAGAAAAGGGCTTTTTTAGTACCTACGGTTTTGGCAATCTTACGGGCTGCAATATCAGCCACTCCGGAACGACCAATTGCGACAGCCAGGATTCCAAGAAGGATATAGCTCAATGCCGTTTCCGAATTCCCTCCCATACCGGTAATCAGGGTACTGAAGGTCTTGGCAAGATCCATGCCCCCGGTCAGTCCGGCAACAACAGCGGATACAAGGATTGCCAGCAGGACATTCATTTTGGCCAGGCATAAGGCAGACATAACAATAACGGATATTACGATTGGGTTGGTCAAAATCTCCATGAAAAAATCTCAACTCCTTTTTCAATTGATTACTCCGAAATCTTACGAATCATCAGGAAGCCGCCTGCCCGGTCTTCCTTTATCTACGGCCTCATTGTAAAGAAAAGCTGACTGAAAAACGTCAAAATCCCTGTTGTTATCAGTTTTTCGCATTTTATGAACATCTTTTTTCTTTTGACGAAAGACAGCAATATACCCTGCTAAAGCATAAGGTTCAGTAAAAGGCTTGATTTTACGCGTTTTACAGTGAGTCCAGCAAAAAAAACATGTTAAAAAAACATACGATCTTCTTTTCTGATTCCGAATGATAAAAATTAAATAAGTTTTATCATTTTTATCATATCGAATGATAAATTACACTTTTTGTTTAGTTCCACACTATATTCCCGTTCCTGTTCCTTCATAACGAGTCGTTTTTTTCTCTCGATTAAGGAATTACAAGCCCCTGCTTCGCCACCAGGAAAAAACGGTTGCCCTTGATTCAGGAAAGGGAAGAAACCGGCAATGACAGGCTATCCCGTCCAGATACCCCATGAGTCCTGTAAAGCAGGGCTTTTTCTTTGGAAAAAGAATTCCTTTGCCCACAAAACAGGATATCATGCCATCGGACAGAAGAAGAACATCAAAAAAGAGGGTCCGGTCAAAGGACCCCCTTTTTCAACGAATCCATCAGAGTTTTACTTTTCCAAGCAGCGCCTGTTCCCGGGCATCCACCGTTTTTTCAATGGCCGCCATTTTTTCTGTCAGATCTGCCACAAAGGCTGCATCCTTGATGCTGCTCAGGTTAATCTTGACGTTCAGGAACGCGCCGCGCACTGCGGCCCTGGCATTCATGGAAGCTACCGCGCCATCGGTTACTGCATTGGCATTGCCGCGGCAGATCACAATATCCGCCAGCTCCAGCAGACGGTTTGCCGTTTCGCCGACTTTAAAGGGCACCAACGCAGCTCCTTTGGTCGCTTCCTGAATGGCTTCATGACGCACAGCCTTTTCTTCATCGGTTCCTTTTGGCATCTTAAAGGCGGCCATGATTTTATTGAAGGCATTGCTATCCTCATCAATCAGGGCCAGGAATTCATTTTTCAGGGACGCCGCCTTGGCAGCGACTTCCTTCATTTCCGGTTCCGCAGAGGCGTATTTTTCCTTGCCGATGGTTAAATGGGCCACCATCTCAATCAAGGCCGCAGCAGAAGCAGCGTTCAGGGCAGCAATGCTGCCGCCACCCGGAGCGGGGGAAGAAGAACTGGTTTCCTGAATGAATGCTTCCACTGTCATTTTCTTTAATTCCATAGGGTATCCCTCGTTTCTACAATGATCTACCATCCAATTCCCATAAAAGAAGGGCTGCTACAGGATTGTGCAACAGCCCCTATGAATCAGAACAAACCGGTAATCTTACCGTTGGCGTCAATATCCATGTTCAAGGCAGCCGGTTTCTTCGGCAGGCCGGGCATGACCATGATATTGCTTGTCTGACAGACGATGAATCCAGCGCCATTGGACACACGGACATCCTGCACCGTAATCCGGAAGTTCTTCGGAGCCCCCAGGAGTGCCGGATTGTCACTCAGGGAATACTGGGTTTTGGCTACACACACGGGCAGCTTGTCCAGTCCCCAGTCTTCCAACTGCTTGATTTGCTTTTTGGCATTCGGCGTAAAGTCAACACCGTCACCACCATAAATCTTGGTACAGATGGCCTCCAGTTTATGAGGAATCGTATCCTTCACATCATACAGTTCCACTTTCTTGGAATGGTCCTTTTCCAGCAATTCCACCAGCTTATGGGCCATGTCAATACCGCCTTCGCCGCCTTTTTCCCAGCATTCGTTGAGGGTGACTTCGACTCCATAGCTTTCACATTTCTTGAGGAGCATGTCCACTTCCGCCGGCGTATCGCTGGCAAATTTATTGATGGCAACAAGGACGGGCAGACCAAAGCTGCGCATATTCTCGACCTGTTTAGCCAGGTTGGAGAAGCCATCACTGACAGCCTGGACATTTTCCTGATTCAGGTCGGTTTTCTTGACGCCGCCATGCATCTTAAGGGCACGAATGGTGGCAACGACAACCACCGCGTTCGGATAGAAACCGCCATAATGGCATTTGATGTCCATGAATTTTTCAGCACCCAGGTCAGCACCGAAGCCGGCTTCCGTAACAGTAATATCGCCGAGTTTCAAGGCCATCTTCGTTGCCAGCAGCGAATTGCAGCCATGGGCAATATTGGCGAAAGGCCCGCCATGAATGATTGCCGGCGTATGTTCCAGGGTCTGGACCAGGTTCGGTTTGATGGCATCCTTCATGAGAAGGGCCATGGCTCCTTCGCAGCCCAATTGATGGACATAGACAGGGTTCCCATCCAGATCGCAGCCGATGACAATCCGACCGAAACGTTCCTTCAGGTCCTGCAGGTCCTTGGCCAGGCAAAGGATTGCCATGATTTCCGAAGCAACCGTGATCATGAATCCATCCTGACGGGGGAAACCGCAGACTTTGCCGCCTAACCCGACAACCACATTGCGGAGGGCACGGTCGTTCATATCCATCACGCGGCGCCAGGTAACCTGCCGGGAATCAATACGCAGGGCATTGCCCTGATGGATATGGTTATCAATCATCGCCGACAACAGGTTGTTGGCAGCGGTAATGGCATGCATATCGCCGGTGAAATGGAGATTGATGTCATCCATCGGCACAACCTGTGCATATCCGCCGCCGGCAGCGCCTCCCTTGATACCAAAAACAGGACCCAGGGAAGGTTCACGCAGGGCAACGACCGCTTTTTTGCCAATCTTGTTCAAAGCCTGGACCAGACCAATACTGGTGGTCGATTTGCCTTCGCCCGCCGGAGTCGGGGTAATGGCGGTAACCAGGACCAGTTTGCCATTTGGTTTCTTTTCCAGACGTTTCAGGAGTTCCAGGGAAATCTTTGCCTTATAATGACCGTATTGTTCCAGTTCTTCCGGCAAAATATCCAATTGTTCGGCAATCTTGCCGATGGGTTCCATTACGTTCTTTTGAGCAATCTCAATATCGCTTAACACGCGCAGTTCCTCCTTGCCTAAAGGCCTATGATCTCAGGAAGCCGAGCAGGGCCGATTGGCCAGCCTTCTGTCAGTTTTTTGCAGCCGCTGGAGGCAGCCCTCCGCCCTGCTCCCAGATCCATTTATTTGAAACAGTCCTTAGTCCTCTGCATCCAGGAGACGCTTTTCAAGGATTTCATCCATATTGAAGTTTTCAATCTGCAGGTAATATTCAGCAGCCATGAGAAGGCTCTTCATCGGAACCGTACCGATGACTTCGCTGCCTACGACAGGAACACCATAGCGGCGGGCTTCCATCTTGACCATTTCGAAGGCCCTGTAAACAGCCGTCTTTTCATAGTTGACAAGGTTCATGGAAACCTGGGTCTGGTTTCTTTCTTCCAATTTCAGGCCAATGGCCTTTACATAGTGCAGCCCACCGCCGATATTGCGCACCTTCTTGGCAATGGCCTGGGCGATTTCCACATTATCCGTACCGAGGTTGACGTTGAAGGCAATCAGGGGTACCCGGGCGCCAATGGCAGAGCAGCCGGAAATGGCATTCATTTCGCAGGGGCCATAATCCGGTTTCCAGTTCGGATCCTTGATCTTTTCAAAGAAGCCTTCGTACTGGCCCTTACGGATCGTAGCCAGGTTGCGGCGTTCTTCATTGGTAGCGGCATCTTCGTACAGATAGACAGGAATGCCCATTTCACCGTAAGCCTTGCCGACATCATTGGCAATCTTGATGCATTCATCCATGGTAACGCCCATGACCGGCGTGAAAGGAACAACGTCAATAGCGCCAAACCGAGGATGGGCACCATGATGGGTTCTCATATCGATCAGGCCAATAGCAACCTTTGCCATATTGATGGCAGCTTCCGTTACGGCTTCCGGAGAACCGATGATGGTTACAACCGAACGGTTATGGTTTGGATCGAGGGAATAGTCAAGCAGGGTCAAGCCCTTGATTTTACGGGCTTCATCCACAATCTTTTCAACTTTTTCCTTGTCGCGGCCTTCACTGAAATTCGGTACAAATTCCACTAATTTTTTAGCCATGATGGCACCTCCATAAATTTGACCGCTTACTGCGAAGCGGTTCATTTCAAATCGGATTTATTTTATCCTCTTCACGACTGAAAAACGTCTGAAACAAAAAATACGTCCAAAATCCATTTTTTGACTAAAATTTGACGTTTTTACAGTAGCATGAGGTTGAAATTTCAAGAACCGAGGTGCCTGTTATGACCGTATCCATGATTCCCCGCAGCCAGGCGACTTCCACAACCTGGTCCGGCGGTACGACAACAGAATTTTTTATTTATCCAAAAGGCTCTTCCTATAAAGAGCGCCGTTTTGACGTTCGCATCAGTTCAGCCACGGTCGACCTGGAATCTTCCGACTGGACGCTGCTGCCCGGGTTCAACCGGATCATTACCCCGCTGAAGGGCGGCTTCACCTTAACCTACCAGGAAAAAGGAACCAGCATCACATTGAAGCCATTGGAGGAAGATTTTCTCGATGGGGGCTGGCATACTCATTCCGTTGGAAAAGCCGTCGATTTCAATGTCATGTACAAAAAAGGGCTGCATGCAACCTATAGCGTCATTAAATCGTCAAAACGCTTCGGAACGGCAAAGCTACGTTTCGTATATGTCCCGTTTGTCACGGAGGAGAAACTGGCTGGCAGTACGCTGAACGGTAAGCCCCTGACTCCGGATACCCTGTACGTTTCCGACGACGGATCCGAAAAATTTGAACTGAACATCCGTCAGCCCGTCTCCCTGATCTACGTTTCCATCCATGATGATGGAAGGGATTGATTCCTGGCTGACTTCCCGCTAAAAGGGCTGCCCATAAGGACAGTCCTTTTCTTTATATCCAGCGCGGTCCTGCTGATTAGTCAAAAAATCAAATTTATTAACCGTCCCTTTGCTTTTTGTGCTATAATAAGCAAACTATAGAAATACCATAAATTTTTAGGCAGTCTTCCCTGCCCTTTGGATAAGGATGGAAATATCATGGAACCCTGGAAAGAAGAAACGAGTCTCTACACGCTGATAAAAGACCATATTGACAGGAATGGCTTCTTCAATCCGGACCTCATTCGGGACAGGACCTTCGTGGAAAACTATCCGACCCTCTTCCGCGAACCCGGTTCGACGGATGTCTTCCTGTCCGATATCGAACAACCGACCCAGGAAGAGGTAGGCGCACCGGTTCTTGAGGCACTGGAAGCTTACAGTGCGCACCCGAACCGGGCAATTGCCACCAATCTATATTACAGCCTGGCAGTAACGCCTTTTGTCCTGTACAATGATTTCCTTGTCGATGTCATGTCCACACGGCCCATTCCCGGCCCGCTCTGGGAGTTATGCCTTTCCTGGCTCCACAAAGCCTTTGCGCCGGAACCCCTGAAACTGGCCATTACTGTGGCAGGCCTGCATTTATTGAACGAAGCGAACCTGAACGCTGCGGCTGCCATCAAGAAGGACCTGCTGCTGCTATCCCGTTGCGAGGAATTCACCAGTTATGTCATTTACGCATTGGAATTAGGGCACATGCTGGAAGAAGAGGATTTGTGGGATATAATGACCCATACCCGGCGTTGGGGAAGAGTCAGTGCCATGGAAACGTATAATTTCGTTACGCCGGAAGAAAAACACTGGCTCCTGTTGAACGGTTGGGATCTGGACATTGATTATCCTGCGGTTTCCCTTCTCATTTTAAAGAACAGCAATTTGCTGGAAATTTTGGATGCCCGGGAAATTTCCGACAGGGATTTTGACGGAATGACCCACACCATTGTGGATTATGTCGATTTTCTGTTGAATTTTGAAGCCAAATCCCAGGAGATACGGGAAGAAATCGACGGGCAGATGCCGATTATCCAACTTTTCAGCCTGCTCCAGAAATTCCTTGACCAGGCCAAAAAGCATCACCGGACATTGGAACAAAATGCCGGCCTGATCAGTCTCTGGCAGGAGCTGCAGTCCATGGTTGACAACGCGAACTGGGATCATCTCAGTATGAATCAGTGCCATCTGCTCCTGGGCACCCTGGAATCCATGATCATGGAGACCGATTGGGTCACGGAGCTTCCCCGGCGTATCCTGAAAAAAGATGGCAGCGTCAATCTGCTGGCCCTCAACATGGCCTACATCCTGAATATCGATATTCACAGCCAGGTGTGGGACTTATTGAAAAAAGCACCGTTACGGACGGAATTGTACCCCTACCTGCTGACAACAAAAAACAAGCAGCGTCTGAACCGGATCCTGAAGTTTGCAGAAAACCACATGACCGAATACCTCCAGGTCGAGCACCTGGTCATGCCGCTCCTGGAAGGGCTCATGGAACAGCCCGGGCGGGGAGAGCGGATTTTAGCAGAAGCACTCACCTCCCTTGATGAAGGAGCAAGGGCCAGTGCCATTGCTGTCCTTGAAAACTGGCCGGATAAGAAATGGTCCGCAGAATTGCAGATTGCCCTCCTGAAGGCCCAAAAAATGACCCAGCAGCCTTTCCTGCAACTGCGGATCAATGAACTGATCCATCATCGTTCCCTGAACATGGAGGATTTTGCCACCGCTTTCCATAATCAATTTGAATAATAACCGCTTTCTGGTTCCGACAATACATAACGGGGCTGCCGCTGTTGCGGCAGCCCCGTTTATTCTTGATGGTTCAGGGGGCAAAATGATTATTCATTGCCTGGCTTTTTCATGATTTCCGGCCCGTACGAGCGCACATACAGGGCAAAAGCCAGCAGCGTGACCATGGCCAGGGAAAGATAAAGGTTCCGATAACCCAGATAGGGCAGGAAAATACCCTGCAGAAATGGCCCCAGGCCGGATCCGACTTCCGAAATTGCCAGATAAGTAGATGAAGCAATTCCCCATTTATAGTTGGGAAGAGGCCGTACCGCAATCGCCCGTGCCAGGGTATTGAAGTTTCCAAACCCAAATCCGATAAAAACCGCCGAAAGCAGAAAAACCAGGCTTGTTTCAGCCCGACTCAACAGCAAAAGACCCAGGGCAAAAGCGAAATAAGTCGGCACGACAACCCGCTGGCCCCACCGATCATAAAGCCTTCCCATGGGAGGGCGTGAAACAATGATGACAATGGAATAAACCACGAAAAAGAGTCCGCCCGCTTCCGTCATATGGATCTGCCGCGCATAGGCAGCCATAAAACCACTCAAGCCGGAATAGGCCAGAAACATCAGGGTTCCCACAAAGGAAATCGGCAGGGCCGATTTCTCAAAAAGCCCCCGGAACCCGGAACCAAATTTCTTCAGGTTTTCCGGCGCCACAGGCAGGTCCGGGATTGAAAAAGCGAAGAGGCTGATCAGGAGGAGCAGGCTCTGGCCCATGCAAATATGCAGAATGGCCGTAAATCCCAATTGATGGTAGAGCATGATTCCAATCATCGGGCCCACAGCCATGGCTACCATGGCACTGAGGGTAAAAGCGGACAGCCCTTCCCCCTGTCGGCTCCGGGGCAGGATATTGACGACGATGGTGGTAATGGCCGAGGAAGAAACCCCGAGGCCAATCCCGTGAAGCAGCCGCAACCCAACAAAAAATGGCGCTGAATCGACAAAATAGTAAAGGGGCATGACAAGGATATACCCAATGGTCCCCCATAAAAGCAGGCGGCGTTTACCGATTTCCTCAATATAACGGCCCGTGAAAAGCCGGCCCACCATGGCGGCCAGAAGAAAACAGCCCGCAGCCAGCCCGGCCACCCATGGCTCGCTGTGCAGGATGTCCATGGAAAAAGGGGCGACAACCATCATCAGAAGGTAAAAAATACTATAAACCAGGAAATTCATGACCGACATAACGAGAAAAGGTCGTGTCAGATAGGATTCCCGCTTTTTTTCCATGGAAAACCACTCCTTCATTCCTTTGGACAAATTTTTCATTGCCGGAAAGCATTCATTATAGTACTCTTTCGCCGTTAACCGTGATTATCCTTTTAATAAAAAAGCTGCTGTCATAAGGCAGCAGCTCAGGAAATCAATATTAAAAGTCAACGTCCAGGTCATAATAGCAAGCCTTGAAGAGTTTTTCCATTTCTTCCTGACTTGGCTGGCGCGGATTGGAAGGAGTGCAGGCATCCAGGATGGCTTCTGCAGCAATTTTCGGCAGTCTTTCCAGGAATACAGCCTCTGGCACAAAGCCTTCCGGTGCCGGCAGGGCATCCTTACCATAAAACCGAATGGCACTGGGGATGTTCAGTTTTTTCTGGGTATCACGGATCCAGGCAATCAGGTTTTTGATCTTTTCTTCCGTCGTCTTTCCATCCAGATGCATATAGTCGGCAATGACTCCATACCGCTCAGCGGCCGTGCTGTCCTTGGCGTTAAAGGCAATGACTTTCGGAAGGTACATGGCATTGGCAGCCCCATGGATCAGATGGGCCCCGCAATCAGCAAAAGCGGCACCGGTCTTATGAGCCATGGAGTGGACAATCCCCAGCAAGGCATTGGAAAAAGCCATTCCCGCAAGACATTGTGCATAGTGCATCTTGTCGCGTGCTTCCATGTCCCCTTCATAAGATTTGACCAGATACTTTTGGATCAGCTCAATCGCATGAATGGCCAGGGGATCCGTGAACTCACAGTTGGCCGTGGAAACATAAGCTTCCACCGCATGGGTAAAGGCATCCATGCCCGTATGGGCAACCAGTTTCTTCGGCATTCCATGGGTCAGTTCCGGATCGACAATGGCAATATCCGGCGTTATTTCAAAGTCGGCAATCGGGTATTTGATTCCCTTTTCATAGTCCGTAATGATGGAGAAGGAGGTCACTTCCGTCGCCGTACCGGACGTAGAAGAAATGGCAACAAAATGAGCTTTCCGTCTCAGTTTGGGAATTCCAAACACCTTTTTCATTTCTTCAAAGGTTATATCCGGGTATTCATACTTGATCCACATGGCCTTGGCAGCATCAATGGGGGATCCCCCGCCGATGGCCACAATCCAGTCCGGTTTGAATTCTTCCATAACGGCAGCCCCTTTAAGGACCGTTTCCACGGAAGGATCGGATTCGATTCCCTCGTAGATCCGGACTTCCATACCAGCTTCTTTCAGGTATGCTTCCGCCTTGCCCAGGGAACCATTCCGTCTGGCCGAACCGCCGCCCGTGCAAATAATGGCCCTTTTGCCTTCCAGCGTTTTCAGGACGTCCATGGCATCATACCCATGATAGATGTCTCTTGGTAATGTAAATCTTGCCATTCCAAAGCCTCCTTTGTTTTTACCGGCTGACAGTCGATTCCTTCCACCTGCCCATTCCGGCATAACACGTTTACGGCCTCATTATACCATGAAATCAGCTCCGGGATTCTAAAAATTTATTGTATTTTTCGTCAATTTTGTAAAATCATGACCATCATGAATTCCTCATTCCTGATGGTCCATCCGTCAGGCGTCCAGGCATCATGAGCTGAGCCAGATACCATACCGGCTATCAATTTTTTATAGCGAAGCAGGACAACGGACCACTCCCACCCTATAAAAAACCCCCATAAGCGGGTTTTTGGATTCCTCTTATGGGGGCACTTCATCAATATTTTTCACAGAAACTCCAGAAGCGGTCAGGCAGGTTGAACAGCATCAGGATTCGCTTTCTGCATGGCGTCCGACGCTGCCGGTTCCGGGTCGTCCGGATTCTGGCCTTTCAGGATTGCCATGAACTCATCGCCGGTAATGGTTTCCTTTTTTAACAGGTAAGCCGCCAGCTCATCCAGCTTTTCCCGATGGCCATTCAAAATGTCGCGGGCCTTGGCATGCGCTTTCTTCACGGTTTCAAAAACGGCCTCATCAATACGGGCTGACGTTTCAGGTGCACAACGCAGGGAAGCGTCACCGCCCAGGTAGGCATTGCTGACCGTTTCCAATGCCACCATATCAAATTCCTCCGTCATGCCGAAACGGGTAATCATGGCACGAGCCAGCTTGGTAGCCTGCTCAATATCATTGGAAGCTCCGCTCGTGACTTTGTTGAACACGATTTCTTCTGCAGAACGGCCACCCGTCAAAGTAACGATCTTATTGAAAAGTTCTTCCTTGGTCATGAGGACCTTTTCTTCGGTGTCCACCTGCATGGTGTACCCTAAGGCGCCGGAAGTACGGGGAATGATCGTAATCTTGTGGACCGGGGCAGAGGCCGTCTGGCTGGCTGCAACCAGAGCATGGCCAATTTCGTGGTAGGCAATGATTTTCTTTTCATCCTGGGAAATGACAGCACCCTTACGTTGGGCACCGGCGATGACGACCTCAACGGATTCTTCCAGGTCTTCCTGGATTACGATCTGCCGGCCCATACGGACAGCCCGCAGCGCCGCTTCGTTTACGATGTTGGCCAGTTCGGCCCCGGAGGCACCGCTCGTCGCCAGGGCAATGGCATGGTAATCCACATCCGGGGAAATCCGCACATCATGGGAATGAACTTTTAAAATGGCTTCCCGTCCCTGCAGGTCCGGTAATTCAACCGGCACCCGGCGGTCAAAGCGGCCAGGACGGAGGAGCGCTTTATCCAGTACCTCCGGACGGTTGGTAGCCGCCAGGATGATAACCCCCTTGCTGCCATCAAAGCCATCCATTTCAGACAGCAGCTGGTTCAGGGTCTGTTCCCGTTCATCATTGCTACCAAAGGAACCATTGTCCCTTTTCTTCCCGATGGCATCGATTTCATCAATAAAGACAATGCACGGAGCTTTTTCCTGGGCCTGCTTGAACAGGTCACGGACACGGGCAGCGCCCATACCAACAAACATTTCAATGAATTCAGATCCGGAAATGGAAAAGAAAGGAACCTTTGCTTCCCCGGCTACGGCTTTGGCCAGCAGGGTTTTACCAGTGCCAGGAGGTCCCACAAGCAGTACGCCTTTGGGCATGGTTGCGCCGATGGCATTGTAACGGGAAGGATCATGCAGAAAAGATACGATTTCCTGCAGCGCTTCCTTTGCTTCGTCCTGACCGGCCACGTCCTTGAAGGTTTTGCCAGTCTGGGCTTCTATGTATACCTTGGCATTGCTTTTGCCAAAGCTCATCATGTTGCCACCGCCCATTTTAGGGCCTAAGAAGCGCATAATCAGCTGCCCAATCACCATAAAGATCAGGAAAGGCAGGATCCAGTTATTGAAGAACTTGGAAATCGGGGACTCTTCCCGGGGCACGACCTGGGAAAATTCCACATTGGCCTTGACCAGTCGATTGACCAGTTCCGGATCATCCACCCGGCCGGTAACATAGATCTGATCCTTGCCATCCTTGTTGCACAACAGGGCAATCCGGTTCTGGTTGATTTCAACCTTGGTTGCCTTGCCTTCGTCGACCATCTTCAGGAAATTCGTATAGGTAACTTCCTGTACCCGCGGTTTAAAAAACATCGGGGTAATGATCGTATTGATGACCAAAATGATCAAAATGGCCGCAATGTAATAATACAGGGCCCGTCTGGAATGATTCCGGTTAGGGGATTCATTCATTGTCATCACCTTCTTATTAAGTATCTGTTGTATCGAGAATTCACTAAATTATAGCATAGCTTACAGGGAGGTACAAATAGGGCGTCCTCCGAACAGGCAGCCTGATGATCGGCTGCGCCCTGAGAAAACCTTCCTTCCGTATCCCCCGGCCACGTTCACTGCAGTGAAGGAGAGACTCCATCGCTACCGCTTATTTTTCCCACCGGCCCGTTTTTCCCGGAGGTCCTGGAAAAATCGCTGACAGGGCCCGCTCAAGGGCAGGGCCGAAAGTTCATCGGCAGCAACCCAGCGATAGGAAGCATCCAAAGGAAAGGCAGGCGTTTCCGCCTCATAGGCTTCCATATACCAGATCTGATGGGAAAAAACATGCTTATGGCACCATAGGGGAACATCCCCGAACGTACCAAAGTTTTCCCTCGCAAGAAGAAGACAGTCATTTTTTTCCGGCGCAAGAAAGGTCGGCAGCTCCCAGAGTGATGCCAGAAGGCCCTTATCCGGACGTTTATGCAGCAAAATCGCGTTTTCCTGCTGAACCAGGAGGCAGACTGCATGAAACTCCTTCTGGGGGGCTTTTTTCTTTCGCACGGGCAGTTCCGAAGCCCGATGCTGCTGAAACCCCTGGCAGTACGCGGCAAGCGGACACTGGTCACAGTGCGGATTCAGGGGAATGCAGATCAGGGCTCCAAGATCCATCAGGGCTTCGTTGAAATCCCCGGGCCGGGCAGCGGGAATCACCTTTTCGGCAAGCCCGGTAATTTTTCGTCGCCCAGCCAGGGAAAGAACATCCTCATCAAGGGCATACAAACGTGCCAGGACGCGGAGCAGGTTGCCATCCACCGCGGGGGTTTTCTGCCCGAAGGCCATGGAGCAAATGGCTCCCGCCGTATAATCGCCGATTCCGGGCAATGTACGCAGTGCTTCCCGCGTACGCGGCAGTGTCCCGCCCCATTGCAGCAGGACTTCCCGGGCCGCCCGGTGGAGGTTTCGGGCACGGCTGTAATAACCGAGTCCCTGCCAGAGACGGAGCACCTCCTCTTCCGGAGCCCTGGCCAGTGCATCAATGGTCGGAAAACGACGCATCCATTCAGTAAAATAAGTTTTAACGGTATCAACCCTGGTTTGCTGCAGCATGATTTCTGAAACCCATACATGATAGGGATTCCTGGGTTTTTGCTCTCTCCAGGGCAAGGCACGCCCTGTCCGGTCAAACCATTGCAGCAGCTTTTCTACCCATTTATTTCTTTCGGTCAAGATGAACCTCCCGGAATACCGTATCGAGGACGGTATCCCCGTCTGCCCCGAAGGTGATCGTTCCCCGCAGCTGCTTTCCTCCCAAAACCCGGGGAACCCAGATCCGATCGGCCTGCCACATTTCATCATAAGGTAAACCCTCAAGGGAAAACCAACGCGGTTCCATCTCTTCGGAACGATTGACCGTTCCCTGCCAGGAACGTACCAGATAAACCATGCCCCCATGGGACCAACGGGCATCCGAAGGCTGATCAAAATAGAGGTCAGCCACCAGTTCGAGGCTGCTTTCCTCTGCCTCAAGTCCACATTCTTCCCATAATTCCCGGCAGGCGCATTGACGCATGGATTCCCCGGGTTCAATCTTACCGCCGAAGCCATTCCATTTCCCAAAACCCATGCCACGTTTTTTCCTGCCCAATAAAATCCGGCCCTTCCCGTCTACCGGAAAGACCAACGAAGTATCACGCATCTTTTCTCCTTTCTGACAGGTTCCCCGCATCAAAAATATACCTTGATGGGAAGCCTCCTGTCATAGGCAGCGCCCTGCAAAGGACACATGCCCTGATTACCTGGAAAATCCAAGATCCCGGAAACCGGCTGACTGGTTCTGCAAAATCAACATGGATACCGATCCATCCCGTTTCTGAGAAAATTCCTGACCTTTATCATATCATAAGAAAGAGATGGATTCACCAGGAAACAGTGGATATCAAACCAGTTCTTCCAACATGGCATCCCTTCCCGGCATCAACAAGACCGTTTCAACCCTGGAAAGGAAATGGATGCGGCAGGCCTGCAAATTCACCTTGTGTAAAAATTATTAAAAATTTCGTTCTATTCATACTCTTATCTTTTTGGTAAAATAAGAGTAATCTGAAAAAACCTGTCACCAAAGTTTTAAAGACAGGACAGGCCATTTTATAGGGCCAATATCGATGGTAAGGAGGGAAAGTACGATGAGAATCGCAGCCTGGACATAGCTGTTTCATGACACATTTCTTTCGTGACATTGCACTCAAATCCCAACCCGAAACACAAAAAAACAAACTTTTCTGTGCTTCAACCGAACTCAAGGAGAAAAAAATGAGCAATCAAAACAAAAACACACTTCAATCCCCAACTCCAACCAATGGTAAAAACAAAGAAATCGGAGGATTTCTTAAGGGCGTGGAAATCATTGGCAATAAACTGCCCCATCCAGCCATGCTGTTCTTCCTTCTATCTCTGGCGGTTATCCTCATTTCCCACTTTGTCGCCATGCAGGGCGTTTCCGTTACGTATTTTGATGCCCGGGCAAAGGCGGAAGTCACGAAAAAAGCAGTGTCTCTCCTGAATGCGGAAGGCCTGCGCTACATGTTTAATTCGGCAACAAAGAACTATACAGGATTTGCCCCTCTTGGTACGGTCCTTGTGGCGATGCTTGGTGTTGGTGTAGCGGAATGGTCCGGGCTTTTCAACACGACGCTGAAAAAGCTCCTCATGAATGCCAACCCAAAGTTCCTTACCCCCATTGTTCTTTTTGCCGGAATTATGTCCAACATTGCTTCTGATGCCGGATACGTAATTGTCATCCCCATCGGGGCCCTGATCTTTGCGATGGCCGGCCGTCATCCCCTGGCCGGTATGGCCGCGGCTTTTGCCGGCGTTTCCGGAGGCTTCTCGGCAAACCTTCTGCTTGGCACTACGGATCCCCTGCTGACAGGGATCACCAACCAGGCCCTGATTGCAGCCGGCATCGATATGTCCCTGGATCCTACGTGCAACTGGTATTTCCTGGCTGCATCGACCTTCCTCCTGACCATTGTCGGAACTTTCGTTACCGATAAAATCGTGGAACCGAATCTGGGAACCTACACCGGTGAATACCGCCCTGACAATACACCCATTACCGAACTGGAAAACAAAGCCCTTCGAAATGCCGGTATTGCCCTTGTAATCTACGTAGTCATCATGGCACTTCTCATGTTCCCGGCCAATGCGGTCTTCCGTTCTGCTGAACCAAACGGTGAGCTGACCCTGAAGACCTTCATGCACGGTGGTTTGATTCCGGCCATCCTGCTGCTTTTCCTGGTTCCCGGCCTGGCTTATGGCAGGACAACCGGCAAGATCAGGACTTCCCATGATTTGGTTACCTCCATGACGGAGGCCATGAAGTCCATGGGCGGATACATGGTCCTGGCCTTCTTTGCATCCCAGTTCATTGCTTATTTTGGAAAGACCAACCTGGGGCTCATTGTATCCTTCAAGGGTGCCGATGCTTTGGAAGCCGCCGGTCTGACAGGGCTTCCCCTGATTGTGCTTTTCATTATCCTTTCGGCCTTCCTGAACCTTTTCATGGGTTCCGCCTCGGCAAAATGGGCCATTATGGCTCCCATCTTTGTGCCCATGATGTATCGGCTTGGCCTGTCCCCGGCCCTGACCCAGGTCGCCTATCGGATCGGTGACTCTTCCACCAACATCATCACGCCTCTCATGTCCTATTTTGCCATGATTGTCGTCTTCATGAACAAGTATGAAAAGGACGCTGGTCTGGGAACGCTCACTTCCATGATGCTGCCCTACTCCATGTCCTTCCTCCTGTTCTGGGGAATCATGATGTGCCTGTGGATGCTGGCAGGGCTGCCAGTCGGTCCCGGTGCCGGTTTGTACATCTGAACCGCGGTGCTTGACAGAACCAGCGGTTCAATAAAAGTAAAAAGAGGAGCTGCGAAAAACAGCGCCCTTAGAACCGAAGAGGGACTTTCGATTCGTGAGAATCGGAAGTCCCTCTTTCTTGGTAAAATGCAGCGGCGATGAAAACTGACACCGTGGATGACAATACCCCAAAGCAGGGAAGCTTCCCAGTTTTTTGATTGCTTTTTTCATGTCTGTTTTTTATGGCCCGCAGAAAATCTCCAGCTCATCAGCAAACAGGGGTGCCGCAAAATTGCGGCACCCCTGTTTAGGGACGACGAAATCTATACTCGTCGCTGCAAGGCTTCTTCAATCTTCGCTTTCAGCTGCTTCACATAAGCCTGTTGCCTGGCGAGGCATTCTTCAGCCTGGGTTTGATAGATTGGCTGGAACGTCAGCATTTCACCGGGACGACACTGGGCAACACGCGGCAAATCCGCCAGAATGACCTGGCCGATGAGGCTTCCGCATCCGACCGTATCCCCATCGGGCATGAAAATAACCGGATCCCCGTTTTCCCTGACCTGAATGCTTCCGAAACGAAGTGGTACCGGCGCCAATAAGGACCCCTTCCCAGGCTCTAATTTGATTCCTTCCAAGGGATAAAGACGTCGGTCCGACCGGGAAGAAAGCAGGTAGGAACTGCGGAAAAACGTCGCCCTGCTTGATTCCGGGACTGCGCTTTCCGCATGGCTTTCCACAACCCGCACAGGACCGTCCGGAAAAACGAAATCACCATCAATGGACCAAGGCACCGTAACAAATGAATCGTCAGGTTCCGCGCATCGCTCCATACGCCCGACGAAGGCTGCCTGGGAAGGGATAATCCGTCCAATGGCGTATTCATCCCCCTCCGCGAACGTCCTGCCCGGGCAGGAAAGCGGCAGGGAATAGCCTCCGGCCACGGCAAGATAAGTCACTCGTCCCCGAAGCGCTTTTCCAAATAAGAGGGTTCCCTTTCTTCGAATATAGACAGGCCGGTAAAAAGGCAGGGCTTTCCCATCCAACAGGACCTGACGGTGTGCTCCTGTAAGGGCAAGCGTCAGGCCAGCCGGAACGGAAAGGGAAAGGCCGGACCCACCAATTTCCAAGGTTCCTTCTTCCGGTCGGTTTTGCACGAGCAAATTGGCAAGATGCAGGGAAACCATATCCAGGGCACCCCCGGGGGAAGTGCCGGCGGCACGGGTCCCATACCGGCCATTGTCCTGGATTGCGGCAAGAAGCGAACCTTTTTCCACGCGTATTTTCATGGTCTGCTCCCTCCCCGTCCGGCAAAGTCGTCCTCTGGCAGTTCAAAAATGATTTTCTTTCCGACAGGGACCGACCGCCCGCCAGCAACCCGATCGGCAGGGACCTGTCCGATGACAGCCCAGGCGGCTTCCGTATCCCTCAGCGCTATGAGAACCGCCCCATCCCACAAACCGACACTGCCAGCCGGTACAGGTTTCCGTTTTCCCTCTTTTTCCCGGCAGGGTGGAATCGGACGATTTTCCTCGAAAAGGCATAGGGCATTGTCAAATCCGGCAGCATAGCTTACGTAGCACCCCTGTAAAATTAACTTCGGTTCCAAAGGACTGTCCGGTGCAAACGAAAGCGGCAGCCGGAGAGGCTCTTCCCCATCCGTTCCGGAAGCAGTCACCACCTCTGGCAACAGCGCTTCAACATAGCTTTTCGCTTCCCGATACCCTTTTGATTCACAGGTATCCTCTGCTTTATGGGACATCGCGGAAAGGGGCAGCGGATCATAAGTAATCATCAGGCCCGTGCCAACGACTTCTGTCTCAATCAATCCGGGAAAAGGCGCTTTCCGCAGCTGCGCCTGAAGGCAGCAGGCCAGAAGAACGTTCTCCTGCGTGAGCTTTTCTCCAAACAATACAAGAAAACCGGCTTCATTCAAAGGCCGGAAGAGGACCGGCGGCAGCGGAAATTTTCCGTTTGGGGCCATACGATTCCCACCTCCATGGGGACATTTCATGTTCACTATTGTTCCGACGCTTTCATTCGAACTCTTTTCTGACCAGAAAAGGAGCCACAGATATTTTTATTATAAGGCATTGGGACGGTTCTTGCCCATAACCTTCCAGGAATCACCGACGATTCCCTTCCAATTGTAATATTCGCAACAAAAATGACTGCTGCGCAAAACAAAATGCACAGCAGTCATAAGTAACAAATGAACACTTACCAACCGAGTCTTTTGATCAGGTGAAACAGCAGGAACGATAAAAGAAGCAGCAGCGCAATGGCTTTCAGGCGATCCTTCAGATCAAAAAGGGTCTTTGGCCGACGCAGCCAAGCCCTGAACCCATTCCATTTTTCTCCCAAAGTCGGTTCCTTACTCATAGCGCAGAGCCTCAATCGGGTCTAGCAGGGCAGCTTTCTTGGCTGGATACAGGCCGAAAAAAAGGCCGATACCCACAGAAAAGAGCACCGAAATGATGGTAGCCAGGATCGATACAACAACGGGCCAGCCGATGACCTTGGCCGCAATGACCGAAACAATGGTCCCCAGGATCATACCGGTTGTGCCACCGGTAACCCCGATGACCATGGATTCAACAAGAAACTGCAGCAAAATATCATGATACGTGGCCCCCAGTGCCTTCCGGATCCCGATTTCGCGGGTTCGTTCGGTTACGGACACCAGCATGATGTTCATGATCCCGATTCCACCGACGAGCAGACTGATGGCTGCCACAATAGCCAGAAGCAGGGTGATGGATCCCGTCGTTTCCTGGGCGGTCTTAATGATTTCCGCCAGGTTCCGGACAGAAAAATCATCGTCATCGCCGGTCTTGATTTTATGGCGCTGCCGGAGAAGGGCCACCACATCGGACTGCACCTGGTCAATGAGTTTCTCATTCTCACACTGGATTGTTATGTTCCGGATGTAAGTAAGACCCATCAGCCGCTGCATCGCCGTTGTCAGCGGGACAAAGACGATATCATCCTGGTCCTGCCCCATGGATGACTGGCCTTTGGAATTCAATACACCGATAACCCGGAACGGGGCTTTATTGATTCGCATGGTCTTTCCCACGGGACTGCCTTCAGGAAAAAGATTTTCAGCCACGGTCTGCCCAATGACACAGACACGGTCACGGCTTGTCATTTCTTTTTCTGTATACATACGGCCTTCGGCAATCGTATAATTCCTGATATCGATGATATTCGGGGTCATCCCCTGGACAGAGGAGTTCCAGTTTTGGTTGCCCGCAACCAATTGGTAACTGGTCTGCACGCCAGGCGACACATACTTGATGCCGTCCACGTTTTTTTCAATGGCCTTGGCATCATCATAGGTCAGATGGGCACCGCTGCCGCTGGCAATTCGCTGTCCATTGGCGGTCCGGCCTCCGCTCATGACGATGAGCAGGTTGCTGCCCATGCTGCTGATGTTTTCCTTGACTTTCTCCTGCATGCCCAGGCCCAGGGAAACCATGGCAATGACGGCTCCGACGCCGATGATGATTCCCAGCATCGTCAGGAAGGTCCTGAGTTTATTGGAAAGCATTCCCTCGAAAGCCATTTTGATGCACTCGCGAAGCATTCCTCAGTCCCTCCGTTCGTCCTTGATCAACTGCCCGTCGCGGATCGTGATGATCCGCTGTGTCATATCAGCCAGTTCCGGCTCATGGGTTACCATGATGACCGTTTTTCCCATTTTATTCAGCTTTTCAAAAATATCAATGATTTCCAGCGTCGATTTCGTATCCAGATTGCCCGTTGGTTCGTCAGCCATGATAATGGCCGGATCGTTGATGAGGGCTCTTGCGATGGCGACCCGCTGCCGCTGGCCGCCACTCATTTCGTTCGGTTTATGGTAGAGGCGGGCCCCAAGACCCACGTCTTTCAAGGCCTGCTCGGCCCGTTCCGTGCGTTCCTTCAGGCCTACGCCGGCATAGACGAGGGGCAGGGCCACATTTTCCACGGCCGTCAGCTTGGACAGAAGGTTAAAACTCTGGAAAACAAAGCCAATCCGGGCATTCCTCGTATGAGCCAGTTCATCATCTGAGTATTGGGCAATATCCTTGCCTTCCAGGATATACTGTCCCGACGTCGGCCGGTCCAGGCATCCCAGTACATTCATCAAGGTGGATTTCCCGCTGCCTGACGGCCCTACAATCGACGTAAATTTTCCTTTTTCAAAAGATACCGTAAGATGATTCAGGGCCATTACCGTTGAATCTCCCATGGCATAGCTTTTAACAATGTCTTTCAATTCAATTACGTTCATGGCGTGCTTCCCCCTTAAATGGGAGGTCCTCCGCGTCTCTGCTGCGTCTTGATCGTTGAGGTCTTGATAATGAGGACGTCGCCAACGTTTAAGTCACCGGAAACAGCATACCGGTCTTCGCCTTCCATCAGGACTTTTACGTCAACCTCACGGGTTTCGCCGGTATTCTTATCAAGGACTTTGACATATTTCCGCGAGCCATCAGCAAAAAGGCATTTCTGGGAAATCGTCAGTGCATCATCAACTTCCCCGACAATGACCTTGGAACGGGCCGTCATCGTAGGCAGCAGTTTTCCTTCCACGTTATCCACATCCACATAGCAGGTATAGTAATTGACATTGTTGGTGGTTGTAGCACTGCGGCTGATCAACGAAATAATTCCCTTAAAGGTCTGGTCCGGATAAGCGTCGACCGTAAATTCAACGATTTGCCCATCCTTGACCTGCCCGATATCGGATTCATCAACCATCAGTTCAATCTGCATCTTATCCAGGGTTGCCACGTTCATGATGACCTGCGGCGAAGAAATACCGGATGATACAGTCTGCCCGACAGAAGTCGGCTTGCCGATGACATATCCGTCAATCGGGGAAGTAATGACCGTATCATTGGTATTGGCCACGGCCTGTTCATAATCTGCCTTGGCATACAGGTAATTGGCTTCCGCCGTATCGAACGTGCTTTGGGAGATTGCCCCCTGCTGCAGCAAGGACAAGTCACGGCGATACGTTGCTTCGCGGTCCACCATGGTGGCCCGCTTCATTTCCTGCGTTTTTTTCAGGGAGGTATCATCCAATTTGACCAGGACCTGGCCGGCCGTCACATGATCGTTTTCCTTGACATAAACCGCTACGATTCGCCCCGTAATCTTGGAGTTGATATCGACATTGTCCAACGCACTCAGGGCCCCGGTCGCCGAAATCGTATGGCGGATATTTTCCCGTTTGACCTCATCGGTCCGGATCTGTGCAATGGCTTCCTTTGCCAGTTTATTTTTGTACCACATACCGCCTCCCACGGAAGCAAGGATCAGTACAGCCAGGATAATTAATGCGATTTTATGCTTCTTGAAAAAATTCACGTTTTCCCCCACCTCACTCATACGAAAATTCGAACCTTCTTTTTTGTTGCCCCATCATATCATTCAAATATGAATAATTGATGAACAAAAAGACAACAAAGCAAAATCTCCAAAACCCAGCCCTTCAGACAGGCCCGGTTGTTCCGAACCGTCCTGCACAGCAGGAATCCCCTTTGGTCCACCCCGAAACACCATCTGCCAGGCAGTCAACGTTTTCCATCACCCAGGCCATCGGCAACCACGTTACCGGCAATGCCCTACATCTGGAAATCATCAGGAACGGACCTGGCCATTTCCGTTGATCAGATATTTCGTCGTTGTCAGTTCCGGCAAGGCCATAGGCCCGCGGGCATGCAGTTTCTGGGTACTGATACCAATTTCTGCGCCGAAGCCAAACTGGAAGCCATCCGTAAATCGTGTCGATGCGTTCACGTAGACGCAGGCTGCATCCACCACCTGCTGAAAGCGGCGTGCCGCTGCATAATCGTCGGTCACGATGGCTTCGGAATGCCCCGTACCATAACGGCGGATGTGGGCAACGGCCTCTTCCAGGGAATCGACAATCCTGACGCTGAGGCGCAAGTCATTATATTCGGTGGCCCAATCCTTCTCCGTTGCCTTTTCCATGGCAGCCTGATAGCTGCGGGCCCGGTCGTCACCAAAGAGGGTTACATGGGCTTTTTCGTAGGCAGCCACCATGGCCGGCATAAACCGGTCCGCTATATCCTTGTGGACCAGCAGGGTTTCCATGGAATTGCATGTGCTGGGCCGATTGACCTTGGCATTCAGGGCAATGGCCACGGCCATATCCACATTGGCCCTGGCATCCACATACGTATGGCAGACGCCGGCACCGGTTTCGATAACCGGAACCGATGCGTTTTGCACGACCGAATGGATCAGCCCGGCGCCTCCGCGGGGAATCACAACGTCCACAAGACCGTCCAGATGAATCAGCTCGCTGACGGCTTCCCGTTCCTCGATATTGACGAACTGGACGGCCCCTTCTGGCAATCCGGCCCTGCATCCGGCCTCGATGAGGGCATCGCTCACCGCCTTATTGGATAAAATGGCTTCCCGCCCGCCTTTCAAGATAACTGCGTTACCGCTCTTGACGCAGAGGGCAATGGCATCCGCCGTGACATTGGGGCGGGCTTCATAAATGATACCAATCAGCCCCAGCGGCACGGTCACTTTCATGATGGTCAGGCCATTGGAAAGCGTGCTGCCATTTAGGATTTTTCCCACCGGATCCGGCAGGTCCGCCACCTGACGGATCCCCTCTGCCATCTGTGCCAGTCGTTCATGGTTAAGAAGCAGCCGATCAAGGAAGGAGCTCTTCAGGTCATTTTTACGGCCCCGATCCATATCCTTTTCATTGGCCGCCAGGATCTCTTTTTCCCGGGCCATAAGTCCGTCCGCCATGGCAAGCAGGATATCATTTTTCCTTTGCGTATTCAAGAGTCCCAGATCGACGGACGCATTCTTTGCCGCCTCCGCCTGGCTCCGGACCATACCATATTCATACATGTCACTGCCTCCTTATCCTACATGATGACAAGATTGTCCCGATGAATGACCTCATCGGTATGGGTGTAACCAAGAATTTTCTCAATATCCCGGGTCTGGCAGCCAATGATTTTCTTCAGGTCTTCCGTACCGTAGTTGACCAGGCCGCGAGCCAATTCATGCCTGGTTTTATCGACGACGCTGACGGTCATGCCGTTTTCAAACTCGCCTTCCACGGATACGATGCCCACCGGCAAAATACTGCAGCTTCCTTCCTGGCGGATGGCCCTGGCAAGCCCATCATCGACTACAAGGGTTCCGGCAATCTTGGCGCCAAATGCAAGCCATTGTTTCCGGAACTGCAGATGGGATACCCGGGGAATGAATAAGGTCCCCACCGGTTCGCCCCGCAGGACCCGCCGGATTACTTCCGGATCCTCACCGGAGGCAATGACCAGGCTGATGCCGGAGGAATTAGCTACCTTGGCGGCCTGGATTTTAGTGATCATGCCGCCGGTCCCGTTCTTGGATCCGGCACCGCCGGCCATGCCTTCCAATTCAGGCGTAATTTCCGTCACTTCCGGGATCCGTTTCGCATCTGGATGGGTCTGCGGATTCGCCGTATAAAGGCCATCTACATCGGAAAGAAGGATATCCACATCGGCATCGACAATGCCCGCTACCAAAGCAGAAAGATTGTCATTGTCGCCAATCTTGAATTCATCGATGGATACTACGTCATTTTCATTGACGACCGGAATGATGCCCCATTCGAGCAGCCGCAGGAACGTATTGCGGGAATTGGCATAATGGTGCCGGTCAAGGGTATCGGCCCGGGTCAGCAGCACCTGTGCCACGGACTGACCGTATTCAGCAAAGAAGCGTTCATAGATATGCATCAGGATACCCTGACCAACGGCCGCACAGGCCTGTTTGCCAGGAATATCCTTTGGTTTCTCAGAAAACATCAATTTACCGACACCGACCGCACCGGCACCACTGGAAACCAGGATCATCTGCTTTCCCTGGTTTTGCAGGTCAGCCATTACGCGGGCAAGTTTTTCAATTTTTTCGTAGTTGACTTTTCCGTTTGGATAGGTAATCGTACTGGATCCTACCTTGATCACGACACGTTTAGCCTGCACTAATTTTTCGCGTTCCATCATTCCACCGCCTTACCCTTCAATCCGCTTTAATTCCAATCAATATTGATCCTTGTAGTCAAAAATCATGTCGCCAATCTTGACGGACTGGCCTTCTTCGATTCCCTTTTCCTTCAGGGCCTTCTCGATTCCCAGCCGGCGCCAAATGAGCTGAAAGCGATAGGTTGCTTCTTCATTGTCAAAATTTGTCATGGCAACGAGGCGCTCAATATTTTTGCCTTTGACCTCAAAATCAGCATCCTCGCAATCCGTCAGGACCTCAAAGGAATCAGGATCAACTTCCTTTAAATGGCCAATTTCCAGGAATTCTTCTTCCTTTGGTGCCTTTTGAAGCATTTCAAAGGCCTTGTACATGACCTCCCGGAGGCCTTCGCCGGTCGCAGCGGAAGCTTTCATGATAGGGTATCCCTGTTCCTTCACGCAGGCCTCCAGGGCCGGATAGTTTTCCTCGGCCCCAGGCAGGTCCATCTTGTTGGCTACCACTAATTGGGGCCTTTTTGAAAGTTTTTCACTGTACAGGGTCAATTCATGGCAAATGTTCCTGAAATCCTCCACCGGATCCCGTCCTTCACAACCGCTGCAATCCACAATATGCAAAATAACGCGGGTCCGTTCAATATGGCGGAGAAAATCATGCCCCAGTCCCACGCCCTTGGAAGCCCCGTCAATCAGTCCCGGAAGATCCGCCAGGACGAAGGAATTTTCCGCGTCAAGCCGGACTACGCCAAGAACCGGGGTCAGTGTAGTAAAATGATAGGCTGCCACTTCCGGACGTGCGGCTGAAACACGGGCAACAATGCTGGACTTTCCAACACTGGGGTAGCCAACCATGCCAACATCAGCAAGCAATTTCAGTTCCAGACGGAGCCAGCTGCTGGTGCCGGGTTCTCCCTTTTCCGCAAAGGTAACGCCCTGCTTCGTACTGGTTACGTAACAGGCATTCCCCTTGCCACCACGGCCACCCCTGGCGGCCTGGAAGCGATCGCCGATATGGGACAGGTCAGCCAATACCACGCCTGCGGCATCATCAATGACAACTGTCCCCAGCGGCACCTTGACCTCTACATCGTCGGCCTTATGGCCGGTACAGTTCTTGGCAGCACCGTTGCCGCCGCGGGAAGCGACAAATTTCCGTTTATAACGGAAATCGACCAGCGTATTAAGGTTCTTGTCCGCGACCAGCCAGACACTGCCTCCGCGGCCGCCATTTCCTCCATCCGGTCCGCCATGGGCTACGTATTTTTCCCGTCTGAAACTGGAAGCGCCATCTCCGCCACTTCCGGCTTCTACATAGATTCTCGCTTTATCAGTAAATAACATTGTAATGATCCTTTCTTGTTCATACACTGCCGGTGTGAAAACTTAGTATTTTATTATATAATAAATCGGATAGAAAAACTACCAAGGATCTTTCTTTCAAGGTTTTCCTGACTAAATCTTTCCATTCTGTGACGAAAAAAACAAAACACGAAAAAAATGTTGACATACTCTGGTAGTTCAAGTATAATAGCAAATGTTCAGTTATGACTCCGTAGCTCAGCTGGATAGAGCGTTTGGCTACGAACCAAAAGGTCGAGTGTTCGAATCACTCCGGGGCC
>CADBQR010000042.1 GCA_902796945.1 uncultured Acidaminococcus sp.
CACGACCGGGGCATTGATTCCCTCCGGCTTGATGCCTGGGAAGGAACCCACCCTTATGAGACGGCCGTCGATCAGGTACGGCAGCAGATCGATGCGGGCTGGCCCATTCCTTACCTGAACCTGAAGCATCGGGATCCATCCCTCCGGGACCTGGTATGGCACTGGTTCCTGCTGACCGGTTACGAGATCTATGAGGGTACCTGCATGGTCAAGGTCACTACCTACGGTACCTGGCGGTGGCTGGACTTCCGGCAGCTCTGGCAGACGGGATACCGGCGCCGGGGCGGCATGATCCTGTTCCGGAGCTGAATGGAAAAGGATTTTTCATTCGATTTCCCACGTTTTATGCGTTCCATGGGACTCTGCTTATTGTAGATTTTATTGGTATGTACTATAATAAAAGTTAGCTGTGCAGGAATCAGAAGGCATCGATAAGGGCTGAAAAATGCCACTTTGGCTGCCTTTGCTGCCTTTCCCTGTATGAACGGAACGGAAAGGTAAAAATGGGGAATGCCGCGGGAAAAACGGGCATTTCCTGGTTCCGGGCTGTTGTGAATGAAATGTTTCAGGCGGATTCTCCGCAGAAAGGGATCTTTGTGAAACCATATCTTGTGGCACTGGGCCTGTCCCTTATTATCAGCTGGGTCCTGACGCCGGCGGTAAAGAAACTGGCTTTTCGTCTGGGTGCGGTCGACCGCCCCAATGCCCGGAAGGTCCACCACCGCATCATGCCCCGTATGGGAGGGCTTGCCATTGTCATAGGCTTCATGGTTGCCGCCCTGGCGACCATGGAACTGACGACCGATGTCATTGGAATCCTGTTGGGCGGCGCCGTGATAGCGGCCGTAGGCATGACGGATGATATGATTCAGCTGTCGGCGAAAGTGAAATTGGTTGGCCAGATCTTGGCAGCCCTGATTCCGGTTTTGTTTGGCGTTCGCATCGAATGGCTGAACAATCCATGGGGCGGCTATTTTTATTTGGATTACCTGTCCATTCCTTTTACCGTGTTTTGGATCGTAAGCTTTACCAACGTCGTGAACCTGATCGATGGTCTTGACGGACTGGCGGCCGGTGTGTCGGCCATTGCCTCCGTTACGATCATCATGGTGGCCCTGCAGCAGGGAATGTATCCCGTTGCCGTGATGACGGCAGCCCTGACCGGAGGCATTATTGGGTTTATCCGGTATAATTTCAACCCGGCTACGATTTTCATGGGCGATACGGGAAGCCTGTTCCTGGGGTATATGCTGGCGGCCATTTCGATTTTCGGTGCTGTCAAGAGTGCCGCAACGATTGCCCTGCTGGTCCCTGCCATTGCACTGGGACTTCCCATCATGGATACGGCTTTTGCCATCGTCCGGCGCTATAAGAATGGCCGGCCGATCTTCCAGCCTGATAAGGGCCATATCCATCATCGTCTGCTTGCGATGGGCTTCAGCCAGCGGCAGGCGGTCATTTTCATGTATTTGATCAGCGCCGGTCTCTGCCTGGCTGCCATCCTCCTGACCGAGGTGGATGGGGTCTATGCAGTGGCCCTGCTGGTTATCCTGATTGCAGTGATCTTCATCGGTGCCAAAAAGATTGGGATTTTACAGGATCGATAAGGAATAGGGGCGAATGAAAATGGAAAAATTGAAGGTAATGACGGTATTTGGGACTCGTCCGGAAGCCATTAAAATGTGCCCGCTCGTATTGGAAATGAAAAGATATCCGGACTATATCGAACCCATTGTAGCCGTGACGGCCCAACACAGGGAGATGCTGGACCAGGTGCTGGACCTGTTTGGAATCAGACCGGATTATGATCTGAACATCATGACGGCCGGGCAGACGCTCTATGACGTGACCGACCGGGCCCTGATGGGGCTCCGTGATGTGCTGGAAGAGGCAAAGCCGGACCTTGTCCTGGTCCACGGGGATACGACGACGACTTTTGTGGGCGCCCTGGCGGCTTTTTATCGCCAGATCCCAGTTGGTCATGTGGAGGCCGGTCTCAGGACGGGGAACAAGAAATCCCCGTATCCGGAGGAAATGAACCGTAAACTGACGGCGGCCATTGCCGATTTCCATTTTGCCCCGACAGAAAATGCCAAACACAACCTGCTGAAGGAAAATGTTTCGGAAGAGGATATCTACGTAACCGGCAACACGGTCATTGACGCCCTGCAAACGACAGTGAAAAAGGATTTTGACTTCCATAATCCCAAATTGGAGGAAGCCATCCGGTCCGACCATAAGCTGATCCTTATGACGACCCATCGCCGGGAAAACCTGGGGACCCCGATGCGCCATGTCTATCAGGCGCTGAAGGAAGTGCTGAAGGATAATCCGGGCGCGGAAGCAATTTTCCCCATGCATAAGAACCCGAAAGTGCGGGAAGTCGCGGAACGGGTGCTGGGGGACATGGAGCGGGTCCATCTCATCGAACCGATGGAATACGAACCCTTTGCCAATCTCATGGCCCGCGTGGACATTGTCCTGACGGATTCCGGCGGAATCCAGGAAGAGGCACCGGCCCTCGGCAAACCGGTCCTGGTGCTGCGCAATACGACGGAGCGCCCGGAAGCGGTGACAGCGGGGACGGTCAAGTTGATTGGCACGGGCAAGGAAGATGTATATGCCGCGACCTGTCGGCTGCTGAATGACGAAAAATATTACCGGACCATGGCGGAAGCCGTCAACCCCTATGGGGACGGCCAGGCCTGCAAACGGATCGTAAGTTTCCTGCTCAATATGCACGGCTGGCCGGTACAGCGCCTGCCGGAATTTAAGAGCGGCATGTGATTTTTTGCCTATGCAGGAATACCCTCCGAAAAATTCCGGTTCCCGGAATCCTGATTTCCTGAAGGAAGACCTTCAAACCATTGGAAAGCACCAGGTCCTGACGGTTTTGGCCGTCCTTGCAGGTGCCTGGATCCTGGACCCGGCCCCCATCGGCTGGCTTATCGGCTGTCTGGCCGGATTCAGTGACAACGGGCTCTTTCTTTACGGGATCTATAAGGGCATGCACAAGGAACCGCATCAGGCGGCCCGCTACATGCACCGGATGATGGCTGTCCGGATCCTCTGTTTGCTGGTATTTACCCTGTTGGCCTTAAAAGCCCGCTGGAATCCGGGCAAGGTATTGATTTCCTATTTAATCTTCTATGTGACGATGCTGATCCGGATGGCCCGGACCGGTGTCCGTTCCCCCGGGAACCCGCCGAAGGAATGAACTGCCCCGGCTATTGGAATAAGCGGCAGATAGCCTTGTCGGTTCCCTCAATAAACGCTATATAAGGAAGTGATCGTATGGGAGTTGCGGAAGCTGCCAGTACAGAAATTATCCATTACGGCCCCACCGAGATTATGCCGGGTGTGGTCATCAACATGCAGACCATCTATATGTCCTGGCTGACGATGGTCATTGTGGCAGCGATAGTTTTCGCATCGACGCGTCATGTGGAAAAGATTCCTCATGGCATTCAGAACCTGGTTGAAATGTTCATTGAATGGCTGAACAAATTGATGGATGCCAACCTGGGCATCGAAGGGCGCCGTATGGCAACACCTTTTGTCATTACCTTGTTCCTTTATATCTTCGTAGGAAATGAATTGGGTCTTATGCCTTCCATTGTGGTTCATCTTTCTTCCCCTACGAACGATGTCAATGTGGCCCTCGGGCTTTCCATCACGGTAGCGGTGGCAACCTATATTTTCGGCTGCATCAAGCAGGGCCCGAAATACTTCAAGCATCTGATCTCTCCTTTTGCCCTGATGCTGCCGCTGAATCTGCTGGAAGAACTTTCCAAGCCGCTGACCATGGCGCTGCGTCTGTTCGGTAACATTCTCGCCGGCGAAATCCTGCTGGCCGTATTGTACCAGCTGGTTCCTTTTATCATCCCTAATGTCTGGATTGGTTTCAGCTTGATCATCGGGTTCCTTCAGGCCTTCATCTTTACGATGCTGACCATCATTGCCCTGGCCCCGATCTTTAAGCAGGACCATGAATAATAAAAAATAAAAACAAAAACAATGCATTGAAAGGACGAAAAGAAATGATTGACTCTAATACCATTATTATTGTGGCTTCTATCTTAGGAGCAACCCTGATTGGCATTGGTGCTTCCTTTGCCGCTACCCGCGGTGACTCCAACGTGGCGACCAAGGCCCTGGAATGCATGGCCCGTCAGCCCGAACAGGCTGGCAGCTTCCAGACAAACATGCTGATCGGAATCGGGCTGGTTGAATCCATTCCTATCATTGCTTCCGTTATTGCCATTGTATTGGTCTTTGCAAACCCCTTCATCACGAAGTAAGCGGCACCCGACGGAAGAAAGGAAGTGTAAGGGATGGTAAGTATCAACTATACCTTGATTGCCCAGATCGTCAACTTCATCATTCTGCTGTGGGTGCTGGCCAAATTTGCCTATAAGCCGCTGCTGAAGGCCATGGATGACCGCCGCAACAAGATTGTCAAGGATATGGACTCAGCGGAACATGCCCGCAAGGATGCAGAAGCCCTGAAGCAGGAATATGCTGAGCAGCTGAAGAACGCGCGCAAGGAAGCCAACGAGATCATTGCCAAGGCCAATGCCGAAGCCCAGAAGCTGCATGATGAAGCTGTCCAGCAGGCCCAGACCGAACGGGACGAAATCCTGCAAAGCGGCCGTGACCGGGTGGAAGCAGAAAAGAGAAAAGCACTGCTGGACGTCCGGGAACAGGTCATTGCCCTGTCGACGGAAATTGCCGGCCGTGTGCTGGAACAGAAACTGACATCTCAGCAGGACCAGGCCATGATTGCCCGTGTGACGGACCAGACCATGGCTGAAAAGAACAATTGATACGGTTCCCAAAAAAGGCACCGATGGTAGACGAAAGACCGTACAATGCGGCAGACGTCCTGCTTCGGTGCTTTTCAGACGGGTTCTTTTGGAGGCTGTCATTACAATATGGATATGATGGATAAAAATACCCTCTGGAAACAGATCTTTGATCACCTTCATATAACCGAAGAGGACCGCAAGCTGTTTCCGGAAGGCACTGTACTTTCCGTCGATGTTACGACTGCCAGGAAGCTGAGCGGGGACGAGGAAGCACTGGTTACCCGGCTTCTTTCCGAGAAATTCGGGAGAACGGTCAGCATTGCCGATCAGACCGTGGATCCTTCGGTAGTGGGCGGTATTTCCGTCCGCTACGGCGACCATGTCTTTGACGCTACGATGAAACGCCAGCTGGAAAAAATGGATGCCCTCATGCAGCAGATCCATTTGAACGGATCCGGCGTTTCCGGTACGGAACATATGACGGATGCCCTGGCAAAGGGCCTTGAAAATTACGAAAACAAAGTCGACCTCGAAGAGATCGGCGTAGTCAGGACGGTGGGTGACGGAATCTGTACGGCTACCGGTCTGGGCGGTGCCATGTCGGGCGAGTTGGTAGCCCTTCATGACAATGTCTACGGTATGGTGCAGAACCTGTGGCCCCAGGAAGTGGGTATCGTTCTCCTGGGCGGTGCCAGTGAAATCAAGGAAGGCGACGTGGTCCGCCGGACCGGTACCATTATGAGCATCCCCGTAGGGGAAGAAATGCTGGGCCGTATCATTGACCCCCTGGGTGAACCCCTGGATGGCAAAGGTGCCATCAAGACAACGGAGTCCCGCCCCATCGAATCGACGGCACCGGGCATTGCCTCCCGTCAGCCCGTTGATGTCCCGCTCCAGACCGGACTCAAGGCGATTGACGCCCTGGTTCCCATTGGGCGCGGCCAGCGCGAACTGATTATTGGCGACCGGGGAACCGGCAAGACCGCCATTGCTGTGGATACCATCCTGAACCAGAAGGGAAAGGATGTCATCTGCATTTATGTGGCCATTGGGCAGAAAGCGTCTTCTGTAGCCCGTCTGGCCTCTACCTTTGAAAAATACGGGGCTTCTTCCTATACCCTGATTGTCGCGGCTACGGCCGCTGATACGGCTCCTATGCAGTACCTGGCTCCTTATGCCGGTGCTGCCGTAGGGGAATATTTCATGGATCAGGGAAAGGATGTCCTGATTGTCTATGATGACCTGAGCAAGCATGCCGTTGCCTACCGGGCCATGAGCCTGCTCCTGCGCCGTCCGCCCGGACGTGAAGCTTATCCGGGGGATGTCTTTTACCTGCATTCCCGTCTTTTGGAACGAGCCTGCCGGCGCAACGAAAAGCACGGCGGCGGTTCCATGACGGCACTGCCCATCATTGAAACGCAGGCCGGTGATGTGTCCGGATATATTCCGACCAACGTGATTTCCATTACCGATGGTCAGATCTATTTGGAAACCGATCTTTTCAACTCCGGTGTGCGGCCGGCCATCAACGCCGGTCTGTCCGTATCCCGCGTGGGCGGGGCGGCCCAGACCAAGGCCATGAAATCGGTAGCCGGTACCCTGCGTCTGACCCTTGCCCAGTATCGCGAACTGGCAGCCTTTGCCCAGTTCGGGTCCGATCTTGACAAGACGACCAAGATGCAGCTGGACCGGGGTGCCCGGGTCACAGAGATGCTGAAGCAGCCGCAGTACCAGCCGCTGACCATGGAGGAACAGGTCGTTTCCCTGTATGCCGTAACCAATGGCTTCATGGATCCGGTTCCCCTGGGTGACGTGACCCGTTATGAACATGAAATGCTCAATTATCTGCATGCCCATTGTTCGGGCATTCTGCTGTCCATTTCCAGGGAAAAGAAATTGACCGATGAAACCAAAAAGAACCTGGACGAGGTCCTGAATGATTTTGGTAAGCTCTTCATTCCTACGGATGAAGAGGATGCATTGAAGAGGGAATAAACCATGGCAAATACCAGTGGGATCAGGGCCCATATGAAAAGCGTCGGCAGTATCGGAAAGATCACCGGCGCCATGCAAATGGTGGCTTCGGCCCGCATGCATCAGGCCCAGCAGCGGGCAGATGCAAGTGCACCCTTTGCCCGCAAACTGAAAAGCCTGCTTCAGGAAGCCATCAGTGATCCTTCCATGTTGGCCCGCCTGGATCCGGCGGAAAATCCGCTTCTCGAGCAGCGCCCGGTTTATCGGACGGCTTATATTGTCATCGGCTCGGATAAGGGACTGGCCGGTTCCTATAACAGTAATGTCATCAAGCACACTGCCATCGAATTGCGCGGCAAGGAGGATTCTCCAATCATTGCAATCGGGAAGCAGGCGCGGATCGGTCTCCGCCATCGTGCCTTCAATATTGTAAAGTACTGGGAAGGGTTTTCTGAAAAACCTTCCTTTGAGGCCGCTGAAGAAGTGGCTGATTATGTGAGTTCCATGTTCCGGCACCGTGAGGTCGATGAGGTCGACCTGATCTATACGTATTTCAAATCGCCCATGGTCCAGATTCCGAGGACGGAAGAAATCCTTCCCCTGAAAACCAATTTTGAGGAAGATCGGGAGTGGAGGAGCCAGGAAGTCTGGGATCCCAACGACCCGAGCGATTTCACGACCCTCGTTTATGAACCGTCGGCTGAGAAAATGCTGCCCTATCTGGCAACCTATTATCTTCGCAGCCAGATCTTTACGGCCTTTATCCAGAGTGCGGCCAGTGAACTGGCTGCCAGGATGACGGCCATGACGACGGCTACGGATAATGCCAATACGCTGCTTGGCAAACTGCGGATCCATTACCAGAAAGTCCGTCAGTCCAGCATCACGACGGAAATCAATGAAATCGTAGGCGGTGCGGAAG
>CADBQR010000043.1 GCA_902796945.1 uncultured Acidaminococcus sp.
GGAACGGATAGTGCGTGCCAGGGTCAGGTCTGAAAAAGGGGACATAAGATCCTGTAGAATGACGAGATGAAAATGCCTTTTTCCTAACATCGCTTCCCGCAGGCTGTCAAAAGTCCGGAATTCATGAACCCTGACATGCTCCGGTAGTCCACGCTGGGTCTGGAGGTGGAAGGTCAAGGCCCGGGAAGTACTGGGAGTGGGATCGAACAGTGCAACGTACAACATGTAAATATCTTCCTTTCTGCATCCAGCAAATGATTGAAAATGATTCACCGCATTCCGGGCAGTCAACAGGAACCAAAGCCGTGTTCCTTAAAAAAAGGCACTGATGGTACAGAAAAGCCATGGACCTGCCTGTCAAGGATCTCCGCCAGGTTCATGGCGCTTCAGTTTTCCTCAGGACCTCTATTTTCCTGCTGTCTTCGGAAGAGGGAAAACCACGATGTAGTGAATCATGGGGGTAAAGAATCGTGCCGTCGATTCAAAATGGGGTATAGTTCAAAGCAGCCGTGGGACATCCATTCTTCTGTTTCTTCCCGGTCCGTGCTAAGGGATGAATCAGACTGATCCCGGAAGTAAAAGAAGGCAGGTAGCCGAAAGAAGATGGGTATTCTTCTGGACAGCTGGTGAAAGATACAAAACAACCCCGACAGTTGCACAGTATAACATAATTCAGAAAATTAATACAATACGACAAAAAGAAAAACAATCCGGAAAAAGGGAGAAATGATCCAAAAAAGCCGATAAAATAGCAGGGAAAAAGGGAATTTAAAAAGTTTAAAAAAATTTTTAAAAAACTGAAATGGGAAAAAATAGGGACAAAATTCCTGATTTATTGGTCGAAAAGAAATCATTATTATGGAAATATATGTATAAAACAGTACTGAAACGCCGAAAAAAATAACTGTTTCCATCCTATAGTCAACCCTGTAGGAATTCCTGAACCTTGAAAGCGGGAATGTCACCATAATTTTACAAAAAGTGTATACCGTTTTTATCCATTGTGATATAATTAAATCAGCGAAGGGTGCTATTTTTTATGGGGAGAGTGGGACGCAAAATGTACCACGTGGGACAATATGGATAAGATTGATTTGGATAAGGTCATCAACCTGCAGAAAAAACTTGTTCCCGAGATGGTCCAACTTCTCACCGAGCGGTACAGCATCTTGCGTCAGATCAGTCATGACCAGCCAATTGGCCGGCGAAGCCTGGCAAAGAAACTGGAATTCAGCGAAAGGACCCTGCGATCCCATGTGGATTTCCTGAAAGAAGCGGGACTGCTTGATTTCAGTCTGACCGGTATGACCCTGACCGCTGAGGGCGATGTACTCCTGCAGGAACTGAGGGGATACGTCAACCGCTTGCAGAAGTTATCCTCTTTGGAAACAGTCCTGCTGGAAAAGCTCCAATTGAAAAAAGTCGTCGTTATTCCAGGCAATGCGGATGAGGATCCCGTCGTTGTGCAGGAAATCGGGCGTGTGGCAGCCGGCATCCTTTTGCGCCTCCTGGCAGACCGCAAACAGCACATCGTGGCAGTGACCGGTGGTACCACGCTGGCAGCGATGGCTGAGAACATCTACGGCCGACAGACGAATGCGACGATTGTACCGGCCCGGGGCGGTCTTGGTGACAAGATTGAACTTCAGGCCAATACAATTGCCACGGTCCTGGCGCGGCGGCTGAAGACGAAGTATCTCCAGCTTTACGTGCCTGACAGCGTCAGTGAGGAAATCCTGAACAAGATCCTTGACGAAGATGAAGGGGTCAAACAAGTCATCAACACAATCAAAAGTGCTGATATCCTGATCCATGGCATGGGCGAAGCCCTTGTAATGGCCAAAAAACGCGGTGTCGATGCCGCCCTTGCCCGCAGGTTGAAAGCGGAAGGAGCCGAAGGAGAGGCATTGGGACAGTATTTCCGTATTGACGGCAAGGTCGTCTACAGTACGGATTCCCTGGGCCTGATGGTGAATGACCTGGACCGGATCCAAACGGTCATTGGCGTTGCCGGCGGCCGCTCAAAGGGGAGGGCCATCCTGTCCGTTCTTCGTAACGGCCACGAGCACATTTTGGTAACGGACGAAGCCGCGGCCCGTGAAATCATCAAATTGCTTCAATCGTAATTCCTATAATTTATTTTATTTACATTTTTAGGAGGTAGAAAAATGGTAAGAGTAGGTATTAATGGTTTTGGTAGGATTGGTCGCTGCGCACTTCGTATTGCAGTCAAGAATCCTGAAGTCGAAGTCGTAGCCGTCAACGCCCGTTCCGGGATTGACACGTATGCCCATCTGCTGAAGTACGACACCCTGCATGGTATCTTTGATGAGGATATCAGTGTAGATGGCGATGTCATGCATGTTGGCAGCCGTTCCATCAAGTTTACCCGCTATACCGAACCAAAGGAAATCCCCTGGGGTGAACTTGGTGTCGATGTAGTGCTGGAAACCACCGGTAAGTTCAAGAGTCGCGAACAAGTCCAGCCGCACCTGGACAATGGTGCCAAGAAAGTCCTTATTGCCGCTCCTGCCAAGGGTGAGGACCTGACCATTGTACTGGGTGTCAACGAAGACATGTATGATCCCAAGAAGCACAACATTATTTCCAATGCTTCCTGCACGACCAACTGCCTGGCTCCGTTCACGAAAGTCCTGCTGGACAATTTTGGCATTGAAACGGGCCTGATGACGACGGTCCATTCCTATACCAATGACCAGAAGATCCTGGATGCTGCCCACAAGGACCTGAGACGTGCCCGTGCCGGTGCCTGCTCCATCATCCCGACCACGACCGGTGCTGCCAAGGCTACGGCCCTGGTACTTCCGGAACTGAAAGGAAAGCTGAACGGCATTTCGGTTCGCGTACCGACTCCGGATGTTTCCCTGACCGACCTGGTCGTTACCCTGAAAAAGGACACGACGAAGGAGGAAATCAATGCTGCTATGCGTACGGCTTCCGAGACGACCATGAAGGGCATTCTTGGTTACAATGAACTGCCCCTGGTTTCCACCGACTACAAGGGATGCCCGCTGAGCTCCATCGTCGATGGCCTGTCCACCATGATGGTCGGCCCGAGAATGGCGAAAGTCGTTGCCTGGTACGATAATGAATGGGGCTATTCCAACCGTCTGGTTGAACTGGCTGTATTCGTGGCCAAAAAAGGCCTGTAATAATCGAGCAAGGAGCGGTGCTTCATGGAAAAGAAAACCGTAAGAGATGTTTCCGTAAAAGGAAAAAAAGTCCTGGTTCGCGTTGATTACAACGTGCCGATGAACGATGCCGGTGAAATCACCGATACGACGCGCATCGATGCCACGCTGCCGACCTTGAACTATTTGCTGGACCAGGGGGCAGCCCTGATCCTGATGGCTCATCTGGGCCGTCCGAAGGGAAAAGTGGTTCCCAAGATGTCCCTGGCCCCTGTTGCCAAGTGCCTTTCTGAAAAACTTGGCAAGGAAGTCAAATTTGTTTCCGACTGTGTTGGCCCGGAAGCCAAAAAGGCGGCGGAAGGCCTGGTCCCTGGCGAAATCCTGATGCTGGAAAACCTCCGCTTCCATCCGGAAGAAGAGAAGAACGATCCCAAGTTTGCGGAAGAACTGGCGTCCCTGGCTGACATTTATGTCAATAACGGCTTTGGTGTTTCCCACCGTGCCCATGCGTCCGTGGAAGGCGTAACCCATTTCCTGCCCGCCGTATCCGGTTTCCTGCTGGAAAAGGAAATCAAATACCTGGGCAATGCCGTGGACAACCCGGCCCGTCCTTTTGCTGCCATCGTAGGCGGTGCCAAGGTGGCCGATAAGATCGGTGTTATCCGCAGCCTTATCGAAAAAGCCGATGTTATCCTGATTGGCGGCGGAATGGCCAATACGTTCCTGGCAGCGGAAGGGTATGAATTAGGGAAATCCCTCGTTGAAAAGGAAAGCATTTCCGTGGCCCGTGAACTGCTTGATCTGGCCAAAGCCAAAAATAAAAAAATGCTGCTTCCTGTTGACCTGGAAATGGCAGAATCCTTCTCTGCCGATGCCAGACACGAATCGGAAGACCTTGACCATCTGAATCCGGATTATATGGCCCTGGATATCGGACCGAAAACGGCGGACCTCTATGCAAGGACCCTGAAAGATGCCAGGACCATTGTCTGGAATGGTCCGATGGGAGTCTTCGAGATGGCGCCTTTTGCGGCGGGTACCCGCAAAGTTGCGGAAGCCATGGCCGAATCCGACGGGATTACCATTGTCGGCGGTGGCGACAGTGCGGCCGCGGTCAAGCAAATGGGTCTTGACAGCCGTATGAGCCACGTTTCCACTGGCGGCGGCGCTTCCCTTGAATATCTGGAAGGCAAGGTCCTGCCCGGTGTTGCGGCCCTGGATGATTTACGGGACCCTATGGTGGCCGGAAACTGGAAATGTAATAAGACCGTAGAAGAAGCCATTGATCTGGCTCACGAAGTGATGCACAATACGGAAATGGCAAACTGTGAAGTTGTGCTTTTCCCGCCGTTTACCGCCCTTGAATCCGTTGCAGCCGTGGTGGAAGGATCCTTCCTCCAATACGGATCCCAGGACCTGTACTACGAAGATCATGGCGCTTTTACCGGCGCAGTTTCCGGCCCGATGATTGCTGAAATCGGCTCGACCTACACCCTTGTAGGGCACTCCGAACGGAGAACCTTATTTGGTGATACCAATGAAATTGTTGTTAAGAAAGTGATGGCGGCCTACCGCAACCATCTGGATCCCATCCTTTGTGTAGGAGAAAACGCGGATGAACATGCGGCAGGAAAGACGGAGGAAGTGATCCTGTCCGAACTGAAGCCTGTTCTCGAGGTCCTTACGGAAGAGGAAGTACGCCGTCTCGTAGTAGCTTATGAACCAATCTGGGCCATTGGAACCGGCAATGCCGCTTCCGTGGACGACGCGGTAAAGGCGGCGGAGATTGTACGCCGTGCCGTGGCTGATAAATTCGGTCATGAGGCTTCCCGCAGGACACGGGTTCTATATGGCGGCAGTGTCAACAGCACCAACGCCCATGGCTTCCATGTTCCCGGCGTTGATGGCGTATTGGTGGGAGGCGCCAGCCTGAATGGCGCTGAGTTCTCCTCCATTGCCAATCTGTTTTGAGGCGCAGCATGAAAAAGAAACCCGTAGTACTCATGATCCTGGATGGGTGGGGCATTGCCCCGCCTGGTCCGTCCAACGCAGCGACGTGTGCCCATACGCCGCACCTGGACGCTTATTTCAAACGTTATCCTCATAGCCAGCTTATGCCCAGCGGGGAAGCTGTGGGGCTCCCTGCAGGGCAGATGGGCAATTCCGAGGTAGGTCACCTGACCATTGGTTCCGGCCGTATCATTTACCAGAGCCTGACCCGGATTACCCGCGCAATCAAGGATGGCTCCTTCTTCCAGAATCCGGCCCTTCTCAAGGTAATGGAAGAAGCCAGGCGCACTCATCATAAGTTCCATGTCATGGGGCTTCTGAGTGATGGCGGGGTCCACAGTCATGTGGAGCATCTTTACGGTCTCCTGGAAATGGCAAAACGGAATGGTCTCGATGAAGTCTATATCCATGCCTTCCTGGATGGACGTGATACCCCGCCCAAGAGTGCCCATAAGTACATCGACGCACTGGAATCCCGCTGCCGTGAAATCGGGATCGGGAAAATTGCTACCGTTTCCGGTCGTTATTATGCCATGGACCGGGATAAACGGTGGGAACGAATCCAGCAGGCGTACGATGCCATGACCGGCCAGGGCGGCAGTGTAGCCCTATCTGCCGGTGCAGGTCTTTCGGCTTCTTATGAAGCTGGCAAGACGGATGAGTTTGTCGTGCCGTTCCGCGTCAAGGGTGTGAACGGTGCCGTGCAGGCCAATGACAGCCTGGTTTGCTTCAACTTCCGTCCGGACAGGGCCCGGGAAATTACCCGCGCCTTTGCCGATCCGGACTTTACGGAAGTGACCCGTCGCGACGGAGAGCAGCCGGTTCACGTGGTCTGCATGACCGAATACGATGCAACCATCAAGGCCCCTGTTGCCTTTGCACCGGAGGATATACGGGATACCCTGGCCGAGGTTGTTTCCAGGGCCGGATTGAAACAGCTCCATATTGCGGAAACGGAAAAGTATGCCCACGTGACGTTCTTTTTCAATGGCGGTCGGGAAAAGCCTTTCGAAGGAGAGGACCGTATCCTGGTGCCATCTCCTCACGTAGCGACCTACGACCTGCAGCCCGAAATGAGTGCCTATATCGTGACGGAAAAGCTGCAGGAAGCCCTGGACAGGAACCTATATGACCTGATTATCCTGAATTTCGCAAATCCGGATATGGTTGGTCATACCGGTGTCTTCAAGGCAGCCGTTGCCGCAATGGAAGCTGTCGATGAATGTGTCGGCGGGCTCGTCGAAAAGATCCTTGCAATGGGCGGCGCCGTCTGCGTTACGGCGGACCATGGAAATCTGGAAGAAATGGAAGATTCCGTTACCCATGCGCCGATGACGGCCCATACCACCAATCCGGTACCGTTCCTTGTGATCGGCGCGGGAGATGGTATTGCCTTGGAATCCGGGGGTCTTTCGGATATTGCACCGACCTTGCTGGACCTGCTTGGAATGGAAAAACCGGCCCTCATGACCGGTCATAGTCTGATTCACAGAAAATAAACTGCAGAGGTGTTTAAGAATGGGATTAATTGACAATGTGTGCGCAAGAGAAATCCTGGACTCCCGGGGCAATCCTACGGTCGAAGTTGAAGTCATGCTGGATAACGGGATTGTCGGCCGCGCGGCTGTTCCTTCCGGTGCTTCCACCGGCGTCCATGAAGCTGTGGAACTCCGTGACGGGGATAAGGACCGGTATAACGGGAAAGGTGTCATGAAGGCAGTTGACAATGTGAATGATGTCATTGCCGATGCCCTGATTGGGCTGGAACCCTCCCGTCAGGTTGAAATCGATCAGGCCCTGATTTCCCTTGATGGCACTGAAAACAAAGGCAAACTTGGCGCCAATGCCATTCTTGGTGTTTCCCTGGCCTGTGCCAAGGCGGCCGCAGAAGACTGCGGGCTTCCCCTGTATCAGTACCTGGGTGGAACCAATGCAAAGGAACTGCCAGTTCCGATGATGAATATCCTGAACGGCGGTGCCCATGCGGATAACAATGTCGATATCCAGGAATTCATGGTCATGCCCGTCGGTGCCACAAGCTTTGCCGAAGCCCTGCGCATGAATGCTGAAATCTACCATGCCCTGAAGAATGTCCTGAAGAAAAAGGGTCTGGCTACGGCTGTCGGTGATGAAGGCGGCTTTGCTCCCAATCTTTCTTCCAACGAAGAGGCTTTGCAGGTCATTGTGGAAGCCATCGAAAAAGCCGGGTATAAACCGGGTGAAGAAGTCAGGTTGGCTATTGATACCGCTGCCAGCGGCCTGCTTGAAGACGGCAAATACGTCCTTAAAGGAGAAGGCGTTTCCAAGACCAGTGAGGAAATGGTTGACTGGTATGAATCCCTTTGCAAGAAATATCCAATCATCTCGATTGAAGATGGTCTGGGTGAAGATGACTGGGATGGCTGGAAGCTCCTGACAGACCGTCTGGGCAAAAAGGTACAGATTGTCGGCGATGACCTCTTTGTTACCAATGTCAAGAGACTGGAAAAAGGCATTTCCCTCGGTGTGGCCAATGCCATTCTGATCAAACTGAATCAGATCGGTACCCTGACGGAAACCCTCTCGGCCATCGAAATGGCAAAGCGGGCCGGCTATACCGCCATTGTTTCCCACAGGAGCGGTGAAACGGAAGATACGACCATTGCCGATGTTGTCGTCGGAACCAATGCCGGTCAAATCAAATCCGGTGCTCCCTGCCGGACCGACCGCGTTGCCAAGTACAACCAGCTGCTGCGAATTGAAGAAGATCTTGGAGCTGCGGCTCAGTATAATGGCATGAAAGTGTTCTATAACATTAAATAAGATCCTACATCTTACCTTGAAAAGGACCATGAAGCAAGAGGTGAAACTCTTTTTCATGGTCCTTTTCTCTTTGCAGGCATGCCCTTCCTGGTGGAGTCTCTGCGATTTACGATTCGCGGTCTCTGTCAGCCCTGTGCTGGATGATTGTCTGGCAACCCTTGCAAGAAGCGATATTTCCCGATAAAATAAAAAAGAAACAATCAATTTTTTGCAGCAAGGAGGCTCATTATGATTCAATTTACGTATACCATCCAGGATCCGCAGGGAATCCACGCCAGGCCGGCAGGCCAGCTGGTCAAGACGGCAGCCGGTTTCAAATCTACCTGCAAGGTGGAAGGAAACGGAAAGAAAGGGGACCTTAAGCGAATCTTTACGGTCATGGGTCTGGGTATCAAGGCCGGTATGCCGATTACGGTTTCTGTGGAAGGCGAAGATGAACAGGCGGCTGCCGAGGCGTTGCAGGCCTTCCTGAAAGCAAACTTATAAGAGGAGTTTCTATGATTATCTTGAAAGGTAAGGCGGCATCTGCAGGGATTGCAGTTGCCCCCATTCTGGCAAAACCCGATGAAGATGACGAGGACCGTGTGTCCTTACTGACAAGCCTGAATCCGGAAGCGGAACTGGTTCGTTTTCGTCAGGCCCAGGAAAAGGTCATTGCCCATCTGGGACAGCTGGCAGAAAAAACGCGCCGAGAAATTGGTGATGAAGAAGCCGGCATTTTTGAGACCCACCAGATGATGGTCCAGGACCCGGATTATGTCGATATGATCGAAACCCTGATGCTTCAGAATCATCTGACCGCGGAAGGGGCCGTGGAACGGGCAGGTGAACAATTTGCCGCCATGCTGGAATCCATGGATGATGATTATATGAAAGCGCGGGCCACGGATGTACGGGATATCTCTTCCCAGATCCTGAAAGTCCTGATGGCTAAAAATTCGGACTGGGCATCCCATCTGCATCAGCCCGTCATCATTTGCGCCGACGACCTGACGCCCAGTGAAACGGTACAACTGGATAAAAAATACATCATGGGTTTTGTGACAAGCGGCGGCAGTGCCAATTCCCATACGGCCATTCTTGCCCGTACCATGGGAATCCCTGCCATTGTCCATACGGATAAATTGATCGGTGAGGACTGGAACGGAAAGCTGGCTGCCATTGACGGCCTGACCGGCACGGTCTATCTGGATCCGGATGAACAGGTCCTTTCAGTCATGAAGGACAAAATCCAGGCCGAAGAAGAAGGAAAAGAAAACCTCAATGCTTTTAAGGGGCTGGAAACGGTCACCAAAAGCGGTCATCGCATTGCCCTTTATGCCAATATCGGACAAGAAGGGGATATGCCCCTTGTGCTTTCCAATGATGCAGAAGGGGTCGGCCTTTTCCGCAGTGAGTTCCTATACTTGAGACGGGACGATTTTCCCACGGAAGAGGAGCTCTTCCAGGCCTATCGTGCCGGCGCGGAAGCACTCCAGGGCAGAAAAATGATCATTCGTACCCTGGATATTGGCGCGGACAAGCGGGTTGGATATTTCCACCTGCCTGAGGAGGAAAACCCGGCCATGGGCTACCGGGCTATCCGCATCTGCCTGCGGCAGCCGGAGATTTTCAATACCCAGCTCCGGGCCATTCTGCGGGCTTCAGCCTATGGAAATGTAGTGGTCATGTTTCCCATGATTATCTCCCTGGAAGAAGTACGGGCTGCCAAAAAAAGGCTCAACGAGGCCAAGGCAAAACTGGCAGAAGAAGGAATCCGTTTCAATCCGGACCTGGAAGTGGGGATCATGATCGAAACGCCGGCTTCTGCTGTTATCAGTGATGAACTGGCCCAGGAAGTCGACTTTTTCAGTATCGGTACAAACGACCTTGTGCAGTACACCCTGGCAGTGGACCGTCAGAACGCCATGTTGGAAGAGATGGCTAAGGCTGGCCATCCTGCCGTCTTGCGGCTTATTCGTAAGACCATACGGGCCGGTCATGATGCTGGTATCTGGGTCGGTATCTGTGGGGAAGCGGCCGCGGATCCGGACCTGATTCCCATTTTTGTGGATATGGGTGTCGATGAACTGAGTATGTCTTCGTCAAAGGTGCTACAGACCCGCAAGCTGATTCGCTCCCTGACGTAAAGGGTGGAATTCCATCATGATTGATCTCGATTTTAAAAAAGCCGTGGACCGGGCCATTGCAATGGAACCGGATAAACGTGTGATGCTCTTTCTTTATGAAGGAAAGGCCTATTTCATCAAACGCCGCATGTCCAATCACCGAAATGCCTTTGCCAAGCAGAATGTCAATGCGGCTTTCTGGTGTGAGGTCTATAAGATCCTAACGGTGAACCAGTATTTTCCCCTGGCACCGGAAATTGTTCTGCTCGATGACGGATACTTTGTCATGAAGGCCGTCGGTAAGACCCTGCAGGGCGTGGCAAAGGAAGCTCCCTGGGTTGATTGCCGGGAGCACGCCTTCCATCTGGCCGGGGAGGCGCTGGCCCGGCTGCATGACTGCGGTCTGCACCACGGACGTCCGGCCTTACGGGATATTGCTTATGACAAGGAGCGGGATGTCATTACTTTCCTGGACTGGGAAAACGAGAAACGTTTCATCGAAGCAGATCCCCGTGCCATCGACCTGGTGCTTTTTATCCACAGCTGTTTCCGCGAACGCTGGAGCCATACGAATCCTGAACTTCTCGAACAGGCCATGGCGGGTTACCTGGCAAGCCCGGTAGGGCGGGATACCCTAAGAAAGGCACAGGAGCTGGTCGGGCGCTACGAAACGGCTTTTGAGCTGGTCCACCGGCTCCGTGTCTTTCATTGGACCGATGTTACCAGTCTTGATGAAGCAAGGGCTTTCCTGTGTTCCTTAACGACCGGTTGATTCCGGGAAATTTCATATAACTTGTAAGGGGCTGTCATCTAGACAGTCCCTTTCTTGTGGCCGGAAAATGGAAAGAAGGATCTGCTTTCCCTCCCGCCCGCTTGCTCCTCTGGTCCTCCGGTTGGCTGGAGTTGACCATTTTCAGGAAACATAGTATCATTAATTAGCTATATAAAACACGTTTCCCTGCGTGCCGGGCCGGGGAACCGGGAAGGTTGGAGGGCCTTCCAAAGGGATTTTATAGGCCATGAGCGCAAGTGCCTTGTTTTCCGGTTTTGGAATGGAAACAGGGCAGACGAGGAAGAGGTTTATCGAAAC
>CADBQR010000044.1 GCA_902796945.1 uncultured Acidaminococcus sp.
AAAAAAAAAAAAAGGGCTCCTATCTGGATGGTACATCAATTTGGAATGGAATCAAGATTCAGATTACAGAACCAGATTTTCAGAAATTTAACTAATCAAAATTTATAACGAATTATGAGTTTTGATGTTATAATAGATGCTGTATGTAAAAAAATAGCAATACGGGAACAGGGAGTCATGTTTCAGCCCAAAAGCCCGAAAAATTTGTCATGAAAAGGTTCATGACGCCGAATCTGGAAGGATAACAGGGGGATTTTGATGATGGACAGAAATCTAAGAAGAAATGTTTTGCTTTCCCTTGGGGTTGCGCTGGGAACGCTTGCTTTAGCACGTCCGGCTTCTGCTGAAGAGGCTTTGGTCATTACGGGAAGCGGAACGCGCAGTGAAACGGGCGATGTAAATTTTATAAACACAACTTCCCACAGCAGTGGAATTTCTTTCGATGACAACACAGGAATGTCCCAGGAGTATACCGTGGAGAGCCAAAACGGCAGTATAACTGCCAAAGGGACCCTTTTCGGCATTTCCGTAAACGAGGGAAAAACGCTCAGCGTAATAGCAAATAAGGCCATGATTGCATCTACCGGTACCCAGTATTGGCAGGATGCGAATGCTACAACGCATTATCCAACAGGTATGAATGTAATCGCAGGGACCGCCCATATCAGTACGGAAGCAGGCACGGAAATCAGCGGTTATAATTTTGGACTGTCGGTAAATGGGGCTGATGTTACGGATAACCCTATAGGGGGAGATCCCTTCCCAGCTGATCCAACAAGACCAGGTGCCACTATGACACTGGCTACGCAGGGTGACAACGTAATAAAGGCAACTTCAGAAGCGCCTTATGAAGAAATTGTCGCTGTTACACTCAAGGATGGCGTCAATTTTACCCTTGACGCAGGAGGAAGCAATCAATTATCTGCTGCCACAATAACGCAATACCACGATTATCCTTCCTCTTACGCGCTTGATATAAATGGCTTCGGGACAGCAACCCTGACTGCCGGAAAGGAGAATCTTTTAAGTGGAGGCGATGTTGGCCTTCAAGCCTCTGGCTTCGTGAGTATCTACTGGGATCAGATGGACCCTGGTTCCCCGGATCCGACGCACAGCGGCGAACTGCCCAATGTTGACTTTGCGCACAGTGATATCGTGATGATGGCCGGCGGCAATAACGAAATCACTGGCGGTCAAAGCGGTCTGGACATTTCAAACGGAACGACGGCGACCCTGACAGCCGGCGTTTCGAACAGCATTAAGGGCGGCACCTTCGGAGCCCGTGTCGACTACCGCGCCCGCCTTGACATGAATGGGAACAACACCCTGGAATCGAACGGTTTCACCCTTTGGTCCAGTGGCAAAGCCGATGTCACCCTGGACGCCAAAGGTGGAATTTCTTCGATCACGGCAACAGAAGCACAATCCGGCTCAGACGGAGGAAATCAGGACATGGCGTCCTTAAGACCCGTTGCCGTGACGGCTACAACAGGCGGCTATGTGACCCTGAAAAATGGAACGCTCTCCATCAAAGGGCCAACGGCGCTGGCCGCTGCCCATACCTACTATCAAGCCTGCGCTAACGAGGATTTCAATCCCTGGATTTACTCCGGTTCTGTCGACCCGCTCATTCCGTCTGACCCCGGTACCGGTGGCTGGTCCGACGATTCCGGTAACGATATCCATTATGCGGCTCCTTATAATGCTTCCGGCATTTCTTTATATGCTTACCGGGCTGCTTATACAAGGGATAAAACCGACCGGGCTTCCGTCATCACGGCCTCCTACGGTGCCGGCAGTACCATCGAAGGCGACATTACCGCCTATGACCAGGGGACAGTCAGACTCACCCCGGAAGACGGTGGAACCATAGACATTACAGGTAATGTCTATGCTACGAACAATGTTTTCGCTGTTGGCGACTGGCAAATGTATTCTAATGAGCAACTTCAATCGAGCAACCCCGAAGACATGAAGGGTGGCACGGTAGAACTGGAACTGGCGAATGGTTCCACCCTGACGGGATTCAGCGAAACGGGACTGATGGCCGAACGTTCCTACATTGCCCAGGGGAATACGGCGACTATCACCGATCCTTACACGGGCAATGAGTCTCCTATGTCTGACGAGGAATGGCTGGCGCATACCCCCGAAATCGGAACCTACAACCTGACGCTTAACGACGGCAGTACCTGGAACATGACCTCGCATTCCACGGTGACGAACCTGACGGGCCGCGGCGGCAATGTTGTCTTCCAGAACGGCGGCGACGGCCTCGAAATCGAAACCCTTTCCGGTTCCAACACCTATGCCATGGACCTGGATGCTAAAAACGGTGCAAACAGCGATATGCTCTATGTTGTGAACGGCGGCGGCACACAGACGCTCCGCATCAAGAACCTTTCCACCCTGGACAGCCAGATGGATAGCGGCGATGCAGTCCGCTTTGCAACCATCAAGAATTCCCAGAACGAGTTCCAGGATGGCAGCCTCGTAGCAGCGTTTCCGAACGGTCTTTACAATAACAACTACAAGGTTGAATACCGCACGGTCTCTACGGACCCGCTCAATACGGACGCTTACAACAATGCCTATAATGGCCCGGAACTGTCAGCGGACAATCCGATGGCCCGCAAGCCTTCCACCAGCGTGGTCAATGAAATGTATGTCGACGACGACGCGCAGAATGTCTACGTCGTCAAGAGCCGCAGCCTCAATGACGGTGCCAAAGCACCGGGACAAGTACGCGACCTGGTATGGCGCAGCCAGACGGATCTTGATACTTTTACCAACCGTACCGGTCAGTCCCTCTACTTCACACCGGGAGCCGATCAGGGAGCCTGGATTCGTCTGAAATACCGCAATCTGGGAATCGACGGTGCCGGTGAACTGGATGGCAACACCTATGAACTGGGCTACACCACCGTTCTTAACGATACGGACCGTCAGAAACATCGTTTCAGCGTGTCTGCTGCCTATGGCAAAAACAGCGGCAGCTGGGAAGGATTGAGCGGCGACCTGGAGCTTCGCGACGCTGCCATTGCCCTCTATGATACCCGGGAATATTTCCCGAATAGCGAGGATATGGCGGGCAAACCGGCCTGGAAGGAAGGCACACACAGCTACTGGGATACGTACCTCAAATACCATCACACCAAGACAGAATACAAGACAATCGACCGGTCCACCGGGTTGCGCTATGACGGCGATTATGACCAAAACGTCTTTAACCTTTCCACGGAATACGGACGCGAAAACAAGCTCGACCAAAACTGGAGCCTCGTTCCGCAGGCCCAGCTGCAGCTCTCCTACCTCGGCAGCTATGACTACACCGATTCCCAGGGAATTGATGTTTCCGGCGACCATGACTGGAGTTTGATTGGCCGTCTGGGCTTCGACCTCGTAAAGAAGATGGATCCGAAGCTGGACAGCAAGATCTATTTCAAGGCCAGCCTGCTCCACGAATTCATGGATGGCAATGACGTCACCCTGGATGCCCTTGGCAGCACCATCCGCAGCGATGGAGACCAAAGCGGTACCTGGGGCGTCGTAGGCCTCGGCTATTCAGCCAGGATCGGACAGGACCAATACTTCTACCGCGATGCTGAGCGCTATTTCGGCCATGACTTTACCCGCACCTATAACGTCCGGGCCGGGGTCAACTGGAAATTCTGATTGTCCTGTGATGAAAAAGGGACGCCAAAGAAATGACCTTGCATTTCTCCGGGGTCCCTTTCCCCTGCCCACGGGGAATCAGGAACCTTATAGATCAGGGCCCCCTTCGTCATTTCAGGCCGGACAGAACGGACCTGCCGAGTGGAACGCGCTCCTTTCTCCTTTAAACGCAGAAATGCCGTATACCATCCCCGTGATGATATACGGCATTTCTATGTTATGGGTGGAAACTGTGAATCAATCAGATCTTGTTCTTGCAATCGCCCGTATCGATGAATTCCTTCAGGTTTGCATAGGAGATATCCACCATTTCACGGGCTGCTTCATCCGTATAGGATCCCAGATGCGGCGTAATGAGGACGCGCGGATACAGGGAAACCAGTTTAGCCAGCGTCGGGTTCGGAATTTCCTTGCCTTCGAAATCCTTACCGAAGATATCCGCTTCATCAATCAGGGTATCCACGCCAAAGCCGTTCAGTTTACCACTTTCAATGGCTGCAATGACGGCTTCCGTGTCAACCAGCTGGCCGCGGGCCACGTTAACAATGATGGCGCCATCTTTCATCTTGGAAATGAAATCAGCCGTAACCAGTTTCGGATCGCCGGTATTGTAACGGGCATGAATCGAGATGATATCGGATTTAGCCAGGACCTCATCCAGAGGAACCTGCTTGCAATAGCCATCAATGCCCTTGATTTCAAACATATCATAGCCAATGACGTTCGCACCCAGGCCATGGTACAGGGAAGCAGCGACACGGCCAATGCGGCCCAGTCCAATAACGCCGACGGTGCAGTTGCGGATTTCCTTGGAGAATTCAAAACCGTCAATCCTGAAATTCTTCTGGGAAGACCGATACGTTGCATAAGCACCGTGTCTCAGCAGCATCATGGCATGGGTTACGGCCAGTTCAGCAATGGCATTCGGGGAATAACCAGGAACAAAAGCCATCTTGAAGCCCAGCTTATGAGCATAATCCAGATCGATATGTTCATAGCCAGCGGTACGGGTCAGGACATACTTGACACCGAGTTCCTTGTAAATATCAAGGTTTTGCTTGTTGGCAAAGCAGTTGCCGCGCAGGATAACTGCATCAAAGCCCTTGGCAAGTTCAGCCGTTTCCTTCGTATTCAGATAGTCAGGTACGCACGTAATGTCATAATGATACTTCTCATTGCAGCTCTCAAAAAGCGGCCGTTCAACATCTCTGACACCATAACACAAAACCTTCATATAGATACCTCCTAAATAGTTTGCCGGTGTTTGAACCCCGGCACATGATATATTCTATCACGTTATGCAAGATTTTGAACCGTATTTTGTATTTTGTATACAATTTTAAGTCCCAAAGGAAACCCGCCAAAATCTTCCCCCTGCCAACGTAATATCCATGGAAAAAACATCCCCGCTCCTTTTGATGAAGCGGGGCATACCATCCATTACAACAGCCAGGCAATCACAGGAAATGGAATCAGGCCTCTGCTTTCCAGAGTCCGTGCAGGTTGCAGTAGGCATAAGCGGCAACAACATCATCGCCGGGCGCCAGTGCAAATACGGCGGCCGGATCCTCACCGGGTTTTAATTCCTTTCTCTGGTTCCCCTGCCTGGTTTCCAGGGAAATCCATTCAATAAAGTGCTCGGGCAGCATCGGATGCGCTACCGATCCAACCTTCACATAGACCAGGTTCTCTTTGACCTCAATAACCGGAACATGCTTTTCCTGGGCGGCATCTTCCGTATTAGGAACGATTTCGACCATTTTCTGGCCGCAGCACATGACAGGTACACCGCTCTCCTTCACGACTGCAATAATTTTTCCGCAATGCATGCATTTGTAGAATTTTTGTGCCATTTCATCGTCCTCCTTCGATTGATTCCCATTCAATGCAGTTTCATTTCTTACAGTATACCCACTCTTTCATTCAGTATACCACGTACCCCGGAGTAAGTCGAGAAAACATTCTATGAAAATTGTGACAACGAATCAAAACAAAGGATCCTTTCTGCAAGAACCCGATTCCTTCATACCAATCTGGCTTCCAGCCATTTAAAAGAGAAACAGCCCGTGAGCCGCCTCTCAGGCGATTCACCGGCTGCGTTCCTTCATGGCGCGGTCAATTTCCCGCTTGGCACTGCGGGCAGCCATGTCGCGCCGTTTATCATACAATTTTTTACCGGTTGCCAGCGCCAGTTTGCACTTTACCAGGCCATGGGAAAAGTAGAGCTGCAGCGGCACCAGGGTGAATCCTTTTTCCTTCGTCTTGCCAATTAGCTTCTGGATTTCTTTCTTGTGCATGAGCAGTTTCCGGTCCCGGCGGGGATCGTGATTGAAAATATTCCCATGATCATATTCGCTGATATGCAGGTTGTAGAGATAGACCTCGGCTGTTTTGGTAATGGCGGCGTAGGCATCCTTGAGATTGGCCTTCCCTGCCCTGAGCGACTTGACCTCTGTCCCGGTCAGTACAATTCCTGTCTCATAGGTTTCATGGATGGTGTAGTCATGGCGTGCTTTTCTATTTTCGGCGATGACCTTCACGCTGTTTTTTTCCATTTCGTTTTTTCCCGCTCCTTCTATCGTCACGACGGCTATGTTCCCGTCCCTCTTTTTTCTTATGTTTCTTCTTATGGGATTCCGGCCGGGAAAGGTTCCTGCTCTCCCCGCTCTTTTTGGCCAGTTCGCTCTTGATCTGGGCCTTCAGGGAATCGCTGAATCCGGAAAGGACAAAATCGATCTTGCGTTCCGGCACATTGACCTGCAGCACCTCGATGCGGACGCGGTCGCCCAAACGATACCGCTTGCCGCTGTAATCACCGACCAGGGCATATTCCCTTTCCTGATAATTGTAATAATCATCGTGAAGACTGGAAATATGGACGAGCCCTTCAATGCCGTTATCCAATTGAACAAACATCCCAAAGGAGGCAACACCGGAAATCGTTCCTTCAAATTCCTGACCGACATATTGTACCATGTATTCGGCCATTTTCAGTTCGTCCGTCTGCCGTTCCGCATCAATGGCAGCACGTTCCCGGGAGGAACAGTGGGAAGCAGCCAGGGAAAGACGGGCATCCAGCTCTTCCTTCTGGGTTTTCGTAAGTTTTTTTCCGGAGGCCTGTTCCTTCAGCAGCCGATGGACCATCAGGTCCGGGTAGCGCCGGATGGGCGAAGTAAAATGGGTATAGTACCTGGCCCCCAGGCCAAAGTGACCTACGTTGTCCGTCTGGTAGACAGCCTGTTTCATGCTCCGCAGGGCCAGCGTTGAAATCAGGCCTTCCTCCGGTTTCCCCTTCACCTTGGCGAGCGCGGCCTGCAAGGTCTTCGGCTTGATTTTTTCATCAATCTTGAGCGCAACGCCAAACTCAGCGAGGATGCCGGCGAGGGCGCGGATCCTGTCTTCGTCAGGAACATCATGGACCCGATAGACGAAAGGATAGCGATGCTTCGTCATATGGGACGCCGTCGTCTCGTTGGCAGCCAGCATGAACTCCTCAATCATGGTTTCAGCCACGCCCCGCTGTCTCAGATGGACATCGATGGGATGCTTTTCCTCGTCCAACAGGATCTTGACTTCCGGAATATCAAACTCAATGGAACCGCGGCGGACCCGCATCTTATGAAGGACACCACTCAGGTCCTTCATGGTTTCCAGCATGGGTACGATATCCCGGTATTTCTTCCGCAGGACCTTATCCCCGTCAGTGAGAATGGCATTGACATCGGGGTAATTCATGCGATGGGCAGAGCGAATGACGGCCGGAGCAATTTCATAGGACAGGACCTTCCCGGTCTTCCCATTGATCAGCATTTCACAGGACATGGTCAGCCGGTCTTCCCCTTCGTTGAGGCTGCAGATGCCGTTGGAAAGAAGGGGCGGCAGCATGGGAAGAACCCGGTCCACAAGGTAGACGCTGGTCCCCCGTTCATAGGCTTCCCGGTCAAGGACGCTGTTGGGGCGTACATAGTAGCTGACATCGGCAATATAGACCCCAAGGAAATAGTTGTCTCCCTGCTTTTCCGCATAGACGGCATCGTCCAGGTCCTTGGAATCGATTCCGTCAATGGTGATGATGGACCAGTCCCGGCGGTCCTTGCGTGTATCCAGCTCCCGCGGTCTGATGGATTGGGGAACGGCTTCGGCCGCCCGCTTGACTTCCTCAGGAAAATCAAGGGGCAGGTCATTATCCTTGATGATTGAAACGATTTCCAGCCCTACGTCACCCGGGTTTCCCAGGATTTCCACGATTTTTCCTTCCGCATTCCGGTATCCGTCGGGCCAGGTCGTAATCTTGACAACCACCTTCTGCCCATCCCGGGCCCCGTTGAAATCCCGGCGACGCACATAGATATCCTGTCCGATATGACGGTTATCCGGTACGACAAAACCAAAATCCCCGTTTTTGACAAAGCTTCCTACAAACTTCTCATGGGCCCGGTTAATGATCCGAATGACCTTGCCTTCGGGACGGTTATCGAGGCCCCGGTTGGAAACACGGGCCATGACCGTATCATCATTCATGGCGCCGGAAAGCGCGGAGGCGGGGATGAAAAGATCCGGATCCCCGTTTTTCTCCAGGGGAATGACAAAGCCGAACCCCTTGCTCGTAATCTGCAGGCGCCCTGTGACCAGGCCCATCGCCTTCGGCAGCCCGTAGGTCTGGTAACGGGTCTTGACAATGGTACCCGCCGCTTCCAGGTCCTTCAGGGCCTGCCAGAATTCCTTGATGTCCTTCCCCATGAGGTGAAGCGCAGCTATCAGGGCATCAGCTTCCAGGGGGCTCTGGCTGTGGTCGTTCATATACTGGACAATTTGTTCGGAAAGCGTCTTTTTACTCATGATTCTCCTCATACATCAGCTTACCATCCGCTTCGGCGGCGACAGTCCCGTCAGGCCGAATGACCTGGCCGGTCATTTCCAGCATCATGCCCTTCCGCCGTTTGACCCGGGTAACGATTTCAAGGGGCTCCCCAATAAGGACGGGGCTGCGGAAACGGACTTCCAGGCGGGCCGTATAGGCCACCTTCTTTTCGTACATATAGGGATAGTTCCCCATGGTTTCGTCCAACAAGGTACTGATCAATCCGCCATGCATGCGTCCATCATAGGATTGATGGACTGGCTGCGGCGTAAAACGGGAATAGCAACCGTTGGCATCGACCTTGAAATGCATGTGAAGGCCGATGGGGTTATCCCGTCCACAACCAAAGCATAGATTGTCGCTATCGCGGCTCATTCGTGTGATTCCTCCAGAAACTTAAAAATTTCGCGGTATACCTCTTCTCTTTCCTTATACAAGGTAACCACGTGTTTTCCCTCTTCCAGGAAGTAAATTCTTTTTACGGAAGAAGTAATATGTTCGTAAAGATAGTCGGCACTTTCCGGCCGCACCGTCCGATCCGCCCTGGATTGAATGATCAGGCAGGGGGATGTGACCTGTTTCAGTCCCTGCCATTTCACCCAGGCAAGGAGCCGTTTCAGCTCCTGGACACCGGCAAGGGGCATCTCGTGATAGGCTACATCATATCGGGCAGGCGCATCAATGTGGCGGCGCCGTTTTGGAAGGGAAGAAATGACCTGCCCTGCCAGCCAGAGAAAATGAACGCGCCAGTCGTAAAGGAAAATCGGCGTGGAAATCAGGATCAGCCGGTCAACAGGTTCCGAAGCCGTCCCGGCAAGAGCCAGCAATCCGCCCATGGAAAGGCCGATTACAGCGACTTTCGGACATTCCTTCCGTAGCAGGCGGATGCCTTCCAGAACCTGCTTCACCCAATCCTCCGCCGTCACGCCGATGAGATCGGAAGGCCGGGTTCCATGTCCCTTCAGAAGGATTCCCATTACGGTGCAGCCTTTTTCGTGGAGCCGTTCTCCCAATTCACGTAATTCCGAAGGGGAGCCTGTAAAACCATGGACCAGAAGCACGCCCCAGTCATTTGTTCCTTTCCAGTCAAAGGGTTCCGCCCCTGTGAGCATGACCGCCATTCCCCCTTTCGATACGCAAAAAAGGCATTACCCGAGGGCAATGCCATCATTCGCATCGGCTATACAACTATCGATTCCAGGCCATTACTGCAGACGGGCAATTACGACATTCAGTACAGCAAAGGCAATACCGAAGACCGTCGTAATCCGGGACAGGGCCTCATCCATATCCGTCGGCTTCCCGCCAAACAGGGATTCCCCGCCGCCCATGCCGGCAAAGCCGGAGCTTTTACCGGACTGCAGCAAAACAGATGCAATCAAAATGACACTGATAATAATATCTACAACCATTAAAACCGTTAACACAGGTCCATTCCCTCCACGTTCTTAGATTCATTCATTTTATCATAAAGAAAGGGCGGAGGCAAGGGCAAGACGCTTTCGCCATCGGCCGGTCCCGCTTTTCCAACAGATCCGGCAGCTCAGGCGGCAGCCGCGTCGGGAAACCTCAGGCTGTACGTAATCATGCCGTCCTGATAGGACACGGCAATGGAACCGCCCAGGAGGGCAACCATTTCCTTCGCCATGGACAGGCCGATACCATAACCGGCGACTTTGCTGTTGTGGGACGTATCGCCCCGGTAGAAGCGCTCGAAATAGTGGGAATAGTCCTCCCCGGCTCCCTTTGCATACGTATTGGAGATGGAAGCCGTAAAGCCCTTTTTCCCGGTCCTTTGCAGACGGGCTACGATATTCCCGCCGTCATCACAGTATTTTACGGCATTATCCATCAGGATATTGAAGAGTTCCACCAGCGAATTCTCCTCCGATAAGGCGTGCAGGCCCTCCTCGATTTCCGTATTGATGGCCTTGCTTTCCCCTTCCACCATGGGCCGGAAGGAATCGACGGTGTTCCTGAAGAGGGTTGAAACATCAAGATCCGCCAGGTGCAGGTCCTTTTTCGTCCGCTCCCCCATCTTGGCCATCATGATCAGTTCATTGATCAACCGGGTCAGGCGTTTGACCTGTTTCAGGATGTTTCCGGTCCACTCATTCTTGCCCTGGATCAGCTCCAGCGCTTCCGTATTGGCGGAAATGATGGCAATGGGTGTTTTCAGTTCATGGCCGGCATTGGTGATGAACCGTTTCTGGTTCTGCATATTTTCCACAAAGGGACGGATAATCAGGTTGCAGAGAGCCGTCAGGATCAGCACATAAATCAGGATACAGGCAACGCCGAAGCGGACGGAATAACGAACAAAGGATTCAACAGCCGCCACATCCTTGGTACAATCCATGATGACAATCCGGTAATTTCCATTGGAAAGGGGCGTAATCATATAGGAATAGCTGGCCCGGTTTTTCTTGAACATTCCCTTGGCCTGGCGGGACTTGATCACGGTCTGTACCGCCTGGACCGCTTCCTGCTCACTGAACGAAGCGATACGGGACAGATTGATCTCGGCCACGGATCCATCCTTTCTCAGGACAACACTGAAATACCGTGTCTGATAGACCGACTCCGGGGTATCATTGTACCAATCCGGATCCTGGATCCATGAGTCAGGCTGTTCCGTCCGTCGATGGGGCAGCATGCCCTCGTTTTGGGAAATCATCGTCAACAACGTGTCCACCTGGGTCTTCATGCGCACATAGGATATGGTGTTGATGACGCCCAGGGCCCCGACGACGATGATGATGACGGCCAGCGTTCCAACCAGGATAAACTTCCGGCGGAGGCGATGAATTTCACCCATCATGAATGGTCACTCCTTCAGGAGGCCTGCTGTGGACAGAAGATGAAATCGCCGTCCTTTTTGCCAGCAATCTGCATGTCACTGCCAATGGCTTCCAGTTTTTCACGTAAATAGGATACATAGATCCAGACAATTCCCTGATCCGGCTGTGCCTCGTCCTGCCAGACATGGTCCAGGAGGGACTTGGTGGAACAAGGTTTTCCCTGGTTCTGCATAAAGAATTTCATGAGCTGCGTTTCCTTGGCTGAAAGACGAACAGCACTGCGACAGGACAGCTCCCCTTCTCCAACCTTCAGGGTCAGGGAACCGGCCGTCAGGTCCCGGCTGTCCCGGCTGGAACGGCGTGTCATGGAGCGAATGCGTGCCAGCAGCTCGCCCATGGCAAAAGGTTTCGTCAGATAATCATCGGCCCCTGCATCGAGACCAACAATGCGGTCATCGACCTCGGATTTGGCCGTCAGGAGAATGACCGGCGTGTCATTACCACCGTTCCGGATTTCCTGCAAGGCCGTCACGCCGTCTTTTTTCGGCATCATGATGTCAAAAATCATGCAGTCGTATGGTTTTTCCTTTGCCTTGTCAACGGCAGCCTGACCGTCGTAGACCGGATCTACCTGGTAGCCGGAATGGGCCAGCACAGCCGCAACGGCCATGGACATCGCTTTTTCATCTTCAGCCAGCAATATATTCATCGAGGGTTACTCCTTTCCATCATTTCCTTCTTTGATCAGGTTGCGAATGGTCTGCATGGAAAGATCACAGGCCGCCAGCTCATCGGCGCACCGCTTCAGCTCCGTTCCAATGAGTTCGGCATTCCTGATATGGTGTTTATATTTCATTTCGTGCTCCAGACTGGCCCAGGAGTCCATGGCAATCGTCCGGAGCTGGATTTCGGCATAAAAACAACCGGGGAAGTTTCCCTCGACATCCTCAAAAGGAGCCTGGAGCTCAATGATGATATGGTAACTGCGGTACCCATTGGGCTTCACATTCTTGATATAGTCCTTTTCCCGAATGACCCGGCACCCCGGTATTTTTTTAATATACTCGATATTTGTGTAGATATCATGAATAAAACGGCATACAATACGCAGACCGATGGCATCATACAGTTCCTTCATGGCCGCGTGGGCCGTAACGGGAACTCCCTTGCGGACGCATTTCTCGTCCATGCTTTCCGCGGACTTGATGCGGTAGATAAGGTGTTCATAGGCCCCTTCCCCGGTACGCTTCCGATTTTCCTCGCTATAGGCCTGAATTTGGTCAACAAGATACTGCTCCACCTTTTCCAAAGTGGGGCGCCAGTCTGCATATGATTTTTCCGATTCCTTCATCTTTCCACCTGCCTTTCCCATCAACTTCCGATTCCATTCTGTATGACTATTTTACCATATGATTATGGCGTAATTGTTAACTAGGAGGAGAAAGCAAAGAAAGCCCGGTCATCTTCCTGTCACTGACGCAAAACCGGACACAGGAAACGCCCTTTTTCGCACACAAGAAATGGACTGCCGCGGAAAAGTGCGACAGTCCACAAAATTACTTCAATACAAGGCGATAATATTTTTTCTTTCCCTTACGGAGCAGGATTTCATTTTTACCACCAAAAAGTTCCGGCGTCACCGTCAGATCGAAATCGGAAACCTTTTCCTCATCGAGGGTCAGACCGCCCTGCTGGATCAGGCGGCGTCCTTCACTCTTGGAGGCAATGATATGAGCCTGCTGCATCAGATCCAGCAGGTGGGTGCCCAGCAGATCGCCGGTAACTTCCACAGCAGGTACGTTTTCCAGGTTGGCACCGCCACCGAATACGGCTTCTGCCGCTTCCTTGGCTTTTCTGGCTTCTTCTTCCCCGTGGACCAGCTTGGTCACTTCGTAAGCCAGGGTCACTTTGGCATCGTTGATGGCCGAACCCTTCAGGCTGCCCAGTCGGTGAACCTCATCCATGGGCAGGAAGGTCAGCAGGGACAGGCATTTTTCCACATCCG
>CADBQR010000045.1 GCA_902796945.1 uncultured Acidaminococcus sp.
GCCATTTCAATCACTCCTTCCAAAAATGGCTGAATGTTACGGTTATTATAACAGAAAAAAGCAGAATGACAAGCAAGGGAAGGCTTCCCCGAAACGGGTCATCGCGATGACCCAAGGCCGTTTCAGGCTTCTTTTTTTTGAAGCACCCCTCCGGGCAGCTGGAAGGAAAGCCAATTTTCCTTCCGAAATTTCATCCTTGGGAAGCACCCGTTTTTCAGGAATGCGGAAAAAGGATGTTGCGGAAAACGGGTTTCCCCTGCAAAAAGAAATGCCGTGGCGCCCCTTTCAGCGGCCTTTTCGCGATGCCAAAAAAATTTTAAAAATTTTTTTAAAAACCTCTTGACAGGGAGTTACTACCGGAAATTAAAGTGGAGTCAAAGCAAGGGAATCACCGATGAATACAGGGGGGCCGGCCTGCGGCCCCGTTGGGAAGGACCCTTTTCCTTTGAAAAAAGACCGGGAATCTTTTCAGGAAAGGGTGTCCCCCACCGGACCGGCCAACGGGCCGCCCCATTCAAAAGTGGCTCCCGGGAATCCGATGACACCCGGAGGAAGCAGCAGGGAATGGAAAAAGGAACGCTTTTTACCAATCCGACGCGCGCAGCTGCGGCCCCCTTGCCGATGAACCTTGTCGATCACAATTGACCTTTTTTCTGGTACAAGATGGGAGGAACAACAAATGGTTATGAGCAAAAAATTGATGGCAGCGGTAATGGCAGGAACCCTGATGGCTTTCGGTGGCAGCGCCGGCATGACTTTTGCCGCAGCCAAGAACGCTCCGGCTGAATCCGGGATTGCCTTCTTTGGCGCCAGGGACCTGCGGGAAGTCGCACCGGGCAAGAGTCCGAATGCAAACCCCTTCGGTTTGGTTTACCGGGGTGCCATTACCAGGAACGAAGCCGGGAAAGTCAATATCCACCCGGTCCGCTACAACCTGAACGGCAACACCATTGCCGCCAACCTGTATACGCCGGCCGGCTATGACAAGAACGGCACCAAGAAGTATGCCGCCGTGATCGTGGCCCACCCCAATGGCGGTGTCAAGGAACAGGTTGCCGGCCTGTATGCCCAGCGTCTGGCGGAAGCCGGCTACATCACCCTGGCAGCCGATGCCTCTTTCCAGGGTGCCAGCGGCGGTACGCCCCGGAACCTGGATAACCCTGCCTTCCGTGTAGAAGATATCCACGGCATGGCGGACATCATCGCTTCCGTACCCGGTGTCGATCCTGACCGGATCGGTGCCCTCGGGATCTGCGGAGGCGGCGGCTACACCCTGAAGGCTTCCCAGACGGATAAGCGCATCAAGGCCGTGGCTACCCTGTCCATGTTCAACTCCGGTATCGTCCGTCGCGATGGTTTCCTGAACAGCGCCAGGGATACCACCCTGAAGCGCCTGCAGGAAGCTTCCGCCCAGCGCGCCGCTGAAGCAAAGGGAGCCGATATCAAACGGACTCCGGGGATGGAAACCATGGATATTCCGGAAGAGGAACTGAAGAAGATGCCGGCCCTCTACAGCGAAGGGTACATCTACTACGGAAAATCCCACCGTCACCCGAACTCCACCTTCCAATATACGGTCCGCAGTAACCTGGATCTGTTCACCTTTGACGCAGCTGACAACATGCAGCTCATCAACCAGCCGCTGCTGATGATGGCCGGCAGCAACGCCGACACGCTGTATATGACGGAAGATGCCTTCAAAAAGGCAACGGGCACCCAGGACAAGGAACTGTTCCTGATTGATGGGGCTTCCCATATTTCCACCTATTGGGTGCCTGAGTATGTGCAGCAGGCCGTTGCCAAGCTGGTCGGGTTCTACGGGAAGAACCTGTAAGCCGGTGCGGGCTGTCTGCTGACCCGTCCGGATCCTGTTGATTGAATGAACACGGCTTCCTGACAGGGACAGTGTTTCCCGGACGGGTCCTGCCCCATTGTCAGGAAGTCCATTGAGTCATCCCCATGCAGAAAGGGGCCGGTTCAACCGGTCCCCTTTCCACCACACACACGCATAATTGCATTCGATTGAAAGCTGCCGCCTGCCGCGGCAGCTTTTTTTCGTCCCGCCTCCCCCGCCTTATGCGACAAAGGACGACAGGACGGAAGCCTTCGTCACGATCCCTCGGAAGACATGGTCCTCGTCGACGACGGCAATGGGAAAGGCAGCCTTCGCCGCGAGGGGAACGATATCCGCAATGGGCAGGTCCGGATTATCCACCAGCGGCACATCCTTGATGATGGCTTCTTCAAAGGTCAGCCTTCCTTCGCGGACACCCAGGGCGCCTTCCAGGGTAATGATTCCCCGCAGGTGCATGGCTTCCCCTACGACGTAGGCGCTGGAAACACCGCTGGTCCGCATATTCGTCAGGGCCACGTGGGCACCGTCGCTCTGCTTCACGATGCAGCCCGGGACGGTCATGACATTGCGCACACTGAGGACCTTGCTGGCATTCACATTGTGAATGAAGCGGCGTACGTACTCATCGGCAGGCTGTTCCAGCATCCGCTCCGGCGTGTCGACCTGGACCATCCGGCCATCCCGCAGGATACCGACCCGGTCGCCCAGCTTAAAGGCTTCATTGATATCATGGGTGATAAAAACGATGGTCTTGCCGGTCTGCTCCCGAATGCGCAGCAGTTCAAACTGCAGGTCATTCTTCACCAGGGGATCCAGTGCGGAGAAGGCCTCGTCCATCAGCAGGATTTCCGGGTCGTTGGCCAGGGCGCGGGCAATGCCGACCCGCTGCTTCATGCCGCCGGACAGGCTGCCCAGGGCTTCATGCTCGTACCCTTCCAAGCCCACCATGCGCAGGATTTCCAGGGCCCGGGCCTGGCGCTCCTCCTTTGGCACCTGCCGGATTTCCAGTCCGTAGGCCACGTTGCCCAGCACATCCCGGTGGCTCAGCAGCCCACCGTGCTGGAATACCATGGAAACCTTCGTCCGCCGCAGTTCCCTCAGCTGTGCCTCGCTGTACTGCGTAATATCCTCACCGTCCATCAGGACCTCACCCCGGGACGGACGGTGCAGCATGTTCAGGCAGCGCACCAGGGTGGATTTGCCGCTTCCCGACAATCCAATCAGGACAAAGAGTTCCCCCCGTTTCACTTCGAAGGAAACATCGCTGACCGCCGCCGTGATGCCCGTCGTTTCCAGCACATCCTTGCGGGTGGCTCCCAGTTCCAGGAGCTTATAGGCCATTTTTCGGTCGCCCCGGAAATCATGGGGCGCAAACAGTTTATATAGATGCTTTACTTCCAGGATTGGCGGTTCCTGTCTCATTGCGGATCCTCCTTTCCGGCCTGTACCAGGCCCTGTGTCAGCCGGTCCAGCAGAATGGCTATGATGACGATACTGAGTCCTGCCGTAATGCCCCGGCCCGATTCCATGCGGTTAATGGCGATGAGCACTTCCATGCCGAGCCCGTTGGCCCCGATCATGGCGCTGGTGACCACCATGGCAACCGCCATCATCATGGTTTGGTTGATGCCGGTCAGAATGGTCGGTTTGGCCTGGGGAATCTGGACCTTCACAAGGGTCTGCCAGCGGGAAGCCCCGAAAGCCCGGGACGCCTCCACCACTTCCTCGTCGACCTGGGAAATTCCATGGCTCGTAAGCCGAATAACCGGTACCACGGCATAGACCACCGTCGCCAGGACAGCGGGCACCTTTCCCGGACCCAGCAGCATGACGGCAGGAATCATATAGACAAAGGTCGGCATGGTCTGCATGGCGTCAAGGAGCGGCCGCAGGAACGTGTCCGCCCCTTTTACAGCGGCCAGGGCAATGCCGATGGGCAGGCCGATCAGGAGCGAAAACAGGACCGCCGTGATGACGATGGAAAGTGTCTCACACATCATCTCCCAGTAACCGAAAAGGCCTACCATGAAAAGCATGCCTCCGTACAGCAGTGCCTTGCGCCGGCTTTTCAGGCAGCGGACGCTGATGGCTGCGACCGCCAGGATGGCCAGCCACCAGGGAATGAGGTCCAGCAGTGCATTGACAGCGGAAATGAATGCCCCCAGGAGCTTTTTCGACGAGACAAAAAAGGCCCCGTAGGTAATATTGATATAGCGTACAAAATGATCGATCGGTTCGGCGATGTGGAGCCGGATCCCGGGAAATGAAGTCAGCCATTGGCCCATAACATACTCCTTTCTGTGTACCGTACGGCCGGCCAGGCAAGAGGCCCCTTTGATGGCAGCACAAAACGGGGCCGCTGCCCTTTTCCGGCGATACGGAATTGGCAGCTGTCCTTACGGACAACCATGAAATTGCAGGTAAATCAACAAACGGACGGGCCTTATAAGGCCTGCCGGACGCGTCTGGCCCGTTCTTCCGGGAGCCACTGGTCCAGAAGATCAGCGTGGGTTTTCAGGAACCACCGTGCCGTTTCCTCATAGCTTGCTTTCTGGTCCGCCATATAGGCCAGTGCCTTGGCCGTCAGGGCGCTGGAAGTGTGGTATTTTTCAAGGAAAGCCGTAAATTCCGGCTCCCGTTCGGGAAAGCGCCGGTTTGCCACGACCTTGACAGGCACGGACGGAGCCGCGGTCTGGCCTTTTTCAAAGGCGCCCTTTTCATAGGGCGGTTCCTCCAGGAGAACCAGGTCGAGTTTCCCGCTGAGCCAGGTTGGCTCCCAGTTATAGCCCACAATGGGAAGTCCCTTTTCGTAGGCCGTCATAAAGGCCGTATTCAGCGTGGCTTCACTGCCGGGGCGGAAATACCGATACTTACGGTCCAGTCCATAATGACGGACCTTCCGGAACATGACCTCATCGATGCTCCAGCCGGGAATGGCGCCGTAAATGCGCCCTTTGGACGGTTCTTCCTCATCGGCAAAAAGCCCGGCATAGCGTTCCAGGTCGGCCACGGTCCGGAGATCCGGGGCCATGGGGGCAATGTTTCTTGCCGGGTCGCCTTCAATGACATAACGGGGAACATAGAATCCCTGCCGGTTATCATCGAAATTGATGCCCAGGTCCACAATGCCACCGGCGGCTTTATCCGCTTCATAGGAAGCTACATTGTCGGTCCACAATTCCATATGGACGTCCACATCGCCCCGCACCAGGGCGGCCTGCATGATGGGCGTCGATCCATTCATGGTTTCCGGCTTCAGGTCATAGGCCTTTTCCGCAATCAGGGAAGCAACGGCGTTGTGAAACTTTACGCTGTCCCAGCCGGTATCCGCAAACGTCACCGTACGAGCTTGTTTTGTACCGCATCCCGACAGAAGAACGGACAGCAGGAAGATGATGGCATACAGTCCCATTCGTCTGTGCATAGGTGAATCCCTCCTCATATAAATGGTTTTCTACTATTAGTTTACGGAATGTGAAATAGACTGTCAATTCATTTGCAAAAAGTTCAAAATTTTTACATTTTCGAAACATTTAGGGTGGAAGCCATTCGCCAATTATTACAAAATAATAAAGAGTAAAATTTATCCCTGTTTCACGCTTCTTGTTCCCGATCATGAAGTCCTTTCTCCCCCCAATGCAGGGACACAGCGCCAGCCTCCCCCCGTCCTCTTCCCTGCCGTGAAGGACCGGCGGAAGCTTGCCGGTGTCCCGATCCGGACAGGGCAGCCGGACTTCGTTCCATACAAAAAAACTGCATCCTTTCCAGAATGCAGTTTTTTCTCATTTGCTTCCGGGAAACAGGCCGGACGGGTCAGGCTGTTTTCCGGGAATTTTGTTTGTTCAGGCGGTCGGACCTTACGCAGGGCGGATGGTTCCGCCCTGGCCAGGAAGAAAGCCGTCTTGTTACGCCTTGATCCACTGGCCGTTGATCATCACGGCGACGGGATCCTGGATATGGACAAAAGGTTCCTCTTTCCAGATGACCAGATCCGCATCCTTTCCTGCCTCCAGGCTTCCGACCCGGTGATCCTGACCCATGACGCGGGCCGGGTTGATGGTCACGGCTTCCAGGGCCTTCCGGGCATCCATGCCCTTGCTGATGGCAAGGCCCACGCAAACCGGCAGGAACTGCAGTGGAATGACCGGGGCATCCGTGATCAGGCAGACGTCGCGTCCTTCCGCAAGAAGGGCCGCATTGGTAAAGCCCTTGCCATGAAGTTCCACCTTTCCCCGGGATCCCAGGCTGGGACCGATGAGCAGCGGGATTTCCGGACGGGTCCGGAGAAAATCGAGGATATCCGCACCGCAGGTCACGTGATCCAGGGTAAACTTCAAATGGAATTCGTCACAGATGCGGATGGCCGTGACGATATCCAGTGCCTCGTGGCAATGGATTTTCAGGGCCTTTTCACCGCGCACTACGGGAATCATGGGTTCCAGCTTGCGGTCATAGGGACGCAGCGGATTCGGGTCATCGGCATAGGCCCGGGCATCGCGAAGAAATTCCCGCAAGGTGGCGGCGATTCCCATACGGGTTGTTTCATACCCTTTTTTCGGGTTCTCCCCCAGGGCACATTTCATGGCAAAGTAGGGATCCAGGACCATCTCGTCAACGACCCGCCCCACCGTTTTGATGCAGGCGTACTGGCCGCCAATGACGTTCAGGGAGCCGGGGCCGCTGGCGCAGCAGGTAATGCCGGCCAGCCGGGCTTCCTCCACGGTATGGTCCAGCGGGTTGATGGCATCGATGGCCCGCATTTCCGGGGACAGGATGCTCTTTTTTTCATTATGGTCGTTATAGAACTCGCCCAGGGAATCCGCCTTCAGGCCCAGATGGGTGTGGGCATCAATCAGTCCGGGCGTCACAAAAGCGCCATGGGCATCGTAGACGGCCTCCCCTTCCGTAGAAAGGGAAGCGCCAATTGCCGCAATCCGGCCCGCTTCAATCTGAAGGTCATACAGCCCGGTTTCCACATGAGGGCTCATGACCAGCGCGTTTTTGATGATCATGGGATTTGCCTCCTCAGCCGTCAATCATGCAATCCTTCAGGCTGCCATCAGTGGATATACATGGGGACACCCGGTCCGATGGGCAGGTTGAAGGTGAGCCAGACAATCAGCATGGCCGTCATGGTCAGCAGGATCACCATGGCATAGGGAATGGTCAGGGAGAAAATGGTGCCGATACCAATCTTGCGCTGTTCCGTTTCGCCGGGACGCAGGGGAATCTTGCCATCTGCCTGGTACTGGGTCAGGATCCCGATGATGACCGGCAGCAGTTCCTGCAGCGGCGAGCAGATATTGGTGGCCGAGTCACCAATGCGGTATGCCAGCTGGGCATAGGCCGGGTGGACATTGAGCATGGTGAACATCGGAACGATCATCGGTGCAATGATGAGCCACTTGGAAGAGCCGCTCGTCATGAAGGGGTTGATAATGGTGGTGACCACGATGATCATGAGGCACAGCGGC
>CADBQR010000046.1 GCA_902796945.1 uncultured Acidaminococcus sp.
ACCCGTCAAAGGCAGTCACCGTTGCAGCAGCCGTTCCAGGAATCTTCAGCAAAATCGAAGGAATGGAACCACCGCAGGCGGAAGCACAGTAGATGCCGACCAGCAGGCTGATTGCCAGATGGGGGTCCATACCAAAGGTAATCGGAATCAGGACGGCCATGGTAATGGTATCGTTCAGGCCCGGTAAGGACCCAACGATCAAACCAACAATGACGCCTCCCAAAATACCGACAAGAGAAAGAGGATTCATTAATTGTTCAAGTCCAAGTAAAATTCCATCCATATCATTAACTCCTTAGAAGTCAAAGAAAATCATCGGCAGAGGTACATCCAGCAGGACCTTAAAAATAAAGAAAACAGCCGCAACCGTCAGGATTGTGAATAGGACCACGTTCCGATAATTCCTGTATCCCAAAGCAACCATGATAAAGGAACACAGGCAGAAAGTAGAAATGGCATAGCCAATAATCGGAAGCAACACAGCATAAGCAATTAAGATAGCAAATGCAATAACGACCTTGGATACGTTCAGGCCCTTAAAATTCGCTGCAACTTCCTTTGTCCTTATGGTGTTAAACAATATATAGATTGAACTCAGGAACATGACACCGGCCACCATGCGGGGGAAAACACCTTCACTCCCCATGGAACCGCCGGCAATATAGACCGCAATTGATAGCAAGATAAAAAAGACAGGCATGACTGTCTCAATAATAAACTGCTTCTTATCCATGTTTTACCTCTCAATATGGGGATCATCACCGCCTCTTCATTGGACGGCAATCCATTTTCTTAATGACAGGTTAACTAAAAAGAGGCACATGGAAAATCAGGATCCTTTCAAACAGGCATTCCAAAAGGTATCTAAATTTCCATGTGCCTGTGACTACGAAACAACTTCCTTATAATCGCAGGTTCTCAACATTCCCAAACTTGACAGATCCGCCGTCCGCCAAAACTGATGACGCTGGCAGCCAGATTGGTTTGAATGAATGGGCCTGCTTCATCTTTTATTTCTTCTGCTGCAGCAGATCCTTGATCTTCATCAGGCCATCGATTTCACCGTCAACATAAGCCTGGAAGTCGCTGGAATTCTTATACATATAAGGAATCTTGGCACCCTTCATGGCCTTCTTGAATTCCTCGGAAGTAGCAATGGCTTCAAAATCCTTCTGCAGGACCTTAAAGACATCGTCCGGAGTCTTAGCGGAAACAGCGAACCCACGGAAAGCACCAGCTACGAGGTTGGCACCCTTTTCCTTGAAGGTCGGGACTTTCGGCAGGTCTTCGGTTCTCTTGTCGGTACCAACAGCCAGGGCAATCATGGAGCCTTCATTGACTTCGTTGGTTACTTCGCCCATTGCCATCATCGCAGCATCGCAATGGCCGCCCATCAGCTGCTGCTTCTGTACAGCAGCACTGTTATTGTGCAGATATTCAAATTTCAGGCCCAGTTCCTTAGCCAGCCGTACAGCGGCAATGTGGTGGGAAGTGGAGTGACCGGGCGTAGCCATTTTGATTGTATGGGTCTTGGCATAAGCTACAAATTCTTCAAAGGTCTTGTAGTTGGAAGTAGGAGGAACTACCAGGATTTCCGGGTCAAAGCAGACCATGACGAGGGGTTTGAAATCCTTGGTCTTGAAGCTTACTTTCTTCAGGACAGGGTTATTGACAATGGCACTCGTATAAGCCAACACCGTATACCCATCCGGTTTGGCATTGGCAACGAAGGTCTGGCCTTTAACAGCACCGCCACCGCCCATGTCCTCAACAACCAGGGACTTGCCGTTGAAATGTTTCTTTCCGGCAGCTTCTGCAAACAGACGCGTTGTAATATCAACACCGCCGCCAGCAGAATACGGAACGATTATCTTAATGTTTTTCTCAGGGAACTTGGTAGCCGTTTTGGTATCGCCGCCCTTTTTGGCGCCGCCGCAGCCGCCTACGATTCCTGCTCCGATTGCCAACAAACACATGAGACCAGCGATTTTCTTCCTTAAAAACATCATGATACCTCCCTTAAAATTTTTTGAGATTCTGAGAATTCGAACAACTCCGGCTACTCCGATATTTTTCTATTTTCCGAAATTACCTTCGCCTTGGATCCCCAAACCCCACGTGACCGTGCCTGACATACCAATAAAAACAAGTTTCCTGCTTCCATAAAAATTAAAGGCAGTCATCACAATTCTTAATACAATGTTAATCCATTTCAAAATAAGTGTCAATAACTTATTATTGATGCGATACCTTTTTATCTACTTCACCAGGGGTTTGGCAAGACCGGAAGAAAAACCGTTCTGGAACTTGTTTCCGGTCTTTGCCAATGGCAATGATCAGACCATCTTTTCTGGTTTGAACACTTTGTCAAAATCAGCTTCCGTCATCAGGCCTAACTTGAGGACGGCTTCCTTCAGGCTGATATTTTCCTTAAAGGCCAGCTTTGCTACCTTGGCGCCGTTTTCATAGCCGATATACGGATTCAATGCCGTAACCAGCATCAGCGAATTGTAAAGGTTATAATGCATCTTTTCCTTGTTGGCCTTGATGCCTACCGCGCACTTCTTATTGAAGGAATTGATGCAGTCGGCCAATAAGCGCACGGACTGCAGGAAACTGTAGATCGTGACCGGCAGGAAAACATTCAGCTGGAAATTCCCCTGCGAGGCGGCAAATCCAATGGTCGCGTCATTGCCCATGACCCTTACGGCCACCATGGTAACGGCTTCACACTGCGTCGGGTTCACCTTGCCAGGCATAATGGAACTGCCCGGTTCATTGGCAGGAATGGTGATTTCGCCCAGCCCGTCCCTGGGGCCACTGGCCAGCCAGCGGACATCATTGGCAATCTTCATCATATTGGCAGCCAGACCCTTGAGGGCACCGTGGGAGAATACAATATCATCCTGACTGGTCAGGGCATGGAACTTGTTCTTTGCCGTCACAAAAGGCATGCCCGTCAATTGCTTGCAATAATCGGCGACGGTCTTATCGAAACCTTTCGGCGCATTCAGCCCGGTACCGACGGCGGTTCCGCCCAGGGCGAGTTCACACATGCCCTTTTGGGCTGCCAGGATCTGTTCCTTGCTCTTTTCCAGCATATTCCGCCAACCGGAAATTTCCTGCGAAAAAGCAATGGGAACGGCATCCTGCAAATGGGTGCGGCCAGTTGTGACAATTCCCTTGTTCTCTTTTTCAAGCTTCTTAAAGGTTTCAATCAGCCCATCGATTGCCGGAATCAGTTTATTTTTGATTTCCATGGCACCGGCAATATGCATGGCCGTCGGGAATGTATCATTGGAACTCTGGGACTTGTTGACATCATCATTGGGGTGCAGCAGGTTGGTTCCCGCGATTTCGTTGCCCCGATGGGCTACGACCTCGTTGACATTCATATTGGACTGCGTCCCGCTTCCCGTCTGCCATACGACCAGCGGAAAATGATCAGTCAGTTTCCCTTCAATGATTTCATCACAAACCTGGCAGATGATCTTGCATTTCTTTTCATCCAGTTTTCCCAGATGGTTGTTTGCCAGGGCAGCGGATTTTTTCAGATAGCCAAAGGCCCGAATGACTTCCGGCGGCATCTTTTCTGTGCCGATTTTAAAATTTTCAAAACTTCTCTCGGTTTGGGCGCCCCAATACTTATCGGCAGGCACCATAATCTCCCCGATGGAATCATGTTCTTTCCGAAGTTTCGCTTTCATACGATATACCTCCTTGGTTCATTGGTGAGCGATGTGCACAGGATCATACCGGCAAAC
>CADBQR010000047.1 GCA_902796945.1 uncultured Acidaminococcus sp.
AAAAAAGACAGAACAAGACCCACGGGAAAGAAAAAGAAAATAAAAATGAGGCTGTGACGAAAAGAAAAATTTCTTTCGTCACAGCCTTATTATTTCGTTCGGATCAATGAAGTTTGGCACCCGCCGGAATGTGGTCATCAACCATGAGGAGACGGAGTTTTCTTTCCCCATTCTGCTCATAGGCCGCACTCAACAGCATACCACAGGATTCGACGCCCATCATGGCCTTGGGAGGCAGGTTGGTAATGGCAATGAGGGTCTTCCCAATCAGGGTCTCCGGTTCATAATAAGCCTTGATCCCGCTCAGAATGGTCCGATCCGTCCCGGAACCGTCGTCCAGGGTAAACTGCAGGAGCTTCTTGGATTTTGGAACGGCAAAGCAGTCCTTGACCTTGACGGCACGGAAATCGGACTTGGCAAAGGTATCGAAGTCCACCGTATCTTCAAAGAGCGGTTCCACCGTCACACCGGTAAAGTCAATCGGTTCCTGGGTCGCAGCCGGCTCGGCAGGTTGGACAGTGGCAACCGGAGCAGCCGTTTCCGTCCTGGCGGCGGGCTTTTCGTCGAGGGGTTTCATGGTCGGGAAAAGCAGGACGTCGCGGATGGAAGAGGTATTGGTCAGGAACATGACAAGGCGGTCAATGCCAATACCCAGGCCGCCCGTAGGAGGCAGGCCGTGCATCAGGGCATTGATGAAGTCTTCGTCCATCATACCGGCTTCATCATCGCCGGCATTGCGTTCCTCTACCTGCTTTTCAAAGCGTTCCCGCTGATCGATTGGGTCGTTCAGCTCCGTGAAGCCATTGCACAGCTCACGGCCAAAGATGAACCCTTCAAAACGGTCCGTAATATCCGGATCCGCGATGCTGCTCTTGGCAAGCGGGGAAATTTCCTTGGGATGGCCCATGATAAAGATTGGCTGGACCAGGTTTTCCTCGACGAATTTGTCAAAGAAGGCCTCCAGGATCTTGCCGGCCCCAAAGGTTGGTTTGTATTCGACACCGGCTTCGTCGGCCATCTTCCGTGCCGTTTCCACGTCCTTGACACCCGTGAAATCCTTGCCGGAATACTTCTTGACGGCCTCGATCATGGTCATGCGCGGCCAGGGAGGCGTCAGGTCGATTTCCTTGCCTTCATAGGTGATCTTCATGGTGCCCAGGACCTTTTGGGCCGTTTCGGACACGATCTTTTCCGTAATGTCCATCATGGAGTTCATATCGCCATAGGCCTGATACAGCTCCAGGGACGTAAATTCAGGGTTATGCTTGATATCCATGCCTTCATTGCGGAAGACACGTCCCAGCTCATAGACCCGTTCCAGGCCCCCCACGATCAAACGCTTCAGGTTCAGCTCCGTGGCAATCCGCAGGTACAGGTCAATATCAAGGGCGTTATGGTGCGTCACAAAAGGACGGGCCGTCGCGCCGCCGGAAATCGTGTTGAGTACCGGCGTTTCCACTTCCAGGAATCCCTCGTCATCCAGGATCTGACGGATGCTCTTGATGATCTGGGTCCGCTTTACAAAGACATCCCGGACTTCAGGATTGACGATGAGGTCCACATAACGCTGGCGGTAACGGATTTCCTTGTCCTTCAGGCCATGCCATTTTTCCGGCAGCGGCTTCAGGGCCTTGGAGAGAAATTCGAGCTTCTGCACCCGAATGGACGGTTCTCCCATATGGGTCTTGAATACGGCTCCTTCCACCCCGATGATGTCGCCAATGTCCATGAGCTTGACTACGGAATAGTTTTCCTCGCCCAGTTCATCCTTGCGGACATACAGCTGGATCTTCCCGGTCTTGTCCAGAAGGTCCAGGAAAGCGGTCTTGCCATGGCCACGGATGGCCATGACCCGTCCCGCTACGCGGACAACGGTGCCATTGGCTTCCATTTCCTCAACATGATCGTGGACTTCCTGGTTATGATGGGTCCAGGCAAAAGCGTGCCCAAACGGAAGGATTCCCTTCTCTTCCAGTTTGTGCATCTTATCCATGCGGACCGCGACTTGTTCACTGATTTCTTCTTCTTCGGCTGCTTTGTTTTCCACAACCGGCTGATTCTTCTTTTCCTCGGCCATCAAATTCACTCCTTGGCTGCCGTCTTTTTCTTCTTCGTTGCGCCCGGTTTGGCAATGGATACAATCTTGTAATTCAGTTCGCCCGCCGGCGTCGTTACCTTGCAGACAGCCCCGACCTTCTGACCGAGAATGACCTTCCCCACAGGGGATTCATTGGAAATGCGGGGAGGATTGGCCATAGGATCGGCTTCCGTCGTACCGACGACGGTATATTCCTCTTCATCGCCCGTTTCCATATCCTTGATGGTAACGCGGGATCCCAGGGAAACGACCTTCTTGTCAATTTCGGAATCCTTGATGACCTTGGCATTGCGGATCATCTTTTCAAGGGTCAGGATACGGCCTTCAACAAAGGCCTGTTCATTCTTTGCGTCATCATACTCAGAGTTTTCGCTGATATCGCCATAGGAAATAGCGACCTTCAGGCGCTCCGCCACCTGCTGTCTTTTTTCGGAACGAAGATAGTCCAGTTCGTCTTCTAACTTTTTCAGACCTTCTTCAGTTAAAATAGTTTCCTGTTCAGCCATCTTTCACGACTCCTTTTACACGGGCCCGAGGGCTCCAGCTTTCTAACGTATCTTGTAAATTATAGAATCAATGGATAGGTTTGTCAATTGTGCAATGGGCGCTGTCCCCTTTCCTTCCCTTTGCCGGGCCGGTCCCGGCAGAAAGGAAGCATCACCTGAATCCATTATATATTGAAAGAAAATCAGGGATCCCACGGTCTGGGCAGAAGGGAAACCAAGGCAGAAAGCGCCTCGGCGGCCTCTTTCCGGCAGGGAAGTCCCCCTGCTGGAAGCTGTACCCTTTTCCCAAATAAGGGACCTGCAAGCCGGAAAGTCGGACTGCATGGGCCTTTCCCCCGTTTAAATTCCTTTTACCCACTCCCCAACTTGTGATATAATACGGTTAGCTATTTGCTATTTACCAACGTACGAATCTAGAAATAGGAGCTGACGCAATGACTAGTAAAGGAAAAAAGAACTGGAGGGATTCCTTCAAACCCCAGGATCCACGCAAAAAGAAAAAACTGGGCGGAATGATCCTTTCAGCAATTCTCGCCTTGATTCTGGTTGGCTTTTTGTCCATAGCGGCCTTCTTTGGCCTGGCAAAATTCACGACGGCGAAAATCCTGTCGAAGGACATGGTACCCATGGCTTCCTCCCAGTTCTTCGATATCAACGGAGACCTGATCACGACGGTCAATTCGGAGGAAGACCGTATTCCCGTCACCATCGACAAGATTCCGCAAAACCTGCAGAACGCCTTCCTGGCAGCCGAGGATATCCGGTTTTACCAGCACGGCGGTATCGACTTCAAGGGAATCGGCCGTGCACTCTATACGTATTTTCGCTACGGGGAAGTCCAGGGCGGCAGTACCATTACCCAGCAGCTGGCCAAGAACTACTTCCTGACCCAGGAACGCACGCTGACCCGTAAGATCCATGAAGCCTTCATTGCCCTGCAGATCGAGCAGAAATACACGAAGAAGGAAATCTTCGAAATGTATATGAACCAGATCTATTTCGGGCAGGGTTCCTACGGTGTCGAAACAGCAGCCAATACCTACTTTGGCAAACACGTCGAAGACCTGGACCTGGCCGAATGTGCCATGATTGCCGGTATTCCCAAGAGCCCGAACTACTACAACCCCCTGGCCAACCCCAAGGCAGCCAAGGAGCGGCAGGAAACGGTCCTCAGCCAGATGGAAAAATATAATTTCATCACCGCCAAGCAACATAAAGAGGCCTATGATGAAAAGCTTCAATACAAGAGCCTGGCAACCAACCCCGGTTCCAAGAGCTACTTCATCAACTACTGTGTCCAGATCCTGATTGACAAATTCGGACCCGATGCTGTGTACAAACAAGGACTGAAGGTGTACACCTCCCTGGATCCGGAAATGCAGAAAGCCGCTGAAAAGGCTGCAGCCCTGACGCCGACCTATTACACGGACAGCAACAAGCTGAAACAGCCTCAATCGGCCATTGTTGCCGTCGACCCCAAGACGGGCTATATCAAGGCCATGATTGGCGGCCGTGGCACTGACCAGTTCAACCGCGCGGTAATGGCTGAACGGCAGCCTGGATCGGCATTCAAACCGTTTGTATACCTCAATGCCCTGGAACATGGCGCCACGCCGAACACCATTGTCGATGACTCCCCGATTCCGGGAAGCTGGAATCCGCAGAACTTTGACCGCCGTTTCCATGGCAAGATGACCTATCGCCGGGCCCTGACCTACTCTTACAATATTCCGGCCATTAAGGTCAGTCAGCAGTACGGTCATGGCAATGTCGTGAAACTGGCGAAAAAGATGGGGATTACGACCCTCGTGGAAGATGGTCCCCAGACCGACGAGAACCCGTCCATGGCCCTGGGCGGCCTGACCCATGGCGTTACACCCCTGGAAATGGCCGGTGCCTATGGTGCCATTGCCAACATGGGCAAATTCAATAAACCGACGCCCATTGTCAAGATCATTGACCGCAACGGGAAAGTCATTTATGAGCATAAAACCAATCCTGTCCAGGTCTGCAAACCGGAAAGTGCCTACATGCTGATCAGCATGATGCGGGACGTTATGACCCATGGTACGGGCACCGGTGCGGCTATCAGCCGTCCCTGCGCCGGCAAGACCGGTACGACCAGCGAATACCGCGATGCCTGGTTTGTCGGATTTACACCCAACCTGGCCACTGCGGTTTGGATTGGTGATGATAACAATGATTCCCTGGGCGGCATGACCGGCGGCGGCGAACCGGCTACTTTGTGGCATACCTTCATGGCCAATGCCGTTGACGAATTGCCAAGGGAGGACTTCAAGAAGCCCGCCGGCTTCAAGGAACCGGCCCGGGTCAGCGAGCCCAACCAGGATAGCAAGAAAGACGAAGAGAAGAAAAAGAAAGAAGCGGAGGCGAAGAAGAAAAAGGAAGAAGAAGCCAAGAAAAAGGAAAGCAGCAAATCCTCTGAAAACAGCCGTCCTTCCAATCCTTCTTCCGGATCGAAGGGAAGCATCGCACCTCCTCCGATCAAACCGCCAAAACCATAATGAAGCAAACTCCCGCTGTCATGGCGGGAGTTTTTTTACTCCGAAAAAATCTTGGCCGAACCGAATCATGGAATCGGTTAACCCCGGATAAACCAGGATTTTATTTTTCTTCCACGCATCGGGTCCCTTCCCCGCCCTGAAACCATGGGCCTTTTTCTTTGCCATTTTTTGGTTAACGTCTTGTCACTGGATTTGACATCAGTTCATTCCTGTGGTATGGTAGACGACGGATAGAAAAACAGGAAGATTTAGGTAAATCTTATCAGGGAGTTTTCGGTCACATGTTGTCCCGGCAAGTCAGGACAGGCAAGGTGACGGAGGAGCCGCGGAAGCGCAGGGCGTTTTCGTTCCCGAGAGGCTCACTCATGAACAGAGGTCTGTTCATGGCACCTGGAAGCACCGACGGATGTCTCGATTTCTAAGGTGAATCGACGAAACATGCCGATGTCTCCAAAATGGAATGATACGGTCGATGGCATTGATTTCATACCGTCACCGCCCATCTCCAGGGGAATTGCCACTTCTATCCTGTTATATTCCATGTTTACGGGATTTTTTGTGCCGCATTCCTTACTGGAGTGCGGCTTTTTTTGGTTTGTTGAAAAACCTTCCTGTTTTGGTTGGTTATCCGCAGGAATCATGCCCATTCATTCCTCTGCCGGACCCCATATCGGACTGATTACATCCCACTGTGAAAGGAACGTGTAAACGAATGATTTTATGTCACAAGATTGCTGAATTGAAAAAAGCGGTTCGTCAATGCAAGAAGGAAGGAAAGACCATCGGCCTCGTAACGACCATGGGGGCTCTTCATGAAGGTCACGCTTCCCTCATCAAGGCAGCAAGAAAAGAGAACGATTTTGTCATTGCTACGGTCTTTGTCAATCCGACGCAGTTTGGTCCTACGGAAGACTATGCTGCTTATCCCAGAACACTGGAAGCGGATTGTAAAACAGCCGAAGCCGCTGGCGCCGATCTTCTTTTCGCCCCATCTCCCGAGGAAATGTATCCCCATAAGGATATGACCTGGGTAGAAGTTACGGGCCCGATTACGAAAGTCCTTTGCGGCCGTACCCGCCCCATTCATTTCCGCGGTGTTGCTACGGTCTGCACAAAATTCTTCAACCTCACGGAATGTGACCGCGCCTACTATGGACTGAAAGATGCCCAGCAGACCCAGGTCCTGCAGCGTATGGTGGAAGACCTTTTCATGAATGTGCAGCTGCGCCTGATGCCCATTGTCCGGGAAGCCGATGGCCTGGCCAAGAGTTCCCGCAATGTATACCTGTCCAGGGAAGAACGGACAGCAGCACTGGTTCTGTCCCGCAGCCTGAAACATGCCCGGGAAGCCTATGAAAAGGGTGAACGGAGCAAATCCAAACTCATTGCCATGGTCACGGAAGAAATCAAGAGTGAACCCATGAGCAATATCGATTATGTTGAAATGTACGGGATGCCCGGTCTGCCTGAAGTCGGTGAGACCATTACGGGAAGTGTCCTGTTGGCTGTAGCCGTCAAATTCGGCAAGACCCGCCTCATTGATAACGTTGTATTGGGGGCCGAAGCATGATTTACACCATGATGCACGGAAAACTTCATCGTGCCACCGTTACGGAGGCCAACCTGGAATATATGGGCAGCATTACCATTGACCAGGACCTGATGGATGCG
>CADBQR010000048.1 GCA_902796945.1 uncultured Acidaminococcus sp.
GCGTACAAACCAGTCGACGTACACACTTCGTACGACTCCTGGTTGTGCGCCATTTTTCCTTGTCCTTGGGCCCGTCCTGCTGCAAATTTCACAACGAACATAAGAAAAACAGTAAAGCGGATGGGCTACCAAGCGGTCTGCGAACTGCGTTCCCCTCGTCGCTCGCGACTCAGGTAGTCCGCCCGGGGACAGGAAACCAAGGCTTTATTTTATTCAGTTTTAACCTCAAATCTCAAAACTCAACGCTCAACCCTGTTTATTGCGATCTGCGATCCGCGATCTGCGATCCGCGGTCTGCGATCCGCGATCTGCGGTCTGCGATCCGCGTTTTTTCTGACTGCTGTCTGCTTACCAAGCTACCAAGCAATCTGCGATCCGCGATCTGCGAACTGCGATCCGCGATCTGCGGTCTGCGTCTTAGCTGGCCGACCGCTTACTCTCTAATTCCTGGTGCTGTCCGTTCCGCTGCTGAAATAGTTCAGCACCAGTTTTTCAAATTCCAGTTCCGGATCGGATTTTACCCAATTGCTGCGTTCGACAAAACAATCCTTTCGGTAGAGCCTGGGGTCGAAATGGTAATAAACGATGTTGGCATCTTCGATCACATTGGTTTCACTGAGTATGGAAACCCCCAACCCCTTGGATACGACATTGCGGATGAGCGATACGTTGTTGGCTTCACAGACGGGATTGATGGGAATATGCTGCTTGGCAAAAATCAGATCGGATAATTCCCGCAGGGTGGAACCATTCCGGGAAAGGATGAAATTGCTGTTGGAAAAACAGGCCTTCAATTGGTGCAGGGTGATGGAATCGCTTTTATTCTTCTGTGCAAATTCATGGTTTCCGGGAACCATGAAGAAAACTTCCTCTTCTTTCAGGACATGGACCTGTTCCGATGCCAGGATATCCGGATTGTTCAGGGCCATGATGGCACAATCCAGCTTGTTCTCATTCAGCAGGGCTGAGGTGGAAGAAATGTTGCCTTCTACCACTTCGATTACAATGTCCGGGCAATGCTTTTTCAGGGTGGGAAGGATGTCATCCAGCATTTGCAGTGCGAAATGCGTCGTAATGCCCACGCTGATATGTGTTTTATACTGATGGTTCTTGATTTGCTGGTAAAGTTCATCACGCAGCCGAATGACCTTGTCTGCTGTTTCCACATAGAGCTTCCCCGCCGGTGTAAGGGTCATTCTTCCATGGTTCCGGTAAAAAATCGGGGTTCCCAGTTCCGCTTCAAGTTTGGCCACATATTGGCTGAGGGATGACTGGGAAATGAAGGCTGCCTTGGCCGCGCGGGTCATGTTCCCGAAATGGGCGATGGTGACTATATAACGAAGCTTGCGAATATCCATGCTTTCTTTCTCCATTCATGAAATGTAATGATGATCATCGGTAAAAAGCATCGATTCTCATATAATTTAACAAACATCGATTCGAAAATCAACAATAAACGAATAACTGTATCTATTCATCAAAAGATATATCAAAAACTATTAAGAAACCTAATAGTTCAATTAGAAAAAAGAATTTGTTTTTTCAGACAATTAGACTTATAAGTATAGATAAGTAGAGTAAATGAGGAAAAGGAGGTCTGGGAAAGAAGCAGGCTTAACAACAGAAGGAAAGGGGGATAAGGCGGAGGAATTTGTCCTGGCAGGGTGCCAGGCAATCGATATGGACTGGTAACATTTATTGGGAGGGATTTGATATGTCAAGATTTAAAGCACTGAATATCCTGTTAGCTTCCATGGTAGTGATGGCCGTAGCTGGCTGCGGCGGCAATAAGCAGACCGCCCAGAAAAAACAGGACGTGAAATGGCCGACAAAGCCAATCCAGCTGATCTGCCCCATGTCTGCCGGCGGTGATACCGACTACAACGCAAGAACCCTGGCCAAACATCTGGAGAAAAAACTGGGCAAACCGGTTGTTGTTACCAACGTGACTGGCAGTGGCGGTGCCATTGGATCGGCTAAAGTGAAAAATTCCAAGCCCGATGGTTACACAGCCCTGTTCGCCCATACTGCCCTTAATGTCAGTGCTGCAAGTAAGACCATTGACTTCAGCTACAAGGACTTTGTCATGGGTGGCGTTGCTGCCCGGCATATAGGGGACGCCTTGATTGTAAGCGCCAACTGCCCGTGGCATTCGGTCAAGGAAATGATTGATGATACGAAAGCCCATCCCGGCAAGTATAAATTCCCGGTCATGACCGGTGGTACGACGAACTGGGTTGCTGTTGCGCTTAAAAATGCCGGTGCCCAATTCAACTATATCAACTCCGGCAGTGCCGCGGACCGTATCGTCATGCTGCTTGGCGGACAGGTTGACATTATCCATGCTGCCATTCCTACTGTCAAGGATTATCTGAAGACGGGTAAATTCAGACTGCTGGCCACGACGACCCCTGAACGGGTAAAGGAATATCCGGATGTGCCGACGCTGAAGGAAAACGGGATTGATTGTGGTTTCTACCTGAACTACACCATCTTCTTCCCGAAGGGAACGGATCCGGCCATTGCCGCCAAGATGAATGCAGCGGTCGCGGATGTTGTGAAGAACGATAAGGAATATGCAAGTGAAATCCAAAAGGCTTACCTGCAGACTCCTTTCTGCATGAGCATCGAAGATTCCAACAAATATTGGGAAAACGAATACAATACCCTGATGAAGATTTCCGATCAGCTCCAGGGTAAGTTAACAAAGAAATAAAAGGATGATGCTGCTGTGAACAATCGAAAAGAAATACTGTCAAGTGTGGCCTTTCTGGTGGTCGCGGCAGTCTATTTTCTCGCAACCTATACAATCCGTATTTCCCATGCCTTTGCAGTGACTATATTGACCTCTGCCAGTATCCCCAGGATACTGGCAGCCATCCTTTTTGTACTGGCCCTGATCCAGCTCTATGTCAGCAAAAAGACAAAGGCTCCTGCGGAAAGCGAGAAGGCTGTTACCACGGACCAAACGGCATCTGCTGCCGGTGTGGATATCAAAAAACAGATGCAGATTGCCGAAAAGAACGAATCGTCCAGCGAATATGATAACCGCAATATTGTGCTTACTGTCATTTTTCTCCTCGTTTATCTGTTCGCCATGACCTATATCGGGTTTACCATAGCGTCTTTTATCTACATGGTTGTCCAGATCATGTTGATGACGAAAAAAACGGAACGGAAGAAAAAATTGCTTCCTGCTATTGTATTAAGTCTCGTAGCTACCATTTGTATGTACTTCCTGTTCAATGATTTACTGGGAGTTCTTCTGCCTACGGGACCGTTCGACTTCTAAGGAGAATGTGCTATGGTAGAATCGTTTATGAATGCAGTGATTGCAGTAGCAGGTGATCCAATCAGTCTTTTCCTGATTTTCCTTGGTACCGGAATCGGCATTGTCTTTGGTGCGGTGCCGGGCCTTACGGCAACCGTGGCCATTGCCATGATGTTGCCCGTTACCTTTAATATGTCTGCTACCTTGGGGATTTCCACCCTTGTTTCGCTTTATATCGGCGGGATTTCCGGCGGGCTCATTTCCGCCATTCTTCTGAATATGCCCGGTACCCCGTCTTCCATTGCAACCTGCTTTGATGGCCGTCCGCTGGCCTTGAAAGGACAGGCGGGGAAAGCCATTGGCGTGGGTATTGTCTTTTCTTTCCTGGGGACCATGTTCGGTATTGCTGCCATGATCTTTGTGGCGCCCTGGCTGGCTTCCCTGACGCTGAAATTCGGGGCGTGGGAATATTTTGCCGTGTCTTTCTTCTCCCTGACCCTGATTGCCAGCCTTTCCGGAAAGAACATCATCAAAGGAATCATGACGGCTGTCCTGGGCATGATGTTCGCCACGGTTGGCATGGCACCGATCGATGGCGTGGAACGCTTTACCTTTGGCAATGTGGAACTGACTTCCGGCTTTGCCATGCTGTCGGTGCTGGTAGGACTGTACGCAATTTCCGAAGTCATGAAGACGGCAGGAACGGTGCTTCGCAGTGAAGACTATACGGCAACAGAATTCCATATCAAAGGGTTTGGCTTTACCTTCAAGGAATTTGTCAGCCAGCTTGGCAACGCCCTTCGTTCGGCTCTTATCGGCCTCGGTATTGGAATCCTGCCGGGCATTGGCGGCGGCACCAGTAACATCCTGGCGTACTCCGTGGCCAAGGACCAATCCAAATACCCTGAAAAGTTTGGTACAGGAATCATCGACGGCGTTGTCGCCTCTGAAACGGCGAACAATGCGACCATTGGCGGTGCCATGATTCCTCTTCTGACCCTGGGTATTCCTGGCGATACCGTTACGGCCATGCTGCTGGGCGGCTTCGTGCTCCATGGGATCCAGCCCGGCCCGCTGCTGTTTGAAAATAACGGGGATGTGGTTTATGGTGTGTTTGTGGCCATGATCATTTCTTCCATCTTTATGCTGATCTGGGCTTTTGGAGCCATGCGTGTCTTTATCAAGGTCCTCAAGGTTCCCAAGAATTATCTGTTCCCCCTGATCATTGTATTGTGTACCTTAGGTGCCTATGCGATGAATAACCGGCTTTTCGATGCAATCAGCATGGTGGCTTTCGGTGTTCTCGGGTTTGTCCTGGAACGGCTCCATTATCCGCTGCCTCCCTTTATCCTGGGTTTTGTGCTGTGCGGAACGTTTGAAACGAATCTTCGCCGCGGCCTGCAGTTCGATAACGGCAGCTTCCTTGGATTGTTCAACCATCCTATTGCGGCGGCATTCTTCGTGGCAGGTGTCATTTCCTTCATCCTGTCCCTGAAACGGCTGAGAACCAGCAAGGCCGCCTGATTTTCAGTTAAAGAAGGTGAATCGTGAATTTTCATGGTTCACCTTTCTTTTTTGGTACCCAACCCTTTCAGTGCATGAACCGGGGAGGCGTACAGGATCGATAATAAGGCGGCCCAGGTGCTACGGAGGAAAGTGGATGAAGTGCTAAACGAACAATTATGTAACATATGATATAAAAGTTCGAATATTAATTGACAGTTTGCAGGCGTGTTGATAGAATGAGTATAGTGCGAAGCAATATCGGTCAGTATAGCCCGGGAGATGGTTCATGACAGTTTTCATGCAGGACTCTTGGGCTTTTTTATTTGGAGGTGCAATGATGAAAGTAGCAATGATCATGGGAAGCAATTCGGATTGGCCGAAACTGGAAAGTGCCGAAAAGGTGCTCCGCGATTTTGGCGTCGAATTGGAAGTTACGGTAGCCAGTGCCCACAGGACTCCTGAACTGGTCAAGGAGTTTGCTGAAGGTGCCCGTGCCCGCGGGGTGGAAGTCATTATTGCTGCAGCCGGTGCGGCTGCTCATCTGGGCGGTTTTGTGGCTGCCTATACAACGGTCCCTGTCATCGGGGTTCCCATCAATGCTACGGCCCTGAACGGCATGGATTCCCTCCTGAGCTTTGTTCAGATGCCCTCCGGCATCCCGGTTGCCGTAATGGCCATCGACGGAGCCAAGAACGCGGCCATCTTTGCTGTGGAAATCCTGGCACTCAAGTATCCGGAACTGGCTGCCAAGCTGGCGGATTACCGCAAGAACATGAAAGAGGAAGTCCGGGCAAAAGGAGAGAAACTGGCGGCTCTGCGTGCTGCTTCCTCCAAATTGTCGGAATCCGGCAAAAAGCTCGAAGACGCCGTGAAAAATATCATCAAATAAGAAGGACCGCTAAGGAGGAGTTATGCGCGACATGGAGTTTCAAGAGGATAAGCTGCACGAGGAATGCGGCGTATTCGGCATCTATTCCCACAAGGATGATGTAGCACTGAACACGTATTGGGGATTGTTCGCCCTGCAGCACCGCGGCCAGGAGAGCGCGGGCATTGTCGTATCCGATGGAAAGAATATGCACGTAAAGAAGAACATGGGCCTTGTGACCGATGTCTTCAAGAGCGGATTATCCGGCCTTGACGGCTATATCGGGCTGGGGCATGTCCGTTATTCCACGACGGGGTCCAGCATGACCTATAACGTACAGCCCCTGAAGGTCTATTTTGACGGCGGCAACCTGGCCCTGTCCCATAACGGGAACCTGACGAATGCGGCGGCCCTGCGCAAGGAACTGGCCAAGGAAGGCTGTGTTTTCCAGACCACCGTGGACAGTGAAGTGGTGCTGTCCCTCATTGCCAAATCCCGTAAAGCAACACTGCCTGAGCGCGTGGCTGAAGCGGCCAATACCATCAAGGGCGCTTTTGCCATCCTGATCATGAGCGATCACCAGATCATTGCCTTCCGGGATCCCTATGGATTCCGCCCCCTCTGCCTGGGCCATATGGGCAACGGCTGGGTCGTAACGAGTGAAACCTGTGCCCTTGACCTGGTGGGCGCCAAATACATCCGTGATATCAAGCCCGGTGAAATGATCATCATCGATGACGCGGAAAAGGAACCGAAGAGCATCATGTACGCGGATCATATGCCCGCCCATAAGGCGCACTGCATTTTTGAATACGTTTATTTTGCCCGTCCGGACAGCATCATGGATGGGGAAAGCATCTATAAGGCCCGCGTCAATATGGGACGCATCCTGGCAAGGGAAACCAAGGATATCAAGGCGGATATCGTGATTTCCGTGCCGGATTCCGGAACGCCGGCCGCCATTGGCTATGGCCTGGAAGCGGGGATTCCCTTCATGGAAGGGCTGACCAAGAACAAATACGTGGGCCGTACCTTTATCCAGCCGACCCAGAAACAGCGGCTCAACGCGGTCCGGTTGAAACTGAACGCCAATCGCAGCCTGGTGGCGGGAAAATCCGTTGTCATGGTGGATGATTCCATTGTCCGCGGCACGACGAGCGGCAAGATTGTCCAGCTGCTCCGTGATGCCGGCGCAACGGCTGTCCATGTCTGCATCAGTTCGCCTCCGGTCATGAATTCCTGCTACTATGGAATCGATACGTCGGAGCGCAAGGAACTGATTGCCGCCTCCAAGACAGAAGAAGAAATTCGTCAATACATCAAGGCAGACAGCCTTCATTACATTACGATGGAAGGACTTCGGGCGTCGCTTTCCGTCCTTGACCCGGACGATATGTGCTATGCCTGCTTCAATGCGAAGTACCCCGATGGTGCCGATGAAGAGATGAAACAAGGTTCCAAATATCAATTTGAGATGGGTTGCTAAGGAGGAAGAAGCGTGAGCGAGAAAAAGAGTATTACCTATGCAGATGCCGGCGTAAACATCGATGCTGGGAATAAGGCCGTGGAACTGATGAAGGACAGCGTCCGGGCTACCTATCGTCCCGAAGTCATCGGCGACCTGGGCGGTTTTGGCGGACTTTTTGCCCTGGGCAGCAAGTATAAGGATCCCGTCCTCGTGTCCGGCACGGATGGTGTGGGCACCAAACTGAAGATTGCCTTTATGATGGACCGGCACGATACGATCGGTCAGGATGCCGTGGCCATGTGCGTCAATGATATCCTCGTCCAGGGCGCTGAACCGCTTTTCTTCCTGGACTATATTGCAACGGCCAAGGTGGATTCCCAGAAAATTGCTGATATCGTCAAGGGCGTGGCCAACGCCTGCAAGGAATCGGGCTGTGCCCTGATTGGCGGCGAAACGGCTGAAATGGCCGGGTTCTATGCAAAGGATGAATATGATATTGCCGGTTTCTCCGTGGGCGTGGTGGAACGCGACAAAATGATCACCGGGGATAAGGTCAAGGCCGGGGATGTCCTTCTGGGCCTGCCTTCCACGGGGGTCCATTCCAATGGGTATTCCCTGGTTCGCAAACTCTGCTTTGACGTGATGGGCATGAAGGTCGACACGTACATTCCTGAATTTGGAAAGACGCTGGGAGAGGAACTGCTGACCCCGACCCGGCTTTATCCGAAGACCTGCCTGCCCCTCATTCGTAAATTTGACCTGCACGGCATGGTCCATATTACGGGCGGCGGGTTCTACGACAACATTCCCCGCATCCTTCCGAAGGACTGTGATGCCGAAGTGCATGCCGATGCCTGGGAGATGCCCGTTGTCTTCAGGAAACTGCAGGAATGGGGCAATGTACCCTGGGCTGAAATGTACCGCACCTTCAATATGGGCGTAGGAATGGTTCTCGTTGTGGATGCCGGAGAGGCGGATGCCGTCCGGGCCCATCTGAAACAAAACGGCGAAGTCTTCTATGAGCTGGGCCATGTGGTTCCTGGCACGAAGAAGACCGTTATGAAAGGTGGCGTGTTCGGTGACTAATCGTAAGATCGGAGTTCTTGTCAGCGGCCGTGGCAGCAACCTGCAGGCCATTATCGACAAGATCAGGGACGAAAAGCTTCCGATTGATATTTCCATCGTCATCAGCGACAGTCCGGAAGCCTTTGCCCTGAAACGGGCCCGGGAAGCTGGCATTCCGGCGATGGGAATCCTGCGCCAGGATTGTGCCGATAAGGCTTCCTTTGAAACGGCCATTGATGACGCCCTGCGCGGGGCCGGTGTTGAACTGGTGGTCCTGGCCGGATTCATGCGTATTCTCAGCGCGGATTTTGTCAATAAATGGCCCCAGTCCATTATCAACATCCATCCGGCCCTGCTGCCTGCGTTCAAGGGATTGGATGCGCAGGGACAGGCGCTGCAGTATGGGGTCAAGATTGCTGGCTGCACGGTTCATTTTGTCGATGCCGGAATGGATTCCGGTCCCATCATCTTACAGAAGGCGGTCCCCGTTTTTGATGAGGATACCCATGATACACTGGCGGCCCGCATTTTGGTACAGGAACATACGATCCTTCCGGAAGCCGTGAAGCTTTGGTCGGAAGGCCGTCTCGAGGTCAAGGGACGGAAAGTCAGGATCAGGAAGGCATGAGGTGGAACTATGGCAATTACGAGAGCATTGTTGAGCGTTTCTGATAAGAAGGGAATTGTGGAACTGGCTTCTTTCCTTCACAAAAAAGGGATTGAAATCATTTCCACCGGCGGCACGATGAAAGCCATCAAGGACGCAGGGATTCCCGTAACGTATGTCAGTGATGTAACGGGTACGCCGGAAATGATGGATGGCCGTGTAAAGACCCTGAACCCGAAAATCCATGGTGGCATCCTGGCTGTCCGCAGCAATCCGAAACATATGGAAGACATGAAGAAAAACGGGATCAAACCGATTGACCTCGTCGTATGCAATCTTTACCCCTTTGAGCAGACCATTGCCAAACCGAATGTGACGGAAGCGGAAGCCATTGAAAACATCGATATCGGCGGTCCCGCCATGGTTCGCGCCTCTGCCAAGAACTTCCACGATGTGGTCATCATTACCAATCCCGATCGTTATGGGATGCTGATGAAGATGCTGGACGAACAGGGGGATGTGGACCTGAAGACCAGAAAGATGCTGGCCCAGGAAGCCTTTGCCCATACGGCCGCTTATGATACGGCCATCAGCCAGTATCTGGCAAAACAGCTGTAAGGAGGCACACCCATGAAGGTTGCAGTCATCGGAGGCGGTGGGCGGGAACATACCATCGTCTGGAAGCTTGCCCAAAGTCCCAAGGTTGAAAAAATCTATGCCATTCCCGGCGGTCCGGGAATGAAAAAGCTGGCAGAATGCGTGCCCTTGGATACAAATGATCTGGAAGGGCTGGCCCAATGGGCGAAGGAGCATGCCATTGATCTGACCGTGGTCGGTCCGGAAGCACCCCTTGTTGCGGGAATCGTTGATGTATTCAAGGCCCATGGCCTGATGATTTTCGGACCCTCCGCCAAGGCAGCGGAAATTGAAGGATCCAAGATCTTTTCCAAGGAACTGATGGAAAAATACGGCGTTCCTACGGCTTTCTTCAAGGTCTGCAGTGACCTGGAGGAAGCCAAGGCCTACGTAAGGGAAAAGGGCGCCCCCATTGTCATCAAGGCGGACGGACTGGCTGCCGGCAAAGGGGTTGTCGTGGCCATGACCGAAGCGGAAGCCCTGGAAGCGCTGGAAGAAATGATGGGAACGGAGCATAAGTTCGGCAGCGCCGGAAACCGCGTGGTCATTGAGGAATTCATGGACGGGGAAGAGTGTTCCCTGCTTTGCTTCACCGACGGCAGGACCATTGTACCCATGATTCCTGCACAGGACCACAAACGGGTCAATGATGGGGATCAAGGACCGAATACGGGCGGTATGGGCGCTTATGCGCCGGCTCCGGTCATGACGGATGCCCTGAAACAAAAGACCATGGATACCATTGTCCGCCCTGTAGTGGAAGCCCTTGCCAGGGAAGGACGGCCTTACTCCGGCTGTCTCTATGCCGGCCTCATGATCAAAGGGGATTCCATCAAGGTCGTCGAATTCAACTGCCGCTTCGGGGATCCGGAAACCCAGGTTGTCCTGCCTCTCCTGGACGGTGATTTGGCAGAAATCATGATGGCCTGCGCAACGGGAACCCTTTCCCCGGATATGGTCAGATGGAGCCCGAAGGCGGCTGTCTGCGTCGTTATGGCCTCCGGCGGCTATCCTGCTTCCTACCCGAAAGGCATTGCCATTACGGGACTGGCTGAAGCGGATGCCCTGAAAGATGTCGTTGTCTTCCATGCCGGGACCAAGGAAGTGGATGGCCGGATTGTTACAAATGGCGGCCGTGTCCTTGGGGTCACGGCGATTGACGATTCGATTGCCAGGGCCAAGGAACGGGCTTATGCCGCGGTGGACCGCATTCATTTTGAAGGTGCACATTACCGCAGGGACATTGCCTGGAGAGCCCTGAAAAGATTGAAATAAAATTGTTGCATTTGTGACAGTACGGTGCTAAAATAGGGAAAATAATTTGAAGGGGGAATGAGAATGGCATTCATTTATGATGAACCTGCACATACCTTTAGTGAATATTTGTTGATTCCTGGATATTCTTCCAGCGAATGCATTCCTGCGAACGTAAGCCTGAAAACTCCGCTTGTGAAGTTTAAAAAGGGCGAAGAGCCGGCTCTGAGCCTGAACATTCCCCTCGTTTCCGCCATCATGCAGTCTGTTTCCGATGATAAGATGGCCATTGCCCTGTCCCGTGAAGGCGGCCTGTCCTTCATCTACGGATCCCAGACGATTGAAAGCGAAGCCGCCATGGTAGCCCGCGTAAAGAGCTACAAGGCCGGTTTCGTTGTCAGCGATTCCAACCTGCGCCCGGACAATACTTTGGCAGATGTACTGGCACTGAAAGAAAAGACCGGCCATTCCACCGTGGCTGTCACTGCTGACGGCACGGGCCATGGTCACCTGGAAGGCATCGTGACAAGCCGTGATTACCGTATCAGCCGCATGAACATGACCGATCTGGTCAAGGACTTCATGACCCCGGTTTCCGAAATGGTTGTCGGCAACGGCGACATTACCCTGAAGCAGGCCAATGATATTATCTGGGACCATAAGCTGAACGCGCTGCCCATCATTGACCAGGATGGCAACTTGCTGTACATGGTTTTCCGCAAGGATTATCAGACCCATAAACAGTATCCCCTGGAACTGCTGGATGGGCAGAAACGCCATATGGTCGGTGCCGGTATCAATACCCGCGACTATGAAGAGCGTGTCCCGGCCCTGGTGGAAGCAGGCGCTGATGTGCTTTGCATCGACTCCTCCGAAGGGTTCAGCGAATGGCAGGCCCGTACCCTGAAATGGATCCGTGATAAATACGGCGATTCCGTGAAGGTCGGTGCCGGCAATGTGGTGGATAAGGAAGGCTTCCGCTTCC
>CADBQR010000049.1 GCA_902796945.1 uncultured Acidaminococcus sp.
ATGAAGGAACTGTATGACAACTATGCTGTTGTAAAGGATGTATTCAAGGAAGCAGATGAGGCGCTGGGCTTCTCCATGACGGACCTGATCTTCCAGGGACCGGAAGACCAGCTGCGGCTCACCTATAATACCCAGCCGGCCATCCTGACCTGCAGCATCGCTGCCATGAAGGTCTTAAACGAACATGAAGTGTTCCCGGATGTGGCTGCGGGCCACAGCCTGGGTGAATATTCCGCGCTGGTGGCTGCCGGTTCCATGCAGTTTGCCGATGCCGTCCGGACCGTCCGGAAACGTGGCCAGTTCATGCAGGAAGCCGTTCCTGTAGGACAGGGCGCCATGGCTGCCATCATCGCACTGGCAACAGATAAGATCAAAGAGATCTGTGCCCAGGTCCAGGCAGAAACCGGCAAAGCCGTACAGCCGGTCAACTTCAACTGCCCGGGCCAGGTGGTAATCGCCGGTGCTACGGAAGCCGTCCAAAAGGCTGCCGATGCCCTGAAGGCTGCCGGTGCCAAGCGCGCCATCATGCTGCCCGTCAGCGCTCCCTTCCACAGCACGCTGATGCAGCCTGCCGCAGACCGGCTGAAGGAAGTGCTGGACAAGATCGAAGTGAAGGATGCGTCCATCCCTGTCATCGCCAACGTGACGGCTAAACCGGAACAAAAAGGCGACGAAATCCGCAGCGTCCTGGTAAAACAGGCTGCCAGCCCCGTACTGTGGGAAGACAGCGTCCGCTATATGATGGCTGACGGCGTGGATACGTTCATCGAAGTAGGTCCCGGCAAGGTCCTGACGGGCTTCATCCGTAAGATCGACCGTTCTTACAAGCCGCAGAATGTAGAAGACCTTGCTAGTTTGGAAAAAACCCTTGCTTATTTAAAGGAGGTTAGATAAAATGACCTTAGCTGGTAAAGTAGCACTGGTTACCGGAGCCTCCCGGGGCATCGGGCGGGCTATCGCCCTGACTCTGGCACAGAATGGTGCTGATATTGCAATCAACTTTGCCGGTAACACGGCTGCCGCCCAGGAAGTTGCAGATGCGATTACGGCTATGGGCCGCAAAGCACTGCTGGTGCAGGGCAGTGTGGCTGATACGGACGGTGTCCAGGCCATTGTCAAAAAAGTCGTGGCTGAATTAGGCCGTCTGGATATTTTGGTAAATAACGCAGGCATTACCCGTGATGGCCTGCTCATGCGCATGAAGGAAAGCGACTGGGATGCAGTACTGGAAACTAACCTGAAAGGCGTGTATAATTGTTCTAAGGCCGTGATGCGGACGATGATGAAGCAGAAGGGCGGCCGGATTGTGAATATGGCCTCTGTCGTAGGGGAAACCGGGAATGCCGGGCAGTGCAATTATTCCGCTGCCAAGGCCGGCGTCATCGGTTTTACGAAATCTCTGGCTAAGGAAGTTGCTTCCCGCGGCATTACGGCCAACGCCATTGCTCCTGGCTTCATTGCCACGGACATGACGAAGGTACTGGGTGAAGAAACCCAAAATGAAATGCTCAAGACGATTCCCCTGGGACGTCCCGGGAATCCTCAGGATGTTGCCAATGCAGTGTTATTCTTCGCATCTGAAGAAGCTGCTTATATAACCGGCCAGGTTTTAAATGTGGACGGTGGCATGGTAATGTAGTATCATTATTGGATAGAGGTGGAAGGAGGTGAAAGGAATGAGCGAACAGAGCACTTTCGAAAAAGTAAAGGCAATCACCGTTGATCAGCTGAGCGTTGCTCCTGAAGACGTAAAGATGGACTCTACTTTCATCGATGACTTGGGAGCTGATTCTCTGGACATTGTAGAACTGATCATGGCATTTGAGGAGGAATTCAACACTGAAATCCCTGATGATGTTGCTGAAAAGATCCGCACTGTAAGAGATGCAGTGGAACTGTTGGATAAGGCAGACAAATAATAAAGATGTCCCATCTTTTCGGAAGGTCCCTTTATGGGACTTTCCGAGCTTTATCCATTTATTTTGATTTTTTTTAACCTGAAATGGGGGACTTTTGTTGAAATTGCCAGAGCTTAAGATTGGTGAAAAAGTTGCCGATATACCTATTGTACAGGGTGGTATGGCGATCCGTCTGTCCACGGCACGCTTAGCAGCTTCGGTAGCCAATGAAGGCGGTGTAGGCCTCATTGCTGCTTCCGGCCTGCCGTTTGATGAACTGCGCAAAGAAATCCGCCTTGCCAGGAAGTTGTCCAATGGCAAAGGTATGATTGGCATCAATGCCATGGTGGCAGCCCGTGAATTCAAGGGGCTGATTACGACGGCAGCACAGGAAAAGGTCGATTTGATTGTAGCCGGCGCGGGCTTTTCCAGAGATATGTTTTCAGTCGGCAGGGAATATGGGGTACCCATTGTTCCCATTGTTTCTTATGCTAAACTTGCGAAAATTGCAGAACGTCTGGGTGCTTCCGCCATTGTCGTGGAAGGAACGGAGGCCGGTGGTCATCTGGGAACCCAACGCTCGATTAAAGATATCCTGCCGGAAATCCTTTCGGTAGTTAAAATCCCGGTTATCGCGGCGGGTGGCGCCATTACAGGCGCGGATGTAGCCGAACTGCTGCACATGGGTGCCAGCGGCGTCCAGATGGGCAGCCGTTTTGCTGCGAGTGAAGAATCCAATGGAGCACCGGCCCTGAAAGAATTTTACCTGAAAATGACGAAGGACGATGTGGTGCAGATTGACAGTCCGGTTGGTTTCAAGGGCAGAGCTGTACTGAGTCCGTTCTCCAAAGCTATTTTGGAAGGGCACGCTCCTAAACCGCTTACCTGTGACAGTTGTCTGAAACACTGTTCCCGCAGTTTCTGCATCATCAGGGCCCTGACCCGAGCACAGCAGGGCGACCTGGAGACGGGACTGATCTTCACGGGTGCGAATATGTGGAAAATCAAGGAAATCCTTCCTGTCCATGAAATTTTCAGAAGACTGAAAGAAGAACTCAGTCAATCTTACTAAGAGGTGATCCTTTTGAAGCGTAGAGTCGTTGTAACAGGTATCAGTGCCATTACTCCTATCGGTATCGGTAAGGAAGAATTCTGGAACAACCTGATTGCCGGCAAATCCGGAATCGGCCTGATTGACACCTTTGATACCAGTGATTTGAACTGCAAGATTGCTGGTGAAGTCAAGGGATTTGATTTTGCCAATTACGGAGATAAAAAAGCTGGTAAACGGATGGACCGGGTTACCCAGTTTGCCGTAGCCTGCGGCAACATGGCGGTGAAAGATGCCGCCCTCGATCTGACGAAAGAAGATGTCAAGCGGATCGGCGTCTGTGTCGGCAGCGGCATTGGCGGCATGCAGACCTATGTCGATCAGGCTGAAAAATTCTTTGAAAAGGGGCCGAGCCGCATCAGCCCGTTCTTTATTCCAATGGAAATTGCCAATATGCCGGCTGCCCAGATTGCCATCACGCTGGGTGTAAAGGGACCGAACACGGCCATTGTTACGGCCTGTGCCACGGGTACGAACTGCATCGGTGATGCTTTCCGTACGATCCAGTATGGCGACGCAGATGTCATGCTGGCCGGCGGCGCCGAAGCGGCCATTACGCCGATGGCCATTGCCGGTTTTGACAACATGAAGGCTCTTTGCCGCAATAACGAACATCCCGAAAAGGCTTCCTGCCCCTTTGATAAGAAGAGATCCGGTTTTGTCATGGGTGAAGGGGCCGGCATCATTGTCCTGGAAGAATTGGAACACGCCAAAAAGAGAGGCGCCCATATTTATGCGGAAATGATTGGCTACGGCTACAACTCGGATGCTTATCATATTACGGCTCCGGATCCCAGCGGTGAGATGCCTGCTGAATGTATGCTTGATGCCATCAAGGATGGCGGCATTACACCGGACGAAGTCAGCTATGTCAACGCTCACGGTACTTCCACACACCGGAATGACCTGAACGAGACCCTGGCCTGCAAGAAAATCTTCGGCGACCGTGCCAAGGATGTTCCCATGAGTTCCAACAAGTCCATGACGGGCCACCTGCTGGGTGCTGCCGGTGGTATGGAAGCCGTTGCTTCCGTACTGACCATCGAAAACGGAATCCTGCCTCCGACCATCAACTATGAAGACGTGGATGAAGAAGAAGGCATGGACCTGGACTATGTTCCGAATGTAGCCCGTAAGGCTGACGTTGACGTTGTCCTGTCCAATAACTTTGGATTTGGCGGCCATAACGCCTGTATCGCCTTCCGCAAATACAAAGGCTAAGGCACGCGGTATGAATCGCAAAAGGGAAAGTGAACTTCACCGGTTCTGCCATCAGCTGGGAATCTCGATGAAGGAGTTAACCCTTATGGATACGGCGCTGACCCATTCGTCCTATGCTTATGAAGTCAAGGACCGGGAACGGCCGGAATTCAACCAGCGTCTTGAATTTCTCGGGGATTCCGTCCTGAGCCTTGTGGTCAGTACCCATCTGTATTGTCACTATCCGGCCATGGACGAAGGCCAGCTTTCCAAGTTCCGGGCCTTCCTGGTCTGTGAGGAAACCCTTGCGGAGCTGGCTGCCGATATGAAGATTGGGGAATACCTGCTTCTGGGTAAGGGCGAACAGCATCTGGAAGGGTATCATAATCCGTCCATCCTGGCGGATGCTTTCGAATCCGTCATGGGGGCCTATTACCTGGATGCCGGGTATGAGCGTGTCGCGGAATTGCTGACCCGCGTCCTCATTGACCGGATCCCGGAACTGACCCAGGATGGCATTGACCTTGACTATAAGGGCCGTTTCCAGGAAAAAATGCAGGAGTCAGGTCCTGTAGAAATTACCTATGAAGAATTGGAAACCCAGGGTCCCCCGCACAATCGCGTTTTCCATGAACGTGTCCTGGTAAGGGGCGTTGTCTATGGGGAAGGCCGCGGCCGGACCAAGAAGAAGGCAGAACAAATGGCTGCCAGGGAAGCCCTGCGGTCGCTGCGTAAAAAGAAATAAGATCAACTGCTGTCCGGAACCTGAAAAGCCGGACAGCAGTTTTTTGATATGGCGCGGAAAAAGAACCCATGTTATCGGAAAGGGGGATTTCTTATGATTCCTGTGATTGCCTATGCCTTTGATCAGTTCCAGACACTCGACTTTTTTGGACCTGTTGATGTATTGGGGAGTTTTCCGGAATTTCCTGTATCGTTTTATTCCGAACGGGGTGGCCTCATCAAAAGTGCCCAGGGAGTCCCCTTGCTGACCAGGCCCGTATCGGAAGCTCCTGAAAAGGGAATCTTTTTTCTTCCTGGCGGCATGGGAACCCGCCCTCTGGTGCACCAACCTGACAGCCTCGCTGTAATCACAAGGCAGGTGGAACGGTGCTGCTGGTGTCTGTCCGTTTGTACCGGGTCGGCAGTCCTGGCAAAGTGCGGTGTTTTGGACGGGAAAAAGGCGACCACCAATAAGCGGGCCTTTGACTGGGTAAGGGAAAATGGACCCCTTGTGAACTGGGAGCGTCATTCCCGCTGGAGCGTCGACGGAAAATTTTACACGTCCTCCGGTGTTTCGGCAGGCATCGATATGGCCCTGGGCTTCGTTTCCGACCGATTCGGCCGGGACCGGGCCCTGGAAACCGCGTGCCGCATGGAGTATCTCTGGCATGAGAATCGTTTTGACGATTCCTTTGCCTGAGCTCCGGTCCAATCGGGTCTTATTAGCGGGAAAGGCGATTTTATGATTCTACCGATTTTTATTTCATTTGCCGGCTGTCCTCATCGATGCATCTTTTGCAACCAGCAGATTATCAACGGTCAAAAAGAGAATACCCTCCGGGCTGCCCAGCGACAGATGGAGGAACTGGAACGCTGGGTTCACCCGGATCCGGCCAATGAACTGGCTTTTTATGGGGGTTCTTTTACGGCCCTTTCCCTTACGGAACAGGAAGCGCTTCTTGCCTGGGCGGACCAAAGACGGCAGCAGGGGCTGTTTGGGGCGATTCGCCTGTCGACCCGTCCCGACGCGATTACCCCTCCCATTTTGGATCAGCTGGCACGTTATGGCGTCACCACGGTGGAACTGGGTGTCCAGTCCCTTGATGACAAGGTCCTGACCACCGTGGAACGGGGCCATACGGCGGCGGATGTGGATCGGGCCGTGGCCCTGCTGCGGCAATATGGCTTTCGTGTGGGGTTGCAGCTCATGGTGGGCTTGCCAGGGCAGACAAGGCAAAGCCTGTTGGAAACATTGGACCATGTGCTGGCGTTACAGCCCGATGGATGCCGCATTTATCCGCTTCTGGTCATTAAGGATACGAAACTGGCCACTTGGTACCAAAAAGGCCTCTATACGCCGATTACCCTGGAACAGGCCATTGAGGAAACAGCCTTGCTTCATAGCACACTGGAAGCCCATCACATTCCTGTCATCCGTATGGGACTACAGCCGGACAGGGACCTCTGCGCGCCGGGTCATATCCTTGCCGGCCCTTTTCACCCCGCTTTCGGGGAACTTGTCCGTTCCTATGAATGGCGGCAAATCATTGCTTCCCGTATTGCCGGGCAGGGCCTTGGGAATTATAATATGGTTATTACTTGTCCCGATTCACTGGCTTCTGTTTTGCGCGGACAGCATCACGCCAATGTCAGGGCCTGGGAAGCCGGAGGAAATATAAAAGTTTCCTTTGTGCCGGGACAAAAGGTAGAGGTGAACTTTTATGACCGATAAATTATATGAAAACGATTCCATGCAGCAATCCTGTCAGTCCGTCGTAATGGCCTGCCGTCAAAAGGATGACCATTTCGAGGTCCTTCTGGACCGGACCGTTATCTTTCCGGAAGGGGGAGGACAGCTTTCCGATCAGGGCTGGCTCAATAAGGAGCCTGTCTTCTATGCTTCGGAAGACGGTCCTGATGTCTGGCACTGGACGAAAAAGGCTTTCCGGGAAGGCGAGCCTGTGACAGTCACCCTCAACTGGGATGTACGGCTTGACCGTATGCAGCAGCACTGTGGCGAGCATATGCTTTCCTTTGCTTTTTGGAAGACCTGCGGTGCCAATAACGTCGGATTCCATATGAACGAAGAAAGCGTTTTCATTGACCTGGACAAGGAAGTCACGGAAGAAGACGTTAAAAAAGCTGAATTACTGGCCAATAAGGCAATCTGGGAAAACAATCCCATTACATTGCATTATGTCCCTCATACAGAGCTGGGAAACTACCAGCTCCGGAAGAAAAATGAAAAACTGCGGGGTACCGTTCGTCTGGTCGCCATCAAAAACGGTGATACCTGTACCTGCTGTGGGACCCACCCTCCGTTTACCGGGATGGTTGGATCCGTCAAGGTCATTCGGTTTTCCCATTATAAAGGGGGCTGCCGGATTGAATTTCTGTGCGGCAGACGTGCCCTCGAGGAAATGCATAAAAGGAACCTGATCCTGGAAGAGACCAGCAACCTCCTTTCCGTCAAGGCACAGGAAGTACTGCCCGCCGTGGAAAAGCTCCGTCAGGACAGCCTGAACCTGCGTTCCCAATTGCGGGAAAAAACGCAGGCACTGTTTAAACATGAACTGCCCCAGATCCTGAAGGAAGCACCCCTTCTTTCCGATGGGACACGTTTCGTCTGGATTGAAACAGAGGGGATCCCGGCTGATGGAAAGAGCATCATGAAACTGGTATCCGCACTGGATCATGTCTTGGCCGCGGTCATCCTGAAAAATGACAATCGGGTCATGTACCAGTTCGCGGTAACCGGCAATGGTTCTTTCAATTGCCGTGATTTCTGTCAGATGGCCAATGAAGTGTTTGAGGGGCGCGGTGGGGGCAGCCCCAAATCCGCCCAGGGCGGTGGAACGGCCGGATTGGATTGGAAGCAGAAAGCGGAATCCCTGAGAAGCCGGATCCTCAAAGAAAATCAATAATGGACAGGAGTCGTGGGAAAAGGAAGTATTCCTTTCTTCACGACTCTTCTTTTGTGCTATCACACAGGGGGTGAAGTATGTCGTTGAGCCCCGTCACGCAGGTCATTCCTTCTTTTCGGCAGGAAAGGATTCGGTCCGACCACAGGGCATTGCTGAACAGGACGAGGGGCCTGTTTTACAGGCGGGTCATTTTTCCATGGACAGAAACCGCGTCAGAAGGGAAGCGCTACCATACCCGGTGGCTTCTTCTTTTTTGGGATAAGCTTGACACCTGCTGGCAGGATGCTATAGCTCCTGATTGAATTATGCTATAATAAATAAAGGAGTTATCTTTGATAATCCAAAAGAATCATTATAAAAATATCATCTGGCAGGGGGCGAAGGAATCCTTAGTGAAACAATAAATTGTCAGAAAAAATTGCAATAACAAGACGCTGGAGATGTGCTTTGGAGGGGGCGGAAAATCATGAGGAGTTCGATGAAAAACAGTGTGCTGCTTTCCTTGGCGGCTCTATTGATAATTGGGGTCGCCCAGCCTGTTTACGCGGATGATTGGATTGAATCGGGTAGCGAACCGAGAACCGTTGAAGGTTACAGATTTGCAATGGAACAAAATTTCAAATTTACCTACCCCAGCATCACCGTTTACGGCGATCGAAATGATACGGATCCATATACCCGTATCCCCATATTTGTGAAGGATAACGCCAACGTGGAGTTTCATGCCACCGAGGGGGACATTACCGTAGGCGATGCAACGGGCGAAAACTACTGTTATTGGGGCGGATATGTTGACGATTATGACGGAGATGATAAGAAATCATCGTTATTGCTGGATGCTAAAAAGAATATTACCGTCATGGGGGACGGGTACCATCATTTCGGCATTTCGGCGTACAGTAATTCTACCACCACGCTGAAAGCGGGAGGGACAGTGACAATAAACGGCGGCTATTCGGCCGTGTATGCCAGGGATGAAGTTTTGACAGGGAATACAGTGCTGACAATCACTTCTGAAGAGGGAAATGTAATTCATGCGACGGAGACTCCGAACGTAGAATATGGATCCAACTGAGTATCTGCAAATGATGGTGCTGAAATCCGGATTGAAGCTAAAAACGGGGACAATCAGTTCATAGGGGAAGGGCCAAACCATCTTTTATCTGCTATTGATGCAAATGTGATTACTCATGATGTATCTAATATGAAAAAGCAAAACTTGGTAAAGGTTACAGCCGTCAAGGGCTCCAATATAGTATCACATCAAAATGAAGGTATGGATGCCCTCAAAAACAGCCGCATTGAATTGACGGCGTACAAGGATAATACCATCACTACGACACTACCCAATAATACCATTGGAATCGAGTCTGGCGGAAAGAATGCCGAAGTCCAACTGACCGCTCAGCACGGCAATAATACCGTGACGGCTGATTATGCCCTTTACGTATATCAGCGTGGAAAAGTAACGTTAGATGCTCCGGAAGGAACCAATACGGTTGCTGGCACGACCCTCGGTGTGGCTGCTTCTTCCGGCGGGGCTGTGGCAATCCATCATCAGTCCGATATCAAGGGCGGCACCGTGCTGCAAGCAGAGGGAAAGGATACGGACGAACAGGGAAATCCCACCGGCGATGCCGCCTCGATTGAGATTTCGTACGAAAAGGATAGCAAGATTACAGGCACTATCCAGGCATACAACGAAGGGAAAATCAATATCGCTCCGTCAGCCGCTGCGCAGGGGAAGGAAACCATTGTGGGTAATGTGGTGGCCTATGGACAGAACGAGGTTAAGGATCCCACGACCGGACAAGTCGTTGATGATCCGTCCACCTATGTCGGCGGCACGGTGGAGATGAAGCTGACGAACGGCAGCAGTTTCACGGGCAAGGCCGATGTAGCCTACGACATTCCGCAGGATTACGGTACGGTCCGCATGGGTACTTTCAACCTGGACCTCCCCGCCGGCTCTGTCTGGAACATGACCGATACGAGCAGCGTC
>CADBQR010000050.1 GCA_902796945.1 uncultured Acidaminococcus sp.
GCACAGTTTCATTTTCAGCCATAAGTATCACCATCCTTTATAGCGAAAAAGGGAAAAGGGAATCCCCTTTTCCTTTTTTCTAGGCATTTTTGCGTGCTTTTTTATTGTTGTCGTTCTTTGTCAAAATCAATTTAGGTTCCTTATGAGCGGTCACAACATCAGCCGTCACGATGCATTTCTGCACATCTTCCCGGGACGGTACTTCGTACATCACATTTTTCATGATGCCTTCGATGATGGCACGCAGCCCTCTGGCACCTGCCTTGCGGGCCAAAGCCTCGTGGGCAATGGCTTTCAGGGCATCTTCCTCGAAATCAAGTTCCACGTTATCCATGGCGAGGAAATGTTCATACTGTTTGGTCAAGGCGTTTTTCGGTTCCGTCAGGATTCGGATCAGGGCCTTCTCGTCCAACTGATCCAGTGTGACAACCACCGGCAGACGCCCGACAAATTCAGGAATCAGGCCATATTTTACGAAGTCTTCGGGGAGTACTTCCTTGAACGGGTTGGCCAGTTCCTTTTCGGCCTTGGTTTCAATTTCTGCGCCAAAACCCATACTCTTCTTCCCGATACGGGCGTTGATCACATTTTCCAGTCCGGCAAAAGCGCCGCCGCAGATAAACAGGATATTCGTCGTATCGATCTGGATCAGTTCCTGATGAGGATGCTTCCGACCACCCTGAGGAGGTACATTGGCAACGGTTCCTTCCAGGATCTTCAGGAGGGCCTGTTGGACCCCTTCGCCGGAGACATCACGGGTAATGGACGGATTCTCCGATTTGCGGGAAATCTTATCGATTTCATCGATATAGATGATCCCCCGTTCTGCCAGGGGAATATCGTAATCCGCATTCTGGATCAGGCGGAGCAGGATGTTTTCCACATCTTCACCGACATATCCGGCTTCCGTCAGGGAAGTTGCATCGGCAATGGCAAAAGGAACCCGAAGGATCTTTGCCAACGTCTGGGCCAGAAGGGTTTTTCCGCTCCCCGTCGGTCCAAGCATCAGGATATTGGATTTTTGCAATTCCACATCCTGGTGATGGCTCTGCTCATAGTTAATGCGTTTGTAATGATTATACACGGCAACCGCCAGGGCAATCTTGGCATCGTCCTGACCAATGACGTATTCATCAAGGATTTTTTTGATTTCTTTCGGTTTGGGAAGATCGGTAATGAGTTCTCCTGCCGGTTTTTTCAGTTCCTTGTCCAACATTTCGTTGCACAGGGCAACACACTCATCACAAATAAATACATTATGACCGGCAATCAGCTTTCTGACCTGACTCTGCTTTTTACCGCAGAACGAACAGGTATAATCCTGATCATACGGTCCTTGTGTATCGTCGAATGCCATCTGACACCCCTCCTTACTGCCGGGGCATGACAGTCTTACCCCTCAGTCAGCGGGTACCGGCCGAATGGACCACTTCATCGATAAGGCCATAGGCCCTGGCTTCCTCAGCCGTCAGGAAATGATCCCTCTCCGTATCCGCTTTGATTGTTTCCGGGTCCTTGCCCGTGTGTTTTGCTAAAATCTGGTTCATCTCTTCCCGGATCCGCAGGATCTCCCGGGCATGGATCTCAATATCCGTTGCCTGTCCCTGTGCCCCGCCTAACGGCTGATGGATCATGACACGGGAATGGGGCAGTGCAAAGCGTTTACCCGGTGCGCCGGCGGCCAGCAGGACTGAGGCCATGGAAGCAGCCATCCCAACGCAGATTGTGGATACATCGGGACGGATATACTGCATGGTGTCATAAATAGCCAGGCCGGCACTTACGCTGCCTCCGGGGCTGTTGATATAGAGATGGACATCCTTATCCGGATCTTCCGATTCGAGGAACAGCAGCTGGGCAATGACCAGATCCGCCATATGATCCTCGATTTCCCCTGTAATAAAGATGATGCGATCTTTTAACAGGCGGGAATAGATATCATAACTGCGTTCGCCCTTACTGGTCTGTTCTACGACAATAGGGACATAGCTCACGCTGTCCACCTCCCGATTGATTAATTCTTGGCTTCTTCAGCCTGTGCTTCTTCCTTGGCCGGTGCATTCTTGGCTGAACCCAGGACAAGATCGGCAGCCTTGCGGCGCAGGATGTTAGCCAGCAGCAGCGGCATGGAATGGTTATCCTTGATGATCTTCCGGACCTGTTTCAGCGTTGCACCCTGAGCATCAGCAATCTTCTGCATTTCGGCATCGGCTTCTTCTTCCGTTACCTTGATGCCTTCCTTTTCAGCAATGGCATCCATGACCAGGTCGCTCTTCAGCCGTTCCAGGGCAAGCGGTTTCTGCTGATCACGATAGCTCTTTACATCCGTACCGAGATACTGCAGGTACATCGGCAGGCTCATCTTGTGGGCTTCCAGGTTCATGGCCAGTTCATCAACCATCTGGTTGGCTCTCTGGGTAACCATGACTTCCGGCACTTCAAACTTGGCGTTATCCACAGCCGCTTTCAGGACATTATTCCTGTATTCGGTTTCAGCGCTTTCTTCAGCGTTCTTTTTCAGTCTTTCCAGGGTCTTTTCACGGAATTCCGCAACCGTCTTGCTATCCGAGTTATCAGCAATCAGCTGGTCCGTAACTTCAGGAACCTCACGGACCTTGATGTCCTGGACATGGACCTTGAACACAGCGGCCTTGCCAGCCAGTTCCTTGGCGCCATAATCTTCCGGGAAGGTAACATTGACATCCGTGGATTCGCCCTTGCCCAGGCCGACCATCTGATCTTCAAAGCCGGGGATAAAGCTGCCACTGCCGATTTCCAGGGGATACCCCTTGCCTTCGCCGCCGGCAAACGGTTCACCGTCAATCATACCGGCAAAGTCAATCGTAGCCATGTCACCCTTTTCCAGTTTCTTGCCTTCCGGAGCCGGCACCAGTTTGGCGGCACGGTTCTGCAGGGCCTTTACGGCTTCGTCAACATCGGCTTCCGTAACTTCCTTGACAACCTTCTTTACATCCAGGTTCTTGTATTCACCCAGTTCCGGTTCCGGACGCAGCGTGACCACCAGGGTAGCTTCCAGGGGCTGCCCTTCTTCAAATTTGGAATCCTTCAGTTCAGGATCGGCAACGGGAACCAGTTTATTGTCAGCAACGGCCTTTCTGTATGCTTCACTGGCCAGTATTTCAAAAGCTTCTTCCTTGATGGCATCCTTGCCAACGTGGTTTTCCAGGATGCGGCGGGGAGCTTTGCCCTTTCTGAAACCAGGAATCGTAACCTGCTTATTGACGCGGGCAACGGCTCTTACAAAGCCCTTTTCCACTTCTTCAACAGGCAGCGTAATTTTCAGGGTTGCTTCATTACCTTTTCTTTCAACAGAGACGCTCATTAAAAAAATCCTCCTCACAGGCAGTCACGTTTTAATTTTTGTTTCAGGATTGACATACCTTCATGAATTACTTAAAAAATCGCCTATATAGCATATCACAAAAGGTTTAATTAAGCAAATTGACGCACCCGCCCAACCTGCCGGGCAGGTCCGTTTCCTTCCCGTTGTGGTGCAGAGGGGCAGGCAAAGCAGAAAATCCCGAAACGAGCCATTCGTAGGATATGGCGGCCGTTCCCCGGCCTGTTTCTTTAAAGAAAAAGCAAAAACAGGCAATCCCCTGGACGCTGAAATGCGATGCTGCGCCGGCCTGCCGCCATTACCAAGGCAAAAGGGGGCCTCCAATCTTTCTACATTGTCCGTAAAAATATGGCATTTCTGTGACATGTATTATTTTTGATGCTATAATATAAAAATCATAGATAGATTTTATGTAGGGGAATCAGCAAACAGAGGAGATATCACGATTTCATGCAACGAGGTCAAATAAAGCAGGCAGCCGCCAACAGTACGAAGCTTACCCTTTTCTATTTTTCAGGGCTTGCCCTGCTGTTCCTTTCTTTCCAGTCATCACTTATACCATTCCACCATGTAGCCTTTCTGCGGATCATTCGCTCCATCGTCCTGACCGGCATGACCTTGCTGGCGTTGCAGGTCATATGGAGTCCGGACTGCCTGTTTTCCCCGCAGCAGCGATTCCGGCAGAAAATTGCCCTCGGGATTTCAACGGCCTGGCTGTGCTGCTATCTATGGGTATTTGCCCATTTACCCGGATTCTTTCAAAGCGACTGCGGCAACTATTTTCTCTTTCCCACTTTTCTTTACGCTTTGGTGGAGATTCTATCCCTGCTGGCAGAACCACTGAATAAGCCGCTTCGTACGATGCTTTGCCTGGGCTTGACAGGCGTCATCAGTTTTTTACTTCTGTCCGCGCTTTGCTGTTTATTTTATTTTTTGATCTACCATCAGCCTCTTGATGAAATCATTCTTCTTTCAATCCTGGCTACAACCCCATCGGAAGCGTGGAACTACCTTTCCTCGTTTTCCAATACCGTGCTGGCAAGCGTTGCTCTCATCGGCATTATGCTTCCCCTGGGAACCTGTTTCCTGTTGCGGCGTGCCGCCTCTGTACCGCTGCCCTCTTTTCCCTCCTGCAGAAAACAGGCACTGCTGCTCCTGGTGACAGGTTATTTTTTCTGCAACTACGGAATAACCGTTTTCCCGGCCGACCGGATCCTTCATCTCTATCAAAAAAGCGGTCCCATGAACATGTTCATCACCTTGCGGCGGAACTTGAAACAAAACGGGGAGCAGCTGACACTGACCCCCTCAAAAGCGGAACTTTCCGCAGCCGCGCCGGGCACCGTCATCCTGGTACTGGGGGAAAGTGCTTCCCGGGACCAGATGTCCGCCTTCTCCCCTACTGCCACCAACACAACACCGTGGGAAAAACAGGTAAGGGAGCATCCGCATTTTTACTTTTTCCCGAATGCATATTCCAATTTTCCCAATACGATCATGGCCGTAACCCTGGCCCTGACCAATGTCAACCAATATAACGAGCTTCCCATGGAGAAGGCCCTTGATATGATGACCCTGGCAAAAAAGGCGGGTTTCCATACCTATTGGTTCTCCAACCAGGACAGGAATACCGTTTCCGATTCCGCCATAACGCTTTTGGCCAGTCAGGCCGATTATGCCAAATGGATCCATGGATATGATGAAAAACTGCTTTCCCTCCTGAAGGAAGTCCCTGGAAGCCAGAACAACTTCATCGTGCTGCACCTGATGGGAAGCCATTTCCGCTACGACAAACGCGTTCCTGAAAGTTATCGGCTCAAAAGGCAGTGGTCTCCCCTGCCCAAGACGGAAAAAAGGGAATGGTACCAGCGATCACTCCATTACACGGATGAAGTGCTTCATCAGCTCTTTGTCTATAGCCGGGACCATATGCGCCTGCAATGCTTTATATACTGTTCGGACCATGGGGAAAACATGCAATATACCCATACTTCCAGCCCTTTCTATTTCGATATGGTCCGTATTCCATTCTGGGTCTATCTTTCCCCGGAATACGAAAAGACCTATCCGGATACGGCAGCCGCTTTACTGCGACATGAAAACTCCGTCTTTACAAACGACCTGCTTTTTGATACCGTGGCTGGCCTGCTCCACTGCTCCTACCCGGAAAAAGATCCTGCCTATGACCTGACCGATAACCAATATGGGCTCACCCTTGAAAATGCCAGGACCCTGCACGGAAAACGCTTCCTCTCTGAAGAAGGCATAAATAAACAGGAGTGAAGGACCAGGCCACAACAGGGGTACAATGGTTTTCCTGTATGAGGAAAGCTGCCGGAAGGCCACCCCATGGAAAAACCACAATCTCCACCGGGAAGGACCTGTCTTCCGCTTTCTGATGCATTCTCCTGCCGGTCCGGTAAAACTGAAAAACTGCAGGAACCATTGGCTGACAACCATAGGTTCCTGCAGTTCTTTTTATAGGGTTGAATAAGCAGTCCGTTCTTCCGGAAAGGCGGCTCAATACCCGTAATATGACCTGAACCATTGGGCAAACTTTTCCAGGCCCTTACGGATCGGCGTTTCCGGCCGAAAACCAAAATCCTTTTCCAGTTCACTGACATCGGCATAGGTTTGGTAGACATCGCCGGGCTGCATGGGAAGGAATTTTTTCTCGGCTTTCTTCCCCAGTACGTCTTCCAGCGTTTCAATGAAAACCATCAGTTTCTCGGGTTTGTTGTTACCGATATTATACAATTTGTAGGGATCGCCCATGTCCCCGTTCACCGGAGGATGGCAGAGCAGGTTCACGATGCCCGTCACGATATCATCCACATAGGTAAAGTCACGATACATATCCCCATGGTTATAAATCATGATCGGTTCATCACGCATGATTTTGAGGGCAAACTTGAAATAGGCCATATCGGGGCGTCCAAAAGGTCCGTACACCGTAAAGAACCGCAACCCGGTAGCCGGGATGCCATACAAATGGCTGTAGGTATAGGCCATCAGCTCATCCGACTTTTTCGTCGCCGCATAAAGGCTGATGGGATGATCAACGGGATCCGTTGTGGAAAAAGGTGTCTTTTCCTGGTTTCCATACACCGACGAGCTGGAAGCATATACCAGATGTTCCGGTTTGAAATGACGGCAGGCCTCCAGGATATTGAAAAAGCCGATCAGATTGGAGTCAATGTATTCCCTCGGATGGTCAATGCTATAACGGACGCCTGCCTGGGCGGCCAGGTTCACGACAATGTCAGGCTGAAAGGTTTCAAAAATATGATTGACGGTTGCGGCATCGCTGAGATCCCCTTCCGTGAAGGTAAACCCCTTATACAGCTGCAGCTGTTTCAGCCGGTCCTTTTTCAGCGACACATCGTAATAGGCATTCAGGTTATCCAGACCGTGAACGACACCGCCAAGGGCCAAAAGGCGTTTGGCCAGGTGATAACCGATAAAACCGGCCGCTCCGGTAATGAGGATTTTCTTATTTTCCGGACGATTTTCTTCCATTTTGCAAGCTCCTTTATGATAAGTTGTCCCCACGTTGACAAACTTCCCTTATAAATTTCCTTTATTATAGCATACTTTAAAAAAGACGAAAATTTGCCTCCCCGCACAAGCTGCAACTTCATGCAGCCGTTTCCCAGGGGACGATGATTTTCCCCTTATGCAGGACAAAGCAAGGTTGGGATCCCCCCGAGCGCCCTGCTGACAAAGGGGCGCCTGACCAGGGGCACCATTGCATCCATTGAAATGGGTGGCATGAATTCCCCTGCATTGATCATTTTTAGTCCTATATTGTATCGATTTATATAATATTTATAAAATATTATAAATATATACAGAATAATTTGTTAATTCATATTTCCTATGCTACAATGAAACTGCATTGAATTCATTTCCCCAAGCTTCCATTGAAAGGAAAATCTGCCGAAGCGCAGGAATTGCAGAAAGAGGCGAATCATCATGGAATCATCAAGAAAGAAAACAATGTCATTGAGTCTCTGGATCGCCGCGGCCATGGTTGCTGGTATCCTTGCCGGAATTGCCATGTGGGGATCCATGGGAGCCAAAGCCGCCGCTGCCTTTACCACGGCGTGGCTGAAACCCTTCGGCACGATTTTTATTAATCTGCTGAAATTTGTTGTGGTACCAATGGTACTGCTATCCATCATCGATGGCGTTGTACAGCTGGGTGATGTGAAGAAGGTCGGCACCATCGGCATCCGCACCCTGATTTATTTTCTGGTCACAACCGCTATTGCCTGCGTGATTGGTCTGGCCCTCGGAACCGCTTTCGAAAGCCAGTTTCCAGTCCTGTCCATGGCCCAGAACCAGGCGTTTAAAGCAAAGGCGGCTCCCACGGTCATGCAGACGATTGTCAACATTTTCCCGGATAACATGTGGAAGTCCTTTACCAGTGCCTCCATGCTTCAGGTCATCTTCATTGCCATCATCTTTGGAGGGGGTATCCTGCTTGCCGGGGAAAAAGGAAAGCCAACGGCCGTCCTGGTCCGTTCGATGGAAGAAGTCATGATGAAGGTCATGATGATGATCATCAATGTATCCCCCGTCGGTGTATTCTGTCTGATGGCCTGGGTCGTTGCCAGTCAGGGGCCCAGCATCGTTACCAGCCTGGCCCTTGTCATCGGGGTTGCCTACATCGGCTATATCATCCACGCATTTGTCGTATATTCCCTGTCGGCAAAAATCTTTGCCGATATGCATCCTGCGGATTTCTTCCGGGGCATTATGCCGGCCTTTCTCTTTGCCTTTACCTCCACTTCTTCACTGGCAACGCTCCCTATTTCCATGGAATGTGCGGATAAACTGGGAGTCAAACGCGAAGTCAGTTCCTTCGTCCTTCCCCTCGGAGCAACGGTCAATATGGACGGCACAGCCATCTATCAATGTGTGGCAACGGTCTTCCTGGCCAGATGCATGGGCATGCATCTGACGGGCACCCAACTCGTAACAGTCGTATTGACTGCAACCCTGGCCTCCATCGGAACCGCCGGTACGTCCGGAGCTGGAACGATCATGCTGGCCATGGTATTGGAAGCGGTCGGGATTGACCCCATCTACATTGGCATCATCTTCGGCGCAGACCGTATTTTTGATATGGGACGTACTTCCCTGAATGTCATCGGGGATATCTCCTGTTCGGTCTGTGTCAACAAATGGTATAATGCCGGCACAGTGGGCATCAACGAGAGATCCGATGGATAAGCCAGTGGAGCCAGCAAATTGAAACAAGGAAAGACCGCCGGAGCCAACAGGCTGCCGGTGGTCTTTCCTTGTTTATTCTTTCCTTATTTCAATTTCAGTTCATAAATATCCCTTCGCCGGTTTGACAAGGTAAACGTTTCCCGGCGCACCTGCCCCACCAGATTCAGGTCGATTGCCGCATAGATGACACCCCGCCGTTCGCCCGCATCGGCAAGGATCTTGCCGCGGGGATCGATGATCATGGAATGACCATACGCGGTAAAACGAGGCTTCATGCCTACCTGGTTGGCAGCAATGACATAGCATTCATTCTCGATGGCCCTGGCCCGGAGCAGGACTTCCCAATGGGCACGGCCCGTATCTTCCGTAAAATTCGCCGGGATAGTAAAGAGCTGGGCTCCTTTCAGGGCCATGATCCGAAAGATTTCAGGAAAACGGGTATCATAGCACACAGCAAGCCCCAGATGCCCGACTTCATTGGTTGGAACCGTAACAACCCGGTCCCCGGGGCATACATAATTGGATTCCATGCTTGAAACCCCGGAATCAAGGACAACATCAAAAGGATGGAGTTTCCGGTATTTGGCGGCAAAGGTTCCATCA
>CADBQR010000051.1 GCA_902796945.1 uncultured Acidaminococcus sp.
AGGATGGACATGACGAACATGAAGGACCCTGCCAGGGAACCGATCCGTTTCAGGGCGCTGACACCCTGAGCGGCGTACCACATGAAGAACATGAAGATGCCAAGGCTGATCAATTGCAGCATCAACGGTGAAATCATGTGCGTGAGCTGGTCATTCTGGAATATGGCCCAGCCCAGGGCAATCAGGATGTTCTGCGGTTTCTGTGCCAGATAGGGAATGTTGACAACCCAGAACGTCCAACCGGCAAAGAAGGCCAGTTTGGAACTGCAGGCTTCCTTGATCCAGGAGCTGACTCCGCCCGCCCCGTTTTCAAAGGTGGCTCCCATTTCGCCCACCATCAGGGTGTAAGGAATAAAATAGAAGAGGAAAAGAATCATCCAGGAGACGACAACCTTCAAACCCTGGTTGGCAAAGCCGTTTACCGTGTTGCCAAAGCCCCATACAACGGTGTAGGCCATCAGGCAGAGTGCTTGCCAGGTCAGCGCCTTGTTCTTGCTGTTTGCATTGCTGCTCATTTTTTCTGTACCCTCCTTCGTGGTAACATGTTTCATTTGTTACACGCATTATAACAAGAAAAGTACATGTGAGGAAGACATAAAATAAAGACAATTTCAGCCATGTCCTTTTGATGAGGACTTTTTTGAAAAATCAGTGTAACATTCCCTGATGAACGTCCAAAAAATGAATGGAATGATTCAAAGCTGCCGATATTACCGCTATTGGTGTGCTGATAGTGCTGAACTAAAAATTCAGAAATTTTTTAATAGACCCTATGAGAAGCGTGAAAAATGACCGGAATTGCCGGTTAAAAGTGGTAATTCAACGAAACTGAATAAAAGAAAAGTCTTCTACTGGTGGATTTAATGTCTATTGGAAGAAGACGGAGATGTTACAATCCTCAGTCCTTTTAAAAAGGGTTTTGTTTATCCGAAAACAAAATGACGGGTTGTTCGCTAAAAAAGGAGAATATACCGCAGGGTCATTGAAGGATGGAAAAGGAAGCTCCCCTGTTTCCCTTCCGCTGTCCCATTGCGGGAGGGATGGAAAATAATCATTCTTTACGCCGGGCACAGAAACGAATAAAATAGATAGATAAGACGGCTTAAAAAAGAGGAGCCCCCCTTTACGGGAGGCGCGGTACTGCAAGGCGCGGTTCCCCGGCAGCAGATCGGCTATTCCTCTTTTTGGGCAAGCCGGGACCGTACCACGAAGGAGACCCTATATGTTCAGTGAATTCTATGCATCCCTGCAGCAGGATGCCAAACTTTTCCTGTTTTTTCCCGTGCTGTGCGCAGTTTTCCGTGCCATCTTCATCAGGACCTATTGTCCCTATAAATCCCTGGAGGGAAAAGGCCCCGTTGTCTGGCACTGTTTCCGATATGGATTCTGGTGGGGCATGGACTTCAATGCCTATGTCTTCCTGATCCCCCTGGCCGTCCTGTCGCTGCCCGGTGCCTTTTTTCCTGCCTGGCGTGCGATGGGGGATTCCCTGAGACTGGCAGGCGGACTCCTGTACAGTTTGGTTCTCTATCTGGCCTTTGCGGGGAAGATGATTTTCTATCACCACTTCCACGATATCTACAATCAGACCATGAAACTGGGCGGCAAGGCGGAAAAGCACAATCTGGCCGATATTTTCTTCCATCAGGATCATGGGGCGCTCATCCTTCTGGGCATCCTTCCTTACCTGATGGCCTGCCGGCTGGCGATATCCGCCCTCCTTGCCCTTCCCAGCGCTCCGTACCCGCGGTTTTCTTCTTCCATCCTGCAATACGGCTTCAACACGCTGGTTTTCCTGGGCTGCATCGCGGTATTTTACTGGTTCCGCTACGGCGGCACCTTTATGCATGATGACAAACCGGAATGGGATACCATTCCCAGCCTGGTCAAGAAGGATATTTTCTTTGCCAAGGCGACCGTCGATGACCTGGTTGCACTGGAGCAGGTCTGGAAGCATGACCTGAATGAGGCCTATAAGCATACCGACGAAGAGGACCTGCAGGCCATTCAGGCCCTGGTCCCGGGAACCCGGCCCGTCTCCTCGTACCCGAATCCGGCCTTTGCCTTCCGGCGGACGGCCAGGGGGGCGCGGATTACAAAACCGACCCACATCTTCCTGTTTGTGGGGGAAACGTATCTGCAGCAATTCTTTGATCCCCAGTTTGCCTGCCTGAACCTGGTATCGGGAGGGCGGCAGCTCATGGACGACCCCCATACGGCTTCGGTCACCAGCGCCCTGTCGGCGGGAATCATTTCCCGTCCTTCCATTGTTAGTCTCATGAGCGGAATCTTCGATGCCGGCCTGGAACTGAATGAAAAGGAAGGCTTCTGGCAGAACCCGCTGCCTACTGCCCTGCCCCGGCAGCTTAAAAAACTGGGCTATACCTCAACGTACTGGTACGGGGGCAATGTCACGTACGGGAACTTCAACCAGTTTGCGCCGGCCTGCGGATTTGATGAGGTGGAAACGGCGACGGATTTCTGTGGCCCGGACGCACCCAAGACCTGGGTGGGCGTTTACGACAATGTATTCCTGGAGAAGGCCGCCCAAATGATCCTTGAAGGGGATGAAAGGCGCGGGCCCTATCAGTTCCATTTCCTGTATACCACCAGCTATCATGGTCCTTTCAAGATTCCTTTGGAAAAATATGGCTTTGATACGGAAAAGGTGATGCCCGACGCCCCGGAGGACGTTAAAAGGAACCGGTCCATCCAGAAGAACCTGGGAACCTTCTGGTTCTCCGACCAGGCCATGGGAAAGTTCATCCGGACCGTGCGGGATGCCTATCCGGACAGCCTCTTTATTTTAACGGGCGACCATTCCTATGATATGAGCGGTGTCCTTGCCCACACGTCGTTGATGAACCGCGACTGCAACCTCCGGGAACGCCACAGCCCGGTCCTGCTCTTCAATCATCGGGAAATGAACCGGGACTTTTTTGCCGGTAATACCATCGGCGGCCATATGAATATCCTGCCGACGATCTTTGAACTGATCGCGCCAGCGGGATTTTCCTACTATTCGCTGAACACCTCGCTGCTGGATCCCATCGACCATGTGGTTTCGCCTTATCACTGGCTGAGAAGGGATGCCTACGGCACCTATGACGACGATTTCTACCAGCCCCTGGGCGAGGGGCATGGCCCGGAAGACCTGGCCGAAGGACCGCAGCCGTATTTGCAGGAACGGGCCGGATACATGGACCTGACGGGGTATCTGGTGCGGCATCCGGAAATATTGAAGATTGCGGAAAAGGAGTGAGCCTATGGGAACAGTTACGGCCATTATCCTCACAAAAAATGAAGAAAGACAGATGCCCGGTGTCCTGGAAAACTGCAGGGCCTGGGCTGACCAGATCCTGATTGTCGACTCGGGCAGCACGGATCGGACCGTCGCCATTGCCCGGGAACGGGGTGCCGATGTCATCTACCGGGAATGGGATGGCGATTTTTCGGCACAGCGGAACTTTGCCCTGACGGAGGCCAGGGGGGAATGGGTCCTTTATATGGATGCGGACGAACGTCTTACTCCTGCCGCCGTTACAAAGGTGCGCGCCATCAAGGCGGGCATACCGGATCATCAGTATTCATTCAAACGGACCAATATTGCCTTCCATCACCATTTTGCCAGGGGGGCCTTTGGCCCTGACCGGGTCACCCGTCTTTTCCCCAACCATCAGGTGACATGGGTCGGGAAGGTCCATGAACGACCGGAATGTTCCCTGCCGCTCACGGCCCTGCCGGAGGCCATGGACCATTACACCTATGACACCTTCGAACAATGGTGGCGCAAGGCCGGACAGTATACGTCCATCTGGGCGGACGATGCCTGGTCGCGGGGACGGCGGGCCGGTATCGGTAAGGCGGCCCTGCACGCGCTGGCCGGCATGTTCAAGGTCTATATCCTTCAGGGTGGTTTTACGGAAGGCAGCATGGGCTTTGTGGCCACGCTGCAGCATGGGATCTATACGGCCATGAAGTATGCCAAGCTGGCCGAAAAGGAATGGCTTCCGGAAGCATCCCGTCCTTTGCAGGCTCCCGGGGACCAGGGGAAGCGGTCCTGAGCCGGTGGGGAGCGGATGCTCCCGGATTGCCCCGGCGTCCTCATTCCTATGGGGCGGGCGCTTGACAAACGGATACGAATTTGCTATATTGGCGTCAATACGTAATGAGGGGGTTGGCATCCCGGAGCGTAAGCACCACAAGAGAGGCCGCGGCAGCGGCAAACAGGGTGGAACCGCGGAAGTGTACTCCCGTCCCTGTAATGTAGATGATTCTCGTCTATATTACAGAGACGGGAGTTTTTGTTTAGGAGGAGAAAAAAGATGATGAATTTCCAGACCATTATTTCAACGCTGAATGCGTACTGGGGTCGGCAGCAATGCATTAACTTCCATCCCTATGACGTGGAAAAGGGCGCTGGTACGATGAACCCGGCTACTTTCCTGCGTGTCCTGGGACCGGAACCCTGGAATGTCTGCTATGTGGAGCCTTCCCGCCGCCCGGCTGACGGACGTTATGGCGACAACCCGAACCGGCTGTACCAGCACCACCAGTTCCAGGTCATTATGAAACCTTCTCCCGACAATATCCAGGAACTGTACCTGGAAAGCCTGCGGGAACTGGGAATCCACCCGGAAGAACATGATATCCGCTTTGTAGAGGACAACTGGGAATCCCCGACCCTCGGTGCCTGGGGAATGGGCTGGGAAGTCTGGCTCGATGGCATGGAAGTCACCCAGTTCACCTACTTCCAGCAGGTAGGCAGCCTGGACATCAAACCGGTGGCTGTGGAAATCA
>CADBQR010000052.1 GCA_902796945.1 uncultured Acidaminococcus sp.
GAGCTCCGCTCCGGAGTTGACGAGACGAGTCGAGGAGTGAAGGAGCGGAGGCGTCAGGCCAAAGTAAATTGCGTAACGTAACATTGTACGATACGCCGCCGCCCACTTCGTGGGCGGCCATCCTCCGTCGAATCGGCGCGATTCTTGCGCCGACCCATTTATACCTCAGAGTTTACTCACAAACAACGCCCTCATCGCATTCAACACCGCCATAATCAGTACCCCCGTATCTGCGAAGATGGCCATCCACATATTGGCAAGTCCTACGGCGCCCAGGATCAGGCAGGCTACCTTGATGCCGATGGCCATCCAGATATTCTGGTAGACGATGGAAACACACTTTTTAGAAATACGGATGGCCTTACCGATTTTCAGCGGATCATCGTCCATAAGGACCACGTCAGCAGCTTCTATGGCGGCATCGGAACCCATGGCACCCATGGCAATTCCAACGTCAGCCACGGAAAGAACAGGGGCATCATTGATGCCATCGCCTACGAAGAGAACCTTTTCGTCACCCTTTTTCATAGCGATGACCGATTCGACTTTATGGACTTTATCTTCCGGCAAAAGTTCACTGAAGACGTTTGTTATGCCCAGGTCCTTCGCTACTTTTTCAGCGGTATTGCGGGCATCGCCGGTCAACATGATGACTTCGATCCCGTTTTTCTTAAGCTCGCTGACCGCCATGGAAGAATGGGGCTTAATTACGTCGGCAATGAGGATATGCCCGGCATACTGACCGTCAATGGCCATATGGACCAGGGTCCCCACATGATGGCAGGGAATATAGGGAATGTGGAATTCTTCCATGAGCTTTGCATTGCCCGCGAGGACGGCGTGGCCATCCACGCTGGCAGAAACCCCTTTCCCGCTGATTTCTTTGATCTCACTGACCCGTGCCCTGTCCAGCGGTTGACCGTACGCTCTTTGCAGGCTCTTGCTGATCGGATGGGAAGACGCGCTTTCAGTAAGTGCCGCGTATTCAAGGATTTTCTCCTTTTCGAGCTGGTTGTGATGGACGCCAGCCACTTCAAAAACGCCCTTTGTCAGGGTTCCCGTTTTATCCATGATGACGTAGGCTGCTTTGGACAGGGTTTCCATGAAGTTGGCCCCTTTGATGAGGATTCCCTCATGACCGGCCCCGCCAATCCCGGCAAAGAAGGTCAGTGGCACGCTGAGAACCAATGCGCAGGGGCAGCTGATGACAAGGAAGGTCAAGGCCCGATAGACCCAGGTGGACCAAAGTGGTTCCAGCCCCAGCAGGGTCATGCAGACAAGGGGCGGCACCACAGCCAGGGCCAGGGCACTGTAACAGACCGTGGGAGTATAATAACGGGCAAACTTGGAAATGAAGTTTTCCGATTTGGACTTCCGGGAACCGGCGTCTTCCACCAATTCCAGGATCTTCGTTACCGTGGATTCCCCAAATTCCTTTGTGGTCCGGATCTTGAGGACACCGGTCATGTTGATGCAGCCGCTGACGACTTCCATGCCCTCCTCCACGTCACGGGGAAGGCTTTCACCGGTCAGGGCCACCGTATTCAATGCAGAACGTCCTTCAATGATTGTTCCATCAATGGGAATCTTTTCGCCGGGCTGGACCACGATGACGGTTCCAACCTTCACCGTATCCGGATCAACCCGGACGATCCGTCCTGCCATATCCACATTGGCATAGTCGGGACGGATATCCATGAGTTCGCTGATATTGCGGCGGCTCTTGTCGACGGCATAATCCTCAAAGAGTTCCCCCACCTGATAAAAGAGCATGACCGCGATGGCTTCCGTATATTCTCCTGATTTGATGAAGCCCAGGACGAAGGCGCCGACACTGGCAGCAGCCATCAGGAAATTCTCATCGAAGACCTGGCCTTTCAGGATGTTCTTAATGGCCCGTTTCAGGATATCATAGGAAATAATCAGGTATGCGGCAAGATACGGCAGCATGGCGGTAATGCGTTCGGACATACTGACCGTATCCGGTTCGGCAGGGGTCTGGACCAGGATTGCCGCGCCAATCGTAATGATAGCCGAGGAACCGATACGGGCAATCATGTTTCTTTGTTCTTTTTCCATCGATAGACCTCTTATCTATTAAATATTTGCTTAATCGTTAAATTTGTAACAAATTAACAATAAACCTTGCTATCATCGTCGACTTTTTCGCATTCCGTCTTAACGACCTTCATGACGGACGAAATGTCGGCACCTTCTTCAAATTCAATGGTCAGTTTCTGGGTCATGAAATTGATGGAAGCGTCACGGACACCGTTTACCTGCTGAGCGGCCGCCTCCATCCTGGCAGCGCAATTGGCACAATCCACATCAATTTTGTAACGTTTTTTCATCATCAACACTCCTTTTATCGATTTTCAATTAAATATTTGTTTAATCGTTCTGACACCTATGTTATACCCGAATCGTTTTAGAATGTCAAGGTTTTTTTATGACGGGATTGCTGAATCAAAGAAAGGAAACCCTTTCCACGATGGTGACTGGGATTGTTGATGGAAGAACCTGAAATAAGCTGGGGATAAAGGATCTGCTGACATAAAAAAGCAATCCCCTTCTCACCATAAAAACAATGGCAAGAAGGAGATTGCCTTTCCTTTACATCACGCAGCCTGTGCGCGAGCCGAATATAAGGTTACCACAGAACCAGCAGGATCCGGTAAGTGATGAAGGTCACGATCCAGGCGGTAGCCAACTGGAAAGCAGCTTCGGCCAGGGTCCAGCGCCAGCTTCCTGATTCCTTTTTGATGGTTGCCAGGGCGGCTGTGCAGGGAATATAGAGCAGGCAGAAGACCATCAGGCAGAACGCATTGATAGAAGTAAAACCAATGCCTTCCAGGGCTTTTTCAAAGTTTACCATACCCGCACCGGACGTGGCATTGCTGATGCCAAAGAGAACGGCACAGCTGGATACAACGACTTCCTTGGCCGAGATTCCTGCCACAAGGGCCAGGGTAATCTGCCAGAAGCCCAGGCCGATTGGCCTGAAGAGGGGTACCAGCCAGTGCCCTAAGGCTGCGCCAAAGCTCTGGGTCGGGTCCTCCGTGTATCCCATGGGCCCGAAGTTCAGGATGAACCAAATGACCAGGGTACCCAGGAAAATAATGGTACCGGCCTTCTGCAGGTATCCTTTGACCTTATCGGTTACATAGATTCCCACCGTCCGGAAATCCGGCATCTTGTATTCCGGCAGTTCAATGAGGAGAAAATCTTCCTTATCCTTTTTACGGAGAATATCCATCCAGTGGATCAGCAGGGATACCCCGATGGCAACGAATACGCCTATGATGTACATAGAGTAAGCCGCTACCATGGCGTATTCCCTGAAGAAGATTTCCGAGAACAGGATGTAGATGGTGAGGCGGGCATTGCAGCTCATGAAGGGAGTCACGAGCATGACCTTATAGCGGTCACGTTTATTTTCAAGCCCCCGGGATGCCATGATGGCCGGCACGGTACATCCGAACCCGACGAGCATCGGAATAAAGGCGCGGCCGGAAAGACCAACCGCTCCCATGACGTTTTCCATGACGTAGGCGACCCGTGCCATA
>CADBQR010000053.1 GCA_902796945.1 uncultured Acidaminococcus sp.
ACGCAATTTGTATTGCCCGGTCCCGCGGCGGCTTCTGACACCGCAGATGGCGCTATATCGTGTGTCTAGGTAGAATGGTTCCTCCGCGATTTACCCGGGCCGTTATGAGGAGCGTATGCGGGACGAAATCACGGCCCAGGGCGTCTACCTAAATGAAATTGCGAGCTTGCACCATCGTACGAATCTCCCCCGCCCATATTAAATATATAACAAGGGGCGGCCTTTTTCGTTGTATTACCTTATATCCACCCGTTCAATCCTGAATACCACCGGCCTCGTCCCATCACTACAGCACGCAATCATCACCTTATCATCGTTCATCCACCCATGCATGATGCTGCCACCCTGCAGGGCCGTATAGATGTACCGGCTGATGGCGTCCCAGGCTTCCGAGCAGAAGGGTACGCCCTTGCTGCCGCAGTGCATGGTTCCGGGGGACTTCAAATTGCCCTCATCGGGCTGTCCTGATTTGACCAGTGTCCCCGCCCCCATATGCCAGAAATCATCCCGTTCATCATTGCGGTAAAACAGAAATTCGTCACCGATGTTGAAACAGGGGCACTTGCCGCTGTCCGGCACGGCGCAGTACTGCTGCTGCAGGTCCAGATACAGTTTCTTATCGATTACGGTCACTTTGCATCGATATTCCATGTTGTCTGCCTCCCTTTTTACATGGTTCTTTATAAGGTTCCTGATGGCTTTTCAGGCTGCACGGTCCTTCATCAGGCTGGGGTCCTCCTGCCCCACCCCGGGCGGTTCCTCCGATCGCCGGAACCGCTGCCATTGCAGATTATAATTATAATCTACCATAAGGCAAATTAAATGTAAAAACCTCTTCCATGACCGGCCACATCCCCTGCATAACAGTAAGAACAGGCTTCCCGCCTTGATTGCAAGGGAATAAAGTATGGACACCGCCATCAGGAAGCACTATAATGTTAATGATTATTAATTACTATTAGAAATTAATAGTGTAATGATTCTGTAAAGAATTCATGGAACGTACGATCAACAGGAAAGGAACGTTGGAAGATGGGGAAAGCAAAATACGAGGAACTGGAACGGGCGGTCCTGACGAGTCTCTGCATGGTACTTTTTGCCGGTAGCACGGCAGCCTACGCGGCTCCCACGCCTGCCACCTATTCAGAGGTCACAGGAGACGGCTGGTATGTTTATACGGAGAATCCGCACTCTCCCATTAAGGGTGCTGCCGAGGGCGGAGACCATATCCAGCTTGGCATGGAGACCTCTCCAATCAGTGTTACAGGAAGCGTGTATGGTGGCTGCAGCGAGAACGGCCAGGATACTTCTGGCAGTGCAGTTAAACTCAGTACTGGCTCCTCTTTCGGTTCTGATTATATCTACGGTGGATATTCGCGGTCCAATAATTCCACGGTAGCGGGAGGCAACGTCACAAACAATACGGTAATCATCCAGGGAAAAATCACTACATATTCGTACTTTACCGGAATCTATGGCGGTTATTCGAGTGGAGCAAGTGGCTATCGTGGGTTTCTGACGAATGGTGGTACGGTCAGCGGGAATACCGTTGAAATTACGGGAACAACGGACGCATCCTCGCTTATAAGCTCTCCGATATATGGTGGATATTCTATCGGGTATTATGCGGGCAACGTAAAGGATAACACGGTAACAGTACAAAACAGAGGGGTCAATGATGTGTATGGAGGCATGGCCCAGGAAGGCTATCCAGGGGACAATACAGCAAACCAGGACCATCTTGTAAGTGGCAATTCAGTGAGCCTGGAAAATAGTGAAGCGGAGAATGTTTATGGGGGACGTTCACAGGGAGCAAGGAGAAGGGATCAGTACGAAGGGGGCACTGCCGGCTCAGTAATCAACAATAGCGTGACCATCACCAACAGTCACATCACCAATGATGTGGTCGGCGGAAATTCAGTCGGCGGAAACGCTTTTTATCATTTCAAAGAAGGGGATGGCGGAAAAGTAAGTGGGAATCGTGTCACTGTGAATGGTATGAAAAGTGGGTATTCCTACAGTGTGGAAGGAAATGTTTATGGCGGGCTTTCTACGGGTGGCAAAAATGGAACGGATCCTGAAGATCCAGCTGGAATAAGTGGAGGAAATGGAGGCATTGCCAGCGGGAATAATGTACTTATCGGAAATCCTGATGGGACAGACACCAGGATTAAGGGAAACGTGTATGGTGGTGCTTCCGTTGGCAGTGGCGCTCAATCATCATGGAGCGGAGGCGGCGGTGGCGACGCCAGTGCGGCAGAAGAGAATGTAGTAACAATCTATGGTACGGTAGGGAAAAATGTATACGGAGGGTATTCAGCAGGCAATGCTGGAGAAACCGGTTCATATGTCGGAGGTCCAGGTGGCAACAGCGGGGATGCCAGGAATAATCAGGTAAATATCTATGGGCACGTCCAGGCTGATGTTTATGGTGGATACTCTTCAGGCGGCAAAGGCGCCCATGATACGCCCGGTAGTTTTGGCGGTGAAGATGGGACCTGTGGAAGCGCGACGGGAAATGAGGTCCTTTTCAGGAATGGAACTGCAGACGGCAGTGTCTATGGCGCCTATACGAAGGGTCTTTCCGTATATGAAAAGATTGATGATATTTCCGGTAACAGCGTTTCATTGCAGGATAGTACCGTTCGTGGGGATGTTTTTGGTGCCTTTGCAAATAATAAATCAAACGTCAAAGAGAACAGCGTTTCCCTGAAGAACAGCACCGTAGGAAATGCAGATAACCTGCGCACAGTTGCCGGAGGCTACAGGCTTTCACATGGCGATTCCCTTACAGGCAACTCGGTGGAAATGATCAATAGCAAGGTCTTTCTCAACAATGTATACGGCGGCTTTTCAGAGAAGAACGGAGATGTTTATGAAAACAAAGTGACCATTGATAATGGTGCATTGGAAGGTTCAATTGTCAACCTTTATGGAGCGTACGGCAACGGAAATGTGTACCATAATACGCTGGAATTAAAAAGCGGTGCAGCCGTCAATATTTATGGTGGTTCCTCAGTCAGCGGCTCCGTTTATAATTCGGAGGTCAACCTGGACAGTGCCGACTTCAAGGCCACCGGCAAGATCTATGGAGGCCATTCCAACGAATCTGCCAAGGTATATAACAACACGGTACGGGTAGCCAACGGAAATGAAGCAGAGGCCGTGTACGCCGGGTATAGCTACAGTGGAACGGTCCATGACAACACGCTGACCCTGACTAAAGGCAAGGCAGCCAATGTCTATGGTGGCGCTACGGATTACGGTACAGTGCAGGACACCAACGTGACCGTGGACAGCCCGGATTTTACCGTTACGGATGGAATTTATGGCGGTTATTCGAAGTACGCCAGTGGTAAGATCAAGGACGTAACGGTGACAGTCAGTAATGGAAAGGAAAGCCAGGCCATCTATGGCGGCTACGGCGGGAGCAGTATTGACCATGCGATTGTCAATCTGATAAGCGGGGAAGCAACCAATGTATACGGCGGCGCGGCCTTGAAAGGAAGCGTCCAGAACTCAGCCGTCAATATGTCCGGCGGCACGGCAGGAAATGTCTATGGCGGACACAATGAGGCCGGTGCAGCCAGTGTAAATACCGTGAATATGACCGGCGGCACGGTCCAGAAGCTCTATGGTGGATACAGCCAAAACGGTACGGCCGATACAAATACCGTGACCCTGTCGAACGGTACCGTAACCAATAGTCTTTACGGAGCTTATGCAGAAGGCGGCGCGGCAGAAAACAATACGGTCCATCTGCAGGGCGGCCAGATCCAGGGTCCTGTATACGGCGGCGACGGTACGGATGCAAAGAGCAATACGGTCAATGTGGAGATCCCGGTCCAGGCTTCGGTATACGGCGGTCTTGCGACGAATGGCGCGGCCCGGGGGAACACGGTCAATGTACGGGCCTTCGTAACCAATGATGTGTACGGCGGCAACAGTAAAGCCGGGGATGCCATTGACAACGTGATCAACCTTTATACAGATGTGGGCGGCATGATCCACGGCGGCCACGCGGCAGCCCGTTCCGAAGGCAACACGCTGAACATTCACCAGAAGGAATTAACAGCAGGGGGCGTGGAAGATGTCCAGACCATGAATTTCTATCTTCCCGCCGGGACGGTTGCAAATGATACCATGCTGCATGCAAAGGTGGTCGTGCCAGATGGCGGACTGACGGTCAATGCCTATGCGAACGGCAAACTGAATCTCCGGAAGGGCGATTCCGTTTACCTGACGCGGGGCGCTATCGACGCTTCCCGGGGTACGATCCAGAGCGGCGTCATTGCCGTTGGTGTTACGAAGGATTATACGCTGGAACTGCATCAGCAGACGCAAAACATCGACAGCGACTATGTGCGCCTGACCATTCCCGGTAAGGAAGACGATACGGATGGCCTGTACACCAACGATGACGGTCTGAAGCCGCAGACGGGGTCCCTCACGGAGACTCCCCTGCTCTCTTCGACCCTCGTGGCCAGCGGTGCGGAACTGCTGCTTTCAGCGGACCGGGATTACCTGCTGCCGGCCAAGGGAAAGACGGAATACATCCCCTACTTCCTGATGAGCCGGGATCACATGCGCTACAACACGGGTTCCCATATCGATGCCAACGGATACGGGGTGAATGCCGGCGTCGTGCGGCGCCTGATCAATCATCAGGGAGAACTCCTGGTGGCGCCCTTCTTTGAATACGGCCATGCGGCCTATGACTCCTATCTGGATTCGGGCGAACATGCGGACGGCAAGGTCCATTTTGCCGGCGGCGGGCTCTTCGCCAGACAGAGGAACAACGATGGCTTCTATTACGAAGGCAGCGTGCGAGCAGGTCGTGTCAGCGGGGATTACGATTCCAATGACCTGACCATTACCGGCTTTGGCAAGACCCACGAAGATTATGACTATGACACGCCTTATTATGCTTTCCACCTGGGTCTTGGAAAGGTCCGCCCCGTAGGCACCAAGGGCAGCCTCGATACGTACCTGCGCTATTTTTACTCGCACCAGGGCAGCTTTGATGCACAGATTACCACGGGCGAGCGGTACGACTTTGACAGCGTAACGAGCAGCCGGGTCCGTCTGGGGACAAAATATACCTGTGAAGTCAACCCCGTCAGCACGTACTACGCGGGAATTGCCTACCAATATGAATTTGATAATGAAGCCAACGCGTCCTACCATGGCGATGCCACCCCGAGTCCGAGCCTTCAGGGATCGAGCGGCATGCTGGAGCTGGGCTACCAGGCAAAGCCGGATGCCGATTCGAACATGACCATGGACTTCCGGGTAACCGGCTGGTGCGGAAAGCAGGAAGGGCTGTCATTCCGCTTAGGCGCCAAGTGGGAACTGTAAGGAAGCCGATAAATTTTATGGGCCCTCCCCTTCTTGAAAATCAGGGACACGCCCTTACCAAAAAACCTCTTAGTGAGCTTTCACTAAGAGGTTTTTGACGTCCTTGCAGGACAGCATTCAGTTCCTGCCCTGTCAAAGCCGGGATTCATTTATTTATTGTAATCCTTCCGTAATTCCAGCATGGTGCAAGAACCTTTCCCATTGACAGGCACTGGGCACTTTGAAATTCAAACAGGACCGGTTTACCCTTCTCATAGCCAATCTTGCCGCGTTCATCCAGGTTTTCTTCCTGCACACAGGTGTGGACCGGCTTCAGGACGAAATTATAAAAAATATCGACCCTGACCACCTGCTCCATCTTGCAGGTCATGCACACAGGCGCGTTCTCAACGACGGGAGCCTTTTCGAGCTCATCAAAATGGTACGGGAAGACATCCGATTTATCCACATTTTTTCCCGCCCTGACTAAACCACAATCGTCAACCGCTTTAAGAATTTCCTGATTCACCAGGCCGACAGATACAACCCCGTTTTTCTCGATTGCCGCGTTATCCAGTTTATGGCGCTGATCCATACGAATCGAAAAATGACCGTGATCCATGACGCCCACCTGGGCAAAGGGAAGAAAATTGGCTTTCCCGTTTTCCAGGACCGTACCGACCAGCGTTGTCGGCATCGGGTACCATCCCATTACAGGACCGATCTCGTTTTGCATAACTCGCCATTCCTCTTTCCAAAGTGCACAAACAACTAATTTCGTGACTTCACGATTGGGCATCGGATTCGGGCCCGCAATGAAGGATCGAATGTGTTCTCCCTGTTTTATCTTCCTTAACGGGACAAATTTTTGAAACTTCTTTTCAGTTCCGGCAATCAATCAGCCATCATTGTATCATGATTCGGGGCACAAGAAGCGGATTTCCCATAAGCGGGTCAACAAACCTGTATTTTAAAGCAGCGGGTCATCACAGGAAATGGTACAGAACGAAATTTTCCAGATACACGAAAGCAGGAGTTTCAACTCATGGCATCCAATGAAAGCGTACCTGCCACGGGTCAAAACTCCCGCTTATTAAGTCAATATGAGCATATTCCTGTCCGGTTTATGCGTTAATTTTTATTCCCACTCAATCGTCGCAGGCGGTTTGCTCGTGATGTCGTACACCACGCGGTTGACGCCGGGAACTTCGTTGACAATGCGGCGGGAAACGATATCCAGTACGGAATACGGGATATGGCTCCAGTCACTGGTCATGCCATCGGTGCTGTTGACGGCACGGAGGGCAATGGTATTGGTATAGGTCCGGAAGTCGCCCATGACACCGACGCTCCTGATATTGGGTAGGCAGGCAAAGTACTGCCAGATTTTGCGGTTCAGGCCGGCCTTTGCGATTTCTTCGCGGAAAATGGCATCGGCTTCGCGAACGATCTGCAGTTTTTCTTCCGTCACTTCGCCCAGTACGCGAATGGCGAGGCCAGGACCTGGGAAGGGCTGACGCCATACGAGGTCGCTGGGAATACCCAGTTCCTCACCAACGGCACGGACTTCGTCCTTAAAGAGCGTACGCAGCGGTTCAATCAGGCTGAGGTTCATATCTTTCGGCAGGCCGCCGACATTATGATGGCTCTTGATCGTGGCACTGGTACCGGTGCCGCCGGATTCCACGACATCCGGATAGATGGTGCCCTGTACCAGGTAATCGACATGGCCAATCTTTTTGGACTCTTCTTCAAAGACACGAATGAATTCTTCACCGATGATCTTGCGTTTCTTTTCCGGATCGCTGACACCCTTCAGTTTGCCCAGGAAGCGGTCCTTCGCATTCACGCGGATAATGTTCATATCAAAGTCTTTCTTGAAGACCTGTTCAACCTGGTCGCCTTCGTCCTTACGGAGCAGGCCATGATCCACAAAGATGCAGGTCAGCTGGTTCCCTACGGCCTTATGGACCAGTACGGCCGCCACGGAGGAATCAACGCCGCCGCTCATGGCGCAGAGAACGTTCTTGTTCCCTACTTTTTCACGGATTTCCTGGATCTGGGTCTGGGCAAAGGAAGACATGGACCAGTCACCGGCAAGACCGCAGATATCAAAGAGGAAGTTGCTGAACATTTTCTTACCGAAAGGCGTATGCATGACTTCCGGATGGAACTGGACACCGTAGAAATGCTTGTCCTCGTTGATCATGGCAGCCACCGGGCATTCTTCCGTATGGCCGGCTACCACAAAGCCTTCGGGAACTTTTTCCACATAGTCCTGATGGCTCATCCAGCAGATGTTGTTCTTCTCAATGCCGGAGAAAAGGCGGGTTTCCTGATCCAGGACAATCGCCGTTTTCCCGTATTCACCGGCAGAACCGGCGTGGGCCACGACACCACCAAGCTTCTTGGCCATGAGCTGATGGCCATAGCAGAGTCCCAGCAGAGGAATCCCCAGTTCGAAGACACCGTCGTCCACGGTGGGGGTGTTTTCGGCATAGACACTGTTCGGACCGCCGGAGAAAATGATGGCCTTCGGGTTCTTGGCCTTGATTTGGTCAATCGTATAGCTGTAAGGAATAATCTCACAGTAAACGCCGCACTCACGCACGCGTCTGGCAATCAACTGGGCATACTGGGCGCCGAAGTCGATGACCAGCACCAATTCATGCTGTAAATTTTCCATGTTCTTCCTCCCATTCATATTATCCAATGAATATATCATATAAGGAAAGAATTTTCAACGTTATCAAAACGCCTTCCGCTATTCCCTTCCGAGTATAAAATGCTTCCTACGTTCCCATTATACACCGCACCAGGCAATCTGTTGATGGATAATTTAGATTGTGTGGGTTTCGGCTCAACAGGTTTGGGAAAGGGATAAGGGACAAGCGATAATAAATGAAACGCGCTGAAGCTTGAACCCATAGCCCTGGAACCTGGTATTCACGCTAAGTTTCAGGGCGATCGATTTCACAGGTTATTCTGTTTCCACCCATCCCAGCCTTTCAAACACAAGGAAGGCCAGGCTGGCAATAATGGCGACCACCGTGGCAAGGCCCATGCCCTTGAGCTGGACCGGTCCGATGACGACACTGGCTCCGGAAAGACCGGAAATGAGTGTAACAGAGGTCAGGATCAGGTTCTTGGGTTTCGTATAATCCACCTTGCGTTCCACCATCATGCGGAGGCCCGAAGCGGCAATGAAGCCGAACAGCAGGATGCTGACGCCGCCCATGACGGGGCCCGGAATGTTATGGATAAGGGCCGCCACTTTGCCGATGAAGGAAAAGATGATGGCCAGGACGGCAGCGCCGCCAATGACCCAGGTACTGTAAACACCGGTAATGGCCATGACACCCATATTCTCCCCATAGGTCGTGTTCGGCGTGGAGCCTACCAGTCCGGACAGGACGTTGGAAAGGCCGTCGGCAATGAGGGAACGGTGAAGGCCGGGATCCTTGATGAGGTCACGCCCCACAATGTCACTGGTTACAAAGAGATGGCCCAGATGTTCAGCGAGGACAACGAAAAGGGCCGGCAGGATCATCATGATGGCGTTCAGATGGAAGCTGGGGCGGTAGAAGGTCGGTGCCGAGAACCAGGCAGCGGAAGCCACGGAGGCAAAGGAAACGACGCCCATGGCGTAGGCAATGACATAGCCGCTGACAACGCCGATAAGGATGGGAATGATGCTGATGAAACCCTTTCCCAGAATGGTTGCCAGAATGGTAATGACCAGGGTGGCCGAAGAAATCTGCATGGCCTGCACATTGGTCATGCCCTTGACAGGGTCCATGAACCCGGCCATGTTCATCGCCATCGGCGCCAGCTCGAGACCAATGATGGATACGATGGCCCCCATGGCAGCGGGCGGAAACAGGACGTCAATCCAATCCGTTCCAATCTTACGGACCAGCAAGCCGATCAGGATAAAACACAGGCCAAAGGCAATGAAGCCTCCCTGGGCATCGCCGTAGGTAAGGCCCGGCGTGGAGCAGACCGCCATAACCGGGGAAATAAAGGCAAAGCTCGACCCCAGGTAAGATGGCAGGCGCCATTTACAGATGGTCAGATAAAGCAAGGTCCCTACCCCATTCATAAACAGGGCCGTCGACGGGTCGACCTTTAAAAGAAAGGGAACCAGGACCGTAGCCCCGAACATGGCAAACAGGTGCTGCAGGCTCAGGGGCAGTGTCTGCAATAAAGGCAGTTTTTCGTCAACTTCGATGATGCGTCGTTCTTTTGTCACGTGCGACTCCTCCTCCGTTCAATTTCTCTAACAGTGTATCACAATTCCAAAGAGGAAAGGAACCTTTTTTAAGGGGAAATCAGGGGATCCAGGGAGCTCGAGGCAATAACGCAGATCGCAGGCATGGGGCGCAGATCGCGGACCGCAGACCGCGGACCGCGGAACGCAGATCGCATAGTGGCCGTCAGCAACCAGCAGCTAGCAGCCAGCAGTCAGGAAAAACGCAGACCGCAGTTCGCAGAACGCAGATTGCAATAATCAGGGTTGAGCGGTGAGTTTTGAGGTTTGAGGTTAAAGCTGAATAAAATCAAGCCTTGGTCCCCTGTCCCCGGGCGGACTGCCTGAGTCGCAAGTGACGAGGGAAACGCAGTTCGCAGAACGCGGACCGCAGTTCGCAGAAAACTGGCGCGGATCGCAGACCGCAGATCGCGGATCGCGGATTGCAATAAACAGGGTTGAGCGTTGAGTTTTGAGTTTTGAGGTTAAAACTGAATAGATA
>CADBQR010000054.1 GCA_902796945.1 uncultured Acidaminococcus sp.
GCTGCCGCCCAGGCTGTTAACCGTCCGTACCACGATCTGGGCCCTTGTTTTTTTCTGGATGGCTTTGCTATACGCATTGATATATTCAGTGGTACTTTCTTTCAATACGCCGGCCTGATCCTGACAATAGATACTGGTTTTGGGAACCGGCGGGATAGAAGGGGCGGCCGAAACGGCAGGGAACCCTGTCACTAGATGTCCCATCAGGATGACCATCAAAAGAAGCAGTTTCATTTTCCCCACCCCTCTACGATTCCTTTATTTTTCGATTCTTTCCTCCCGCTGGAACACGGCCAGGAACCGGTTCAGGATGGGCCGGATCAGCGCCTTGTCGTTCCCATAGACCTCCATCTCTGCCTGCCAGTACATGGGGTAGCTATTGGTATCATAAAACGCTACGCCCTCACAGACATCGACATCATAATGCGGCTCTTTATACGCAATGACCCGGTCACTCAGGAAATTCTTCTGCGTCTGATACTTCGGCAGCGTTTCTTCGGTTTCTGCCGGGAACTCATATTTTTTGCAGTCCTCCCGCGCCTTCGGGAACAGTCTGGATGCTTTTATCATGGAAAAGCCGAAACTTGCCGAAGTATGCTGGAACGTCAGGTAATGGCCGGTCGTATCATTCGACTGGAACGTAATCGCGACGGACCCGTTGGCCCCCAGTTTGACGTCTTTGAGCACCCAATCCCTGGGCACTAAAATGGTGGCATCCTTGTGTACCCAGTCCGGCAGGCCGTACACATCGAACTTTTCAAGCGGAATCTCCTCCAGATCCGCGTCAAAAGAAACGGCCTTACCTTGAACGATCTCCGAACCCACGGGATTTTCGGTCAGGGTACTGAAGGCTTCGACTTCCGTTCCGTTTACCGTAATCCTGTCCAGTCCGACCTGAAAACCACTGGCGGCCGTGACGGCAGGAAACACCGACCACAGGCAGCACAGGCAGACGGCGGTGCCTAAAAGCCGGGATATCATTCTTTTCATCGTAAGCGCCCCCTTCCGCTTATTTCCATCTTACAGAACCATCCTTGCCGCTCGTCATAAACAGATATTTGTGATGTTTTCCGCCTGCATCGTCAAAAGCAATGCCGTAATCAGAGATATCGCCGACAGCCGTCAATTCCATTTCAAAGGGATGGTCTGCATCAATCGTTCCGATTTTTTTTTGCTTTCGATAATCGGATACAAATCCTCCAGCGGCGCATCAAGCGCCATCTCGTAGGTAAAGATTTCCGCGTTATGGACCGGCTCGTCACTGCAGAACCGGACGCGGGTCGGCACGGAAAGCGACAGATATTCCATTCTGACGGAGCTCTTGCCATATTCATACATCGGCCGCCACGGCAGGGCCTTGATTTCTCTTCGGCCGCGGCTTGACAGTTCATGGAGATCCGCGATGGACAGGGACATCATTTCGGATGCGTCCTTGGTCACTTTTCCGGTGTGATTATGGAAGACCTTGATTTCCCCGTCCACATCATCACTGTAATAAAAATCATCCCACACAGGTTCCCTGCCATCCGGACTCAACATGAATGGCTTCCAGATCCGCTCTGGCACTGACGGCATCCAGTGAGTTCGACTCCTGCCGCAGGAAAGCAGCGATGGAATCCAGGATGGGTGCATAGGGATCGGCTCCAGCCGGCAGTGGACGCAGCCCGATCAGACCGATAGCCATAAGTGTGGTAAGTACGCTTCTGGAAAGACGTCTGATAGCGGGAAACTCTTTCAACCATTCACCTTCTTCCCAATGCTTTCATCCATGAGTTTCCGTGGACAAGTCGAACTCCGGGCCTCTTCCCCCCGTTAAGCAAGGGTAGGAAAGCACAACAGTACGTGGTGAAAAGCGCATCAGGGAGTGAAATAAATTGAACCTGACAACTTGTATCTACAAGCAGCCTGCTGTCTCCAAAAAAAGAAAGGGCTGTCGCAACATGCGGCAAGCCCTCCTTTCTTTTTCATCCCACACTTTTCTCAAAGTCTGACAAACTTCGCGCCAGATACGAGGCCTTCCACCCGGGTCAGGTTCGTATCTCCAGTCACTGGATTTACCGTAAACGTATAGTAATGGTCTTCCTTGACCTTCCAAATAACGCCCTGCGTCTGATTGGTGCGTACCCGTAAGTGGTTCAACGTTCCTTCCGAATCGAGGTTGTTCTGGAAATGGTCGCTGTCCTTGTATTCAATCACCAGGAAGCGTCCGTCCAAATGAGCCCGCACCATGGAAGAAACAATCACATTTGCGGCGGTTAAATCGGTGACTCCGTGAAGATTAATATATGCCTGCGATACTCCATCGCCTCCCGGCCTTGACGGTTTAGACGGTTTGGCGGGAGTTTTGATACCGCCCAGGATGCCGCCCAGATTCATAGCCTGTACCTCGTGCGGTAAGGAAACCGAAAAGATGGTCATGGCTGCCAGCAAAATCCCTGCATACTTCCAATTTTTCATAAGAACTCCCCCTTTACCGATTACCTTTTGAGCTGAATCTCCCAACAACGATTCGTATGCTTCTGATTCTTTCTGTTTTTATTTTATCAGAAAACAGGAATAAAGCGTCCTGTGATAAAGTACAGGTTTTTGCTTTTTTTTACAAATTTTTTTATCGAGTTTTACGGATTACGTGCGGATTAAATTAAAACACAATGGCCAGCGTGCTGCCCAGCAGAATGAAAGCCATGATTCCCAGCAGTAAAAGAATCATCCTGCGCATGTCGTTGTCATTGTGGATCAGTTCATCAAAAATGGAAACGGACGATCCGTCGAATGTCTTAAGCCGCAGGATGCAGAACGTACGGGAAAACGCGCTTCCCATCAGTCGCTCACTGCCATCCGGGCGGATTTCATACAGATAAGGAAAATCGAAAATATCACTGCGGGCGTTCTGGCTCCATAGGATAGGAAGGACAAGAAGCATCATGACGAACCAGGCTGCTCCATACTTCGGAGCAAATCCAGCCATAAAGGGTTCTCCGTCCATGGAGAGCAGACGGATCAGCGCTGCTAAAATCAGCGGCAGAAAGCTTATTCCCAAAAACTGGAAAGCAAGGAAAGCAACCCGTCCCGGCGGATAAAACCGGATATGGACCGGCACGATGTTCCCCTTTTCATTTTCTTCATAGAATACCGGAGCAGAGGCTGCCGCTTTTTGAAGCTTCACATCCTGTTCCTTGACCTGCAATTTTCCCTGCTCCCTTGAGGCCTGCGCCGTTTCAGTGGTTACGATGATATCCTTCACACCGCCTTTGTTGCGGGATCCGATGATAAAGCAAATGACGCCTATGATAAATATCCCGACAAGGCCGGCCGTAATCAACGCATCCGGTTCATCACTGCCCGAGATTAGAACGACTGCTCCTGTAAACAGAAGAGTAAAGATAACCGTCCGCAGAAGTGCCACAAAAATCCAGCGGTTGGACTTTTGCTGCCGTCCCGTCGATACGGCAATCCGTCCGGTCTGTCCATTCATCACGGCCGTCAGATTGCCCTTCCGGACGAAATACACAGGAAGCAGCACATCCATGGTTTCAAGGCCGAACGAAGAAGGCGTCACAACAATACCGCTCGTCTGCATCGTCTTTTCCAGTGCGGGACGGAAGTCCTCGCCAGCTTCGTCGGCAATGCGTGCCCCGATGCTTTTCTCCGAAAGGTCATTCATTTTCACGCGCTGCCCACCGACATAGCCCCAGTGAAAAGGAACCGCTTGTTCCCAGTCAAAGGGTTCCATTTTATCCAGGACAAGGTTATCCAGTTGCTGTGTCGTATTGACCAGGGTCCCGTCAAGGCAGCCGGCACAGTGGTACACCCGCCCGCAGTTCTCACGGGAAACATCGGCCGCCACTGGACCCCGCACGAGGCGATAAGGCAGGTAATAGCCCCGGAAAAGCTTGATATTGGAGAGTACCGCCTTGGCTTCAGGCAGCCTCTCATTCTGTTTGGCCCACGCCATCAGGCGCTGCCGGGCTTCGTCCTCTTTGATAAAAAAAGGAATAATGAAATCGGGCATCTGCGCCTGTTCCTGCAGTTCATTCCGCACCAATTCACTGCCGCAGAACTCGCAGTGCGCTGCCGCTTCCCCCGCAGGAAAAAGTACTTCAGCCCCGCAGGACGGACAATGGCAGCTGATGCGAGGCACTTCCGGTTCTTCCAGGTGTTCCTGGTGCAGCTGCCGCCAGGTCTGCTGCTCCTTCCTTACCTCTTCGATGCTGTTGTCCGTGCCGCAGTAAGAACAGCGGTACGTCTGATGCACAATATCAAAGGCGACGGGAGCGCCGCAGTTTTTACAATAAATACGCAGCGGATTATGAGAATTCTGATCCTGTGCTTTCTTCATCCTGCTCACCTTCCTTCGAATAAGCCTTATTCCCGTTGTTCCCTTCGCGGCGGATTGCCCGGAAGGCTTCCCGTCACAAATGTCCCGCCAACTTGCTTCGGATACACGTAATCCGTTACGATCCAGCAGCCGTCTTTTTGCGTGAGCCGCATCAACACGCTGACGTCCGGCACTTCCCTCCCACCGGGGGAAAACGGCACTGCCAGCTTGATGCCCTCCTCATCTTCTGTTAAAGTGTACGCTCCATCTGGGATGATATTGAAATATCCCCAGCCTTTGCTCCCTCTTTTTAACACCAGTCTGTCATTTATCATTTCAAGCGGTGCGTCGGTGCCAAGTTCATGAACGAGTGACGGTTCCATATAGGTGGCCAGACAGGCTTCGACCTCTTCCGGAGAGGAAAAACTCGTGACATACCGGTAAGTGTAAATCCCCTGCGGACCCTTTATGTCCTTGCAGCGCGTCAGTTCACACCCAAAAGTCCCCTCCTCCATCTCAAAAAAGGCCTGCAGAAGACGATGGACAGACTCCTCGGTAAGTTCCGTCACAGGAGAAAAAGTACGCGCTTCCGCTGCCGCAATGCGTTCCGGAAAAAATGGCAGTGCCGCATCGTGGGCAGGTACGCTATAACAGAAAGCCCCCGCCGTAAAAAACACGGCCGCTAAGAACAATCTTCCCCATTTCCCTTGCATGGCATTCATCCCTCTTAGAATATTCAAGATCCTCACAATGACCGATTACAAAGTACCTCTTCTTGTATTATAACCATAAAACACTGCCAGGCGTCCTGAGAAATTCCCTGGTTTTTCCAAAAAATGGAGACTGGAAAAAAACCTCATTTAGCTCCACCCCCCCCCGCAGAACGGCAGGGCCTGTGGCAGAAACAAATGGTAAAACACACCCTTATGGGCGAAGGAATACTGCATAGGCGAAGGGCTTTCCAACCTTGGACCGTGTGTTGATGAGTTCACGGCCAACCGCCTTGCGGTTGGCTTCCCCCGCCACCGGTTATTCGCGATCTGCTGCCATGAACAGCGGTCGCGGCGTGGCAGCTTTTTTGTATTTTCTAGAACTTCCAGTTCACGCCGGCACGAATATCATAGGTGCGGTCAAAATCATGACCTACATAGCGTTCCGCATCAATATAGAAATACTGCTGTTCCCCGATTTTGGAAGAGTACCCGATACCAATGACACCCCAGGTACCGCTCTGGTCGCCTTCATCCCGGTAAGATCTGCCGAATGCATCGATGGTTACATCGTTACCGTCCATGAATTCATGCAGCAGGCTTGCCTTGAAATAAAGTTTGCTGTCGCGGCTGTCGTGAATGTCCCGTACGAGATCAAAGCCAAGGCGCCCGATGAGGCTCCAGTCGTGATCCCCGTCCACATGCAATTTCTGTGAATCCCTGTAGTCATACCCTCCAAGGTAACTCAGCTGCAGCTGTGCCTGAGGGACCCAGAACCAATCCGTATCCAGCATCAGTTTATGGCCATATTCGGTGGATAAATTCCAAATATCCTGGTCGTAGTCACCGTCATACTTGAGCCCGGTTGCGCGGTCAAACGCCGAATATTCCGTCTTTACATGATGGTACTTCAGGTAGTTATCCCAATAAGCATGGGAGGCTTTCTTCCATTCCGGCTTGCCAGCAAGCTGCTCTGCCGCCGGATAGTATTCATGCGTATCATAAAGGTTGACCGAAAAATCCCGGACGGTCAGGCTGCCGCCATACCCTTCAAAGTGCCCTTTGGGTTTCGCGTAGGCCACGGACGCACTGAAACGATGTTTCCGTTCTTCGTTCTGACGGGAAATCGTGGTCCAGCCCAGTTCATAGGTATTCCCATCCACTTCACCGACTCCGTCAATCCCGAGGTTGCGATACCCAAGGCGCACCCAGCCGCCACGGTCTCCTTCGTCCGTAAAGTACTGGCTCTGTCCGTCCCGCTTGGTAAAGGTATCCAGATCCGTTACATAGCGCCAGATAAGATCCCGGGCATTCCCCGGCGTAATGCTTCCCGTATTTTTCTTTTCTTCCGCCTTCACCAGGTAGATGTTCGTAGCATCGTCCACGCCATAGGTCTCATCATGAGTTGCAGCGTACGTATCAGCACGGTCAGGGTCATCTGCCGCCGTGCGGTATTCCGTCTTCAAGGTATCGTTATAGATCCCGTTTGCCACCACATAATCATTACCGAGGAACCCTCCGCCGGAATCCGTCATTACCGTCGCATAGCGGACCGCATCGCCGACACCCATTTCGCTGTTCAGCTGTGCCAGATTCTTGACGTTTAGCGTCTGATGGTCGGCCGTTCCTGTCCGTGCATAAAGCATATCGCTGTGCGTCTTATCAGCATAAGACAAATCCATATCATAGCGGTGAGGGCCGGAAACACGATCCGTAATCTCCAGATGGTCCCCGCCATTCTCAAAATGCACCGTCCCGCCCGTACCGGACAGGTTCGAAATAGCGCTCGAACCCGTCATCGTCCACAGGCTGCTGCCGTCCATGGTCAGGTTGATGATTCCCATCCGCTCCGTGCCGCGGTCTGCAAATGCAACCGGGTTGGATGCATTGGATGCCGTCCCGGTCAGTTTGCTGCCGTCTGTCAGATGGACGTCAATCTGTCCGCCCCGATACGTCGATGGATCGGCATCCTGACCGGTTGATGCGTCAGGATTGGCCCAGGACGCAATCAGGTCACTGTTCATTACCAATTGCTGATGCGGGAAATAACTCGTATCGCGGGGCGTTACCGTAATGATTCCCGTATCGCAGGCAATCACAACACCGTCAATCGTAGTATCCCCGTCATATTCCACGGCCACAGAGGGTGCCTTATCCACGTTCGGATACTTGGCTTCGGCAAAAAGTGCCGCTCCTGCCGCTTCGATTTGGGACTGTCCTTTGACAGCCGCACTGCCGCCGTAGGCGGATTTCACGCCGTCACCGGCTGTTCCATCGATGATATTGGTTCCCTTTTCCGTTTCTACCGTCAGATTACCTGCATAATAATAACTGTCAAGTGCGTCTGCACCCTTGATGATATTATTGCCCTCCGGTGCGGAGACCGTGATTTTCCCGTTCACGGCAAAGACACCCCAGGTATCCGCGGTAATCGTATTATTGCCTTTTAAGGCCTTTACCACCGTTCCCGCCCCCTCAACCAGAGAGGTAAAAGTCACGATGCCGCCGGCATATCCAGATTCGGCCTTTGACGAAATCACATTGTCGCCTTCCTGGGCAGTGACGGTAATTTTAGCGGTATTACCAAAAATCGCCTGCGATTCACTGGTGCTGCCGGTAACGGTAATCTTGTTATCCTTTTGGGCTGTTACGCTGAGTTCCGTCAGGAGCGTTACCGTTTGATTGGGCTGTTTCAACGCCCTGAGACCAATCGTACTTGCGGTGACAGCATTGCTTCCCGCATCGGCTTTCAAGGTTACCTTGCCGCCGTTGATAGCAACCACACCATAGGCACTGTCCTTCGCAGTCGATGTGATTGTATTGTCTCCTCCCACTGCATGGATTTCAATCTCAGATTGGTCCCATTCAGCATGGACTGCATCCGCATGAATTTTACCGTCGACAGGGTAAACCGAAGTAGAAGAAGCCGAAATTACGTTATCGTTTCCAGCTTTTAACGTAACACTTTTGCTGCTGTTCGAATAAACATCCTTGCCAGCATAGGCACCGATAAAGCAGGCCGTCAGTTTGTTATCCTGCTGCGCCTCCAAGGTTGCTGAACCGCTGTCCCAGACACCTACGCCGTAATTCAGTTTGCCAAGACCCGTCAGTTCATTGTTCTCCGATGCCTTTAACGTCAGCGCAGAGCCGCCATCGATATGGGCGCCCCACCATTTTTCCTGACTGATTTCTGGCGGGTTGACAGCCCGGTTGCTGCCGTTCGTCGCCTCTACCGTGACGTTGACCCCATCTGTCACCGTAATTCCGGACCCATTTCCCCAGGAATCGATATTAAATTCGTTGGCCGTGTCCGATTCCGACGCGGTAAGTGACGGCGTAGTGAAGGAATCCCACCTTGCATTCGTATATGTCGCAGCGCGTGCCATTTTCGGCAGGCCGAGGACAGCCATGCCATATATCGCCAGCAGCACACCCGTTTTTACAGATTTTTTCATTTTTCTGCCCCCTTTGCCGAAAAAGGCGATTATTCGAAAATTTCCAATTATTTATTATATGAATCCGGCTCCACGATTGTGCTGCTTCGCACCTCTTCTTCCAGGAAATCACTTTGCTCCGGTTTCATGGCATTTTTCAGGAAAATGACAGGGCCTAACACAAAAAGGGGCTACTTTTACAGCAGCCCCCTGTTTCCCTGTTTTATTCCGCCCCTTACAGCTAAGGTTAGATTTCCACATCCACCCATTCCGGTTCTACGCCAAAATCGGTAATTTCATAATCCGGACCCTTGTCATGGAGATCGCGTGTTTCGGTATCTGCAAAGAGCCCGAGCGTTGTCCCTTTCACATAGTAGTACAGCTTATAAGTACCCGGCAGGGCACGCACATGGAAATAACCTTCCGTGTCCGTATGGGCATACCCGTAGAAACAGCCTTTGAAGAACTTTCCTTCCCGGGTACACCCGCTGGGGCAGACACAGATTTGTTTTTCTTTCAACGGTTTCCCGTTTCTCAGCAGTCTGCCGCTTACGACAATATTGGTGTTGAGCTGGTTATAGACAATATCTTTCCCTTTTTCCACATAAAACGGATAATGATAGTCAAGCACCTTGTTATTTTTTCTTTGCTTTCGGGCAGCGCCCGACATATCGGGTCTGCTCCCAGGTGCGTCGCTTGATGTGGAACTGCTGCCCGGCAGCTTGATGCCCGGCAATTTGATATCACCTAAGCCGAAGGCCTGTGCCCTGAGGCCCAGCGGGGCAAGGAGCAGTACGGTCATAAGGCCTGCCAACAGGCTCCGTTTTCTTTTCATCATCACGGCCTCCTTTATCAGGACATCATACGGAAGAATTTCAGCAGGAAGTCCCTTCCCTGGTGACAGTTCCCTGTTTTATCGTTTATTCCACTTCCACGAGTGCATGGGCGCCTTTGCTGTGTCCGCAAATACATACGCTCTTTTTCGGACCTTGTCTGTAACGATCACAATTACAAAGTTTGCAGTAGCCCAGCGTATCCCGCCTTGCCAGTGCCGTACCGCCCATTCCCAACATTGCAGTTACTACCAGCAATAATACCACCATCAACTTTTTCATAAAGGTCACCTCCCTGATTCATTCACTTTGTTTTCCGAAACGCTGACTCTCCGCAAATTTCACACTTGGTACCATGCTCGCCCCACTCGTCATGGCAACTTCCTGGGCTGCCAGATTTCTGTTTTGTACAGTTCACCAGCGGAAATTGCTTTCTTAATCTTTATTATATAGGAATTACGTGAAAGATAAAAGGGCGGATTCAGCCTATCCGTTGTTCAAGGCACAGGAACGCCATCAAATCCATTAAGGTGTCTTTACATCGCTGAGATTTTTGTTGGCGTAAGGACTCCCGGAACGGCTCGGGATCTTTCATCGATTCCTCAAAAAATTCATGGGAGGGAAAGACTGGCTGTCCGTAACATAACATTCTACTGCGGAAATGATGGCAAATGAAATAAAAACCACCTGTCCATAAAAAAAGAAGCCGTGACGCAATATATGCTGTCACAGCTTCTTGCATGAACATTTTTATTCGTTATCGGCCTTCACTTCATCAGGGCGATGGAGTTTCAGCTGAATGTTACGGTATTTCGGCATACCAGTACCAGCAGGAATCAGTTTGCCGATAATGACGTTTTCCTTCAGGCCGAGCAACGGATCCACCTTGCCCTTGATCGCGGCATCGGTAAGGTTGCGGGTCGTTTCCTGGAAGGAAGCGGCTGACAGGAAGGAATCCGTGGCCAGGGAAGCCTTGGTGATACCCAGGAGAATTGGATGTCCCTGAGCCGGCTGTTTACCTTCTGCCAGGGCTTCATCATTTTCGTCCTCAAACTGGGCAATATCCACGACAGAACCCGGCAGCATCTTCGTATCTCCCGCATCATCGATGCGGTATTTCCGCATCATCTGACGGACCATGACTTCTACGTGCTTATCATTGATTTCAACGCCCTGGGACTTATAGACACCCAGGACCTGCTGTACGAGGTAATGCTGCGTGGCGCTCGGTCCGCTGATGCGCAGGATATCATGCGGATTCAGGGAACCTTCGGTCAGGCGATCGCCAATTTCGACATGGTCGCCCTCTGCCACGTGCAGCTTGGCACCATAGGGAATATGATAGGAATCTTCGCTGCCATCTTCCTTTTGGATCATGACATAGCGACCGTCTTCCTTTTCCTGGATATTGACCGTGCCGGCCGATTCGCTGAGGATACCGGGATGCTTTGGTTTTCTGGCTTCGAACAGTTCCTCGACACGGGGAAGACCCTGGGTAATATCGTCGGCACCGGCAACGCCGCCCGTATGGAAGGTACGCATGGTAAGCTGGGTACCCGGTTCGCCGATTGCCTGGGCGGCAATTGTACCAACGGCTTCGCCGATTTCTACTTTTCTTGCCGTAGCCAGGTTGCGGCCATAGCACTTGCGGCAGACACCGAAATGGGATTTGCAGGTCAGGACACTGCGGATCTTGACTTTATCGCGCAGGCCGGCAATGATGTCCGCCATATCTTCAGTGATGTAGTCGTTAAGGTGATAGATGACCTTACCGTCTTTATCCGTAATATCTTCCGCCAGGGTCCGGCCAACCAGACGGTCGCGGAGGGATTCCAGCACCGTGCTCTTGTTCTTGCCGGCGGTAATGGCTTCAACGTAGATGCCTTCGACTTCGTTGTTACGGATGGACAGTTCCTTCACCGTACCATCGTCAAGGACCTTTTCGATGACTTCTGCCGTAAAGGTTTCGCCCTTCCTGGCCAGGATTTCTCCGGCTTCGTTGACAATATCCTCGGCCACTTCCTTATCCAGGAAATGGTGCGTCATATGTTCACGGAATGCGGCCTTGACTTTATCTTCGCTGACGTTGATTTCCAAGGTTTCAGCGTCGTCACCGCTTTCCTCGTCAACAGGATACAATTTGATTTCCAGGATCCTGGCGGCAAGCAGGCGGTCGAAGACCTCCTCCGTTACCACCGTATCGGCTTCGGCCACGATGGAACCATCCACGGGGCTCAGGACGCTGGAAGCAAGCGTGCGTCCAATCGCATATTCACGAAGCTTGCGCTGGCTGGAACCGAGTACGCTCTTTACGAAACGGGAGCGTTCGCGGACAAGGTTCATGCTGCTCACGTCGCAGTCATCCTCGCGGACGATGACATCCTGGGCCACGTCAACCAGACGGCGGGTCAGGTACCCGGAGTCTGCCGTACGCAGTGCCGTATCAGCCAGACCCTTACGGGCACCGTGCGTGGAAATGAAGTATTCCAATACGGTCAGGCCTTCGCGGAAGTTCGATTTGATCGGGCGGTCAATGATACGGCCGGACGGATCAGCCATCAGTCCACGCATACCGGCGAGCTGACGGATCTGCTGTACGTTACCACGGGCACCGGAGTTTGCCATCATATACAGAGGATTGAACTGGTCCATGGTATTCTTCATCAGGGCGTCAGCAACGTCTTCCGTTGCCTGGCTCCAGATGTCGATGACCTTACGGTACCGTTCGTCCTCGCTCATGAGGCCTCGGTTGAAGATGCGTTCAACCTTATCGACTTCCTTTTCGGCAGCCGCCAGGATTGCGGTCTTTTCCTTAGGAATCTTGATATCGGAAGCAGCAATGGACAGGCCGGACAGGCAGGCATTGTCGTACCCCAGCTTCTTGACAGTATCAAGGACACGGGCCGTGCCGAAATTGCCATACAGCTTGTGGGCCTTGGCAACGAGACGTCCCAGTTCCTTCTTATCGATCAGTTTACCGAGGAGCCACGTGCCATCTTCCTGCTTGGAATAGTAGCGCATTTCCAGGGGCAGTTCACTGTTGTAGATGATATTGCCGATGGACGTCGTCACCAGGCTTTCGCCGGTATCGGACGGTTCCGGGAAGATTTCGGAATTGGGAACGCGGACCTTGATGCGGGCCTGCAGGTCAATGATCTTGTGGAAATAGGCCATACGGGCTTCATCAAAGCTGATGAAGCGGCGTCCTTCCCCTTTGGCGCCATCCTTGAAGATGGTCAGGTAGTAGGCACCAAGAACCATATCCTGCGTCGGAACGGTAATCGGCTTGCCATCCTTCGGGGCCAGGATGTTGTTGACACTCATCATGAGCACGCGGGCTTCCGCCTGGGCTTCCGCGGACAGCGGCAGATGGACGGCCATCTGGTCACCGTCGAAGTCCGCGTTGAACGGCGTGCAGACCAGCGGATGCAGCTTGATGGCACGGCCTTCGGACAGGATTGGTTCGAAAGCCTGGATACCCAGTCTGTGCAGCGTCGGAGCACGGTTCAGCATGACCGCATGTTCCTTGATGACTTCTTCCA
>CADBQR010000055.1 GCA_902796945.1 uncultured Acidaminococcus sp.
AAGATGTGGAAGAAATATCAATCCATTCCATTGATTTACAAGATGATTACCGGTATGGTCCTGGGCATTATTGCCGGCTGGATCATGGGGCCCGGAACGAGTGTCTTCGGACCGCTGGGGAAATTTTTCCTGACCTGCCTCAAATGCATTGCCATGCCCCTGGTCATCGTCAACCTGATTGCCGGTATTTCGAATCTTGACAATCCCGAATCCTTCGGCCGCATTGGGATCCGTATTATTGCGTATTATATTTTGACCAGTGCCGTGGCCATGATTGTGGGCTTCATTATTGCTTCGATCATCCAACCCGGTGTGAACCTGCCCCTGGAAGGCACCTATAAAGGGGTTGTCGGAAAGCTTCCGACCATAGGTGCCACCCTGTTGGCCCTGGTTCCGGGAAATTTGTTCAAGGCCATGACGGAAGGCCGTTTTGACCAGGTCGTCATTGTCAGCGCCGTTATGGGGGTGGCCCTCCTGATGATGCCGGAAGCGCCCCGGAAACGCCTGACCACCATCTTCCAGGACCTGTCCGACCTGATGAACCAGCTGGTCAGCATCATCATGATCCTGGCGCCTTACGGGATCTTTGCCCTCGTGGCCCAGTCCGTCGGCAAATATGGCAGTGCTATTTTCGGCACCCTGGCCAAATACATCGGCAGCGTATACCTGGGAATCCTCTTCATGTGCTGCCTCTATGCCACGCTGGTCATGCTCTTTACCGGCATCAAACCGGCGGAATTTTTCCGTAAGGCCTCCCGCATCATGGTAACGGCCTTCAGTACCTGCTCCAGCACCAGCTCCATTCCTATCAACATGGAATGTGCCGACAGCCTGGGCGCTCCGAAGAAGGTCTATTCCTTCACCATTCCCCTGGGTGCCCAGATCAACAAGGACGGAACCTGCGTCTGCCTGACGACGGTTTTCATCATGACGGCACAGGCCATTGGTGCTACGGTTGACGTAGGCCTGATGCTGAAGGTCCTCGTCCTCGGCCTGATCCTGACGACGGGCAGCGGCGCCGTTCCCAGCGGCATGCTCGTCATTCTGGCCATCCTGCTGGAAAGCCTGGGCTTCCCTCTGGAAATCGTTGGCATCGTAGCCGGTGTCCATGCCTTCAACGATATGGGCATGACCATGATCAACTGCCTGGGTGACCTGGCTGGTACGGTCATTGTCGGAAACGCGGAAAAGAACTATATGGCCAGGAAACAGGCCTGACTGATTGAAAGCAAAGGTCCCTCAGCGGATATGACCGCCGGGGGACTTTTTTTATGACAAAACAGGACCGGGTTCCTGCAGGAAAGGAAGGCAACCGATCAGGGCTGCCCGATTGCCTCGGAAGCAAATGCAGGGATAAAGAAAAACCGCCGTTCCTGCAGCGGAACGACGGTTTTCAGCGGAACAGACGCAAAATAAGATTCAGGACCACACTGATCACAATGCAAGTGACAACGGGAAAATAGAAGCTTCCGTGACGGCCGGTGATATGGATATCTCCCGGCAGATGACCGAGCGGAAAGAATCCGGAACCGAATTCAACGATGACACCGACAGCGACCAGAAGGATTCCCATCGTAATCAACAGCCTGCCCATGGAATTCCTCCTTTGATTTCAGCGATAGGGGTCGTTCCCGCCCCCTCAGGGTACCCCGGGGAACGAGGAAACATATTGGATCTTGATATCCGGGAAACTGGTTACAAACTGAATCGTAAAATCTTCACCGTATTCGACGAACTGCCATTCCCCGATCTCATCGGGGAAATGATCGACGACCTTCACCTTCAGGTCGGGGAAGGCAGTGACCACCTTTACCTTGATATCCGCATTGTATTCGACGACACGGACCTTGCCGCAAAGTTTGATCTTATCGAAGTAGCCGTCACTGGTCACGGCGGAGGAAGCCAATGCAATGGAAGCGGCGGATATGGCGGTTATAAGGACCAGAAGAAAAAGCAGCCAGCGTTTTTTCATGGAAATCCCTCCTTTTCCCTTTTCTTTATTATACCAAATTGAAAGGGAATTTGAACGCCTGCGGGATGGCTGGAGCCGGCAGGAACCGGACAGGCCGGGTCAAAGCAAGCAAAAAGGCGGCCCTGGAGACCGCCTGAAGGTTCAGGTTTCCGGCCCTTCCGTATGGATGTGCGCAATGGGCACCCATTTTTTACTGGGTCGGAAGATGGAATAAACGGCAATAAGGGAAATAAAGATACAGAAAAATCCGCCTGTCAGGATACCGGGCAGGAAACGGCCCGTCGAATATCCGGAACGCGATATCGAAGCGTACCCGACGCCAAGGCTCAGGAGGTAAAGGAAGATCCACCAGATGATGTCCTTGGCCGCAAAAAGGGGCAGTCCCGTCACCGCGTTATAGAACAGCCAGAAAACATTGCAGATGAAATAAAAGCCGAAGATGGTACACATCAGGACGGGAACGAAATTATCAATGAGCCGCCCATCGGGATTTTTCCGGAAATGGTCCAGCCAGGGCCGCCAATAGGCACGGGCAATCTGGAAATTTCCCGTAAACCAGCGGCGGAACTGATTGATCAGGGTTGACGCATTGACCGGCTGCTCGTCATAAAAGCGGGCCTTTTCCTGGTATTCCGAAAAGACGCCCCGGAAGTTCATCTGCATGGAAAATTCCATGTCCTCCGTGACGGTAATGGTACGCCACCCTTCCGGGTCCAGGAGGGAAAAGTCAAAACCGAACCCGGTCCCGGAAATGATGGCGGGCATATTGACGTTGTAGCGGGGCTGGGAAAAAAGGGTATCCACACTGAGCCAGTACATGGAATACCATTCGGAGATGATATTGTCACAGGGATTGAGAGGCAGCCGGTTTCCCATGACCAGGCGCGCCCCGCCGCAGAAGCTGACATTCATCCAGTGCAGGAAATCCCGGTCAGCCACATTGTCCGCGTCAAATACGATGATATGGGTAAAGGCACCCCGGTATTTTTGCCGGATTTTCTCGATGCCCCAGGCCAGGACTGCCCCTTTTCCCGTGCGGGGCCCCTCTTCCCTTTCGAATACCGTCACCTTCGGATAGTTGCGACCGATGGCAACGGTTCCGTCGGTACAATGGTCAGCAAAAAGAAACACATGGTAATGCTCCCTGGGATAGGTCTGGTCCATCAGGCTCTTCAGCAGCTTATCCAGCACCCGTTCCTCATTATGGGCGCAGATGACAACGGCAAAGTTTCCTTCTTCCGTGGCAGGAGCCGGCACTCGTTTCTGGGTGATCATGCCCACAAAGATCGTGCTGCAGGCCCACAGGAAGGCGGCCAGCAGGATGATTTGAACCACAAAAGTAAAGACGTACATGAAGATGCTCCTTTACATACCGGTCAGGATGAGCAGCACAACAGAAAGGCCCCCTGTCACGTAAAGGATAACCCGGTTCCCCATGACCGGCGCAAAGATCAGGGCCAGGCCAGCACCAATGGCGAGGGCCATGATATCAATCCGAAGGAGGGCAACAGAAAGGAGGTGGGACGTCCATTTATCATCCCGGACCGATTCCCACAGGGCCTCCCCCGCTCCCCGGCAGAAATAGCGGCCGGCCATGGGAAGGACCAGCTGACCTCCCAGTATGGAAAAGACCATGGTTGGCAGCAGGACCGGGAAATAGGCCATTCCAAAGGGAAGGATCTGGAACAGGTCCGTCGCAAAGGCCATCGTCAGGGCGACGGGCGTCACCGCCGTAATGGAAAGAATGAGGGCCATGATACGGGTGCGGGAATCATAGACCAGGAGGACCGGTTCCTGCTCACTGCGCATACCCTGCCAGATGCGATAGGGCAGGTAAGCGGATAAAAATTCCGTCAGAAAGGCAATGGGCATCAGCATGGGCATGGACCCCAGAATGACCTGGCCAAGCATGACGCCGACTCCCGCGGCCAGGGCGCCAAGACGCCCAAAAAGCAGGCCATAGGTCAGGGAAAAGAGTGCCGTCAGATGGAGCCCGGAAATTCCCGGCAGGATCATGACCAGATTCCCCGCCAACACCGCCAGCGTGTAGACCACAATCAACAAACAACCAACCTTTAATCGATTCACCATGGAAACTGCCAACTTTCACCTTAGATTTTGTTTCTTGCCTGCAGGGCCTCCCAAAGGGCCTGCAGGGTTTTATGGAAGACGGGATGCAACACATCGGGAGCGATTTCAGCCAGCGGTTCCAATACGAAGGAACGGTTCTGCATATCCGGATGGGGAAGGTGAAGAAAATCGGTCTGCCGGACCTCCTGATCAAAAAGGAGCAGGTCCAGGTCGATGTTCCGCTCTCCCCAATGGCGTTTTCGCTTCCGCCCCATCGCATTTTCGATTCCCAGCAGGGTTTTCAGCAGGGCCTCCGGCGTATCCTGCCATTCCACCTCAGCAGCGGCATTCAGGAATTCCGGCTGGTCCGTGACTCCGTAGGGTTCGGTCCGATAAAAGGAGGAAACCCGGCGGATCCGGATGGATGCTTTTTCCATGAGAGCCAGCGCTGTCCGCAGGTTCTCTTCCCGGTTCCCGAGGTTGCTCCCCAGGGCCACATAGGCTATTGACATGCCAGGATCGCCTCCAGCATACGAATGATCCGTACATTTTGCTTTACATCATGGACGCGGACCATCTGGGCACCGGCATAGACGGCACAGGCGGAAAGCGCCATGGTGCCTTCCAGCCGTTCCTCCGCCGGCAGATTGCCCAGGACGTTGCCGATAAATCCTTTGCGGGAACCGGCAAGCAGGACGGGCATGCCATGGCCGGTCAGCGACGCAAGTCCCTTGCAGAGCGCCAGGTTGCCGTTTCCGTCCTTGGCAAAACCAAGACCCGGATCGAGGATCAGCTGGTCCCGTCCAAGTCCCGCCTCCATACAGACCTGGGCCCGCTCCAACAAATAAGTCGTCACATCCCGGACAACATGGTCATAGACTTTTTGTTCCGCCTGCACCATGGTTTTCGGAGTCCCCCGCATATGCATCAGTATGATGGGTGCCTGGCGGCTCGCGGCCAGGGGAATCATGCGTGCGTCTCCGGTCCCGGCCGTAACATCGTTGATGATATCGGCGCCGCAGTCAAGGGCTGCCCGGGCCGTTTCCGCATGGTACGTATCAACGGACAGGACGGCTTCCGGAAAAGTCCTGCGAAGGGCCGTAATGGCCGTTGAAACGCGGTGGATTTCTTCTTCGGGAGCGACCGGGTCAGCACCGGGCCGGGTCGATTCGCCTCCGATATCAAGAAGGTCGGCGCCCTCCTCCAGCATGCTTTCTGCTTTGGCAAGCAGGGCCTTTTCCTGTCCGACCCGGGAAGACGCATAAAAAGAATCGGGCGTCACGTTAAGAATCCCCATGACCCGCATTTTCTCATAGGTCAGCTGCCGCCCATCCGTCAGGCGGGTCACGAGGGGGCCGGGATCCAGAAAACGTTCCAGGTCCTTCATGACTTCCCCGATACCGAACCATTTGGCCATGGAAGCCAGTTTGGTCAGGAGATGGCCATACTGCTTCCGGGAGCCGATCAGCAGGATATCCGTATAAGGCTGACTGCAGTTGATGGTTCCGGTTTCATTGGCACATTCGGCGCCCAGGGCAAGCATTTCCTGTTTGATGATATTGGCGGCCGGCGTCCTGACGTGACGAATCAGGACCGGCTCGAGAACCGCCTTTCCGGCCATGATGGTCACCCCTGCCGGGTGCACGTTCATCTGGCGGAGTTCATGGGCTACCTGATCACAGGGAATCCTGATATACAAGCCTTATTCTCCTTTCTCAACGCAGGCGAAGGCATTATGGTTATGAATGCTCTCCTCGCTTTCGACGGTCACACGGTACCAGTCGATGCGGCTGTCCTCGTTGAGACGCAGGGCGATTTCCCGCGCCGCGTCTTCGACAAAACGGGGATTCTCGTAGGCTTCTTCCGTAACGAATTTTTCATCGGGCCGCTTCAACAGGGAATAGATGGGCGATGAAGCCGATGCTTCGGCAATTGCCACCATTTCCTCGATCCAGACTGTTTTGTGGGACCGGATGATCATACGGGCAAAGGCCCGCTGGTTGTGGGCCCCGTATTTACTGATTTCCTTTGAGCAGGGGCACAGGGTATGAATGGGAACATCCACCCCCACATCCAGCTGGAAGGTCTCTTCCTTTTCGGCATGATAATGGCAGGATACGTCCAGATAACCTGTATTGCCCGTAACGGGTGCCTTTTTTTCAATGAAATAAGGAAATTCCAGGTCAATCATGGCCTTGCGGGCTTCCAGTTTTTCCTTCAATTCATCCAGGACCTTTTCCAGATCGTGAGGATGAATGGGGCCCATGGATTTCAGGCTTTCCACAAAACGGCTCATATGGGTTCCCCGCTGTTCATGGGGCAGGTTCACGGCCAGTGACACGACTGCAACGGAAGGCTGCACACCCTTATGGGGATCCTTCAGCAAAACAGGCCAGCGCAGCCCCTTGATCCCCACATGTTTCAGCGGAATATGGCGCTGATCTTCCTGACCTTGTACATCTTTTAGCATGATTCACCTCGATAGACAATCCCGCTCGTACGGGTTTCCCAGACCTGGACTTCATAGAGTTTATAATTGGGTCCGGTCAATGGTTTTTCCAGCTGCTGCCAGACCCAGACCGCGATATTTTCAGCGGACGGCTGGGGAAGCAGGTCATTCAGGAACGAATGGTCCAGTTTATCCACGACAAGTTCCCGGACGGTTTTCTTGAAGGCGACAAAATCGAGGACCATCCCCTCGTGATCCGGTTTTCCCTCCACCTTGACGACCAGTTTATAGGTATGGCCGTGGAGATGTTCGCATTTTCCATTGTAGTCGGGCAGGTAATGGGCAGCATCGAAATCAAATTCCTTAATACAGATCATATCGTTCCCTCCTGGAGGTCGAAATTGTTCTGCCGCAGGGCCTCATAAAGTACAATAGCGACAGAGTTGGCCAGATTCAGTGACCGTGCCTCGCTCTTCATGGGAATACGGACACATGCATCCGCATGGGCTTCCCGGAAAGCTGCCGGAAGCCCTGCTGATTCCTTGCCGAATATAAGGAGCGGATCCGGTCCATAGGAAACACGGGCATAGGATTGATGGGCATGGGTCGTAAGCAGAAAGCGCGGATTGTCCGGATAGGCGGCCAGCACTTCTTCCACGGAATCGTAGTAGTGGATATCCACCAGGTGCCAGTAGTCGAGGCCGGCCCGTTTCAGGTAGCGGTCGTCCACGGAAAATCCCAGGGGACGCACCAGGTGGAGCGATGCCCCCGTCGCCGCGCACAGGCGGGCAATGTTGCCTGTATTGCCCGGGATTTCCGGTTCAACCAATACAATATGCATCGAAGAAAGCCTTCTTTCCTTATTCCGAAGCTCTGAAGCTGAGCATGCGCTTCATTTGCTCATGGATGTTCATGATTTTTTCCGCATAGCAGCTGCCCATGGCCCATTTCCCGTTCAGTTCGGACCAACGGGTTGCATAGCCGGTCTGACGCTTGATGCGGTGCACCAGGTCATAGCGCGGGTCGATGATGGCCGTCTGGGGCAGCCGGTCCGTGGAATAGGCCATGAGGTGCTGAATGTGGGCCCGGACGCCTTCCGCGGGAGAAGCAAAACTGGCGCCCCGCACGGTGGCACTTGTCGTGCCAAGGCCGCAGAAGTTATTCTGTTCCGGCACCACGGTCCCGCCAAAGGTAAAGAACCCTGTTTCCAGGAGGGCCTGGCTAAAGGCCAGGTCCCAGCGGATTCCTTCGCGGGAGGCTTCGTCATAATAAAGGTTGACG
>CADBQR010000056.1 GCA_902796945.1 uncultured Acidaminococcus sp.
CTGCAGCCGCAATGAAATGAAGGAAAAATGGTTCGACCTGATCGATATTTCCGCCGGCGGCGTGGCCACCGGTGAAAAGACCATTCCCGAAGTCGGGGAGGAGATCTTCAACTTTATCCTGGACGTGGCCAGCGGTACGAAAGTGCCCTATTCCGACCTGTACGGATTCCATAACGATCTGTGTATCTTCAACCCTGCCCCGATTACCTGATGGACAGGTAAAAACCCCGGGTCCTGGAAGAAATGATTCTTCACAGGCCCGGGGTTCTTGTATTTTGTAAAGGAAAGCAGGGGCAGCTTCCTGCCGCCGATCAAGACTGGAAATTGCATGAGGCATGTTCCAAAGGGCCGCCCTGTCGGACGGGCCCTGCTTTCCCGTTCCTTCCTTATAAACGGTTCTTCATTGGCAATGAAGCTTCCGTATTAAAGTAGTTCCTGATTAATTCCATATAATATTTCATGGCCTTACTGATGTAGGTATCTTTTTTATGGGCCATGGAAAGCTCCCAGATCGGGTCGCCGGGAATCCGGAAATAGGCCACGTCATCACTGGCATTGTAGTATCCGGCGGAGGTGATGGTACAGGCCATGCCGCTTTCAACGATGCGGATCAGGGCTCGGAAGCTGCCCGATTCAAAAAGGATATAAGGATGCACCCTGGCTGTGTCAAAGAGCTTGTCAATGATGGAGCGCATGGTGGAATCCTTGAAAATCATGACAAAGGGAAAATCCCGGATAGCGTCGAGGCTCAGATAAGGCAGGTCTTCCAGGCAGGTGCCGGCCGGCGCCGCGTTCACGGCAAACGGGACGGAGCGGGGGACCACCAGGAGCAGCGGTTCATAACGGATATGGTCGTAAATGAGCTCCGGCGTTTTTTGCTTTTCCGTCAGCGTCACCAGACCCAGGTCCACATAGCCCTGCGCAATCTGCTGCTGCTGCCGGAAGACCCGCATTTCCTGCGGTTCCACGGTGATGCCGGGGAACTTTTCATGGAAGCGGGGGAAGGTGGATACGAACATATCCAGGCCGCGTTCCCGGGAAAAGGCGAAGGACAGGTGCCCCAGGTTATATTGCGCCAGGTCATTGATAATATTGTAGGCTTCCTTTTTTTCCAGAAGCATCTGGCGGCCGTATTTCAGATAGACCTTGCCGGCGTCCGTCGGTGTCAGGTCATGCTTGTGCCGGTAAAAGAGCTTGATGCCCAGCTGGTTCTCCAGTTTCAGGAGCTGCTGGTTCAGGGCGGACTGGGTGACGAAGAGCTGCTCCGCAGCCCGGGTAATGTTCCCTGTTTCAGCAATCTTTACGATGTATTCAATCTGCTTCAGGTCCATGAACACCCTTCCTTTCATGTAGGAATACCACTATTAATTAAACTTAGAATAATTCTAAAAACAAACAATTTGAATTATAGTAACACTCCTACTACAATAAAGTCAATGAAGGAATCTTGAAAGATTGAAAAGATTCGCAAATAAACTGAAAAGTGTCGGATTTCAGTTTATGGAACGATACGGTCCGGCGAATCGCCAAACAAGGAGGAAAACATCGAAATGGTCCCTGTAATCACCAAAATGGAAGTTTATCCTGTTGCCGGCCATGACAGCATGCTGCTGAACCTGAGCGGCGGCCACGGTCCTTATTTCACCCGGAATATTGTTATTTTGACGGATTCCGAAGGAAATACCGGCGTCGGCGAAGTTCCTGGCGGCCCGAAGATCACGAAGGCCCTGGAAAATGTCACTGATATTGTTGTCGGCACCAAGGTTTCCGATTACCGGAACACCCTGCTCAAGGTCAAGGCGGAACTGGACAAGAGCGGTGAAAAGGATGAACGCGGCGCCCAGACCTTCGACCTGCGTACGGGTGTCCATGTCCTGACGGCCATCGAAGCGCCCTGCCTGGATCTTCTGGGCAAATTCCTTGACATGCCGGTCTGCCGTCTCCTTGGCAATGGCCAGCAGCGCGATTTTGTGCGTTTCCTGGGTTATCTCTTCTTTGTGGGAGACCGCAGGAAGACGGACCTGCCGTATCAATCCGAAGCGGATTCCGATTGCGAATGGTATCGCCTGCGCGATGAGGAAGCCCTTGATGCGGAACATGTCGTGGCCCTCTGCAAGGCGGCCAAGGATAAATATGGCTTCAAGGACTTCAAGCTGAAGGGCGGCGTCCTTCCTGGCGATGAGGAAATGAAAGTCATCAAGGCCATGAAGAAAGCGTTCCCCGATGCCCGTATGGACCTTGATCCGAACGGTGCCTGGCACCTGGAAGACGCGGTCCGCTATGTGGCCGATATGAAAGGGATCCTGACCTACTGTGAAGATCCCTGTGGTGCGGAAGACGGTTATTCCGGCCGTGAGATCATGAGCGAATTCCGCCGCCGTACCGGTTTCCCGACGGCGACGAACATGATTGCCACGGATTGGCGTCAGGTCGGACATTCCCTGGAAAGCCAGGCCGTTGACATCATTCTGGCAGATCCCCATTTCTGGACCATGAACGGTTCCGTCCGGGTTGCCCAGATGTGCCACGACTTCGGTTATACCTGGGGCAGCCACTCCAATAACCATTTCGATATCTCCCTGGCCATGTGCGTCCATGTCGGCGCTGCCGTACCGGGTGAATACAACGCCC
>CADBQR010000057.1 GCA_902796945.1 uncultured Acidaminococcus sp.
ACTAGGCATTGGGGCATTAGCTCAGCTGGGAGAGCGCAAGGTTCGCAATCTTGAGGCCAGGGGTTCGATCCCCCTATGCTCCACCAATTGACAAAAAGGCTACTGCGTCGCTGGGCAGTAGCTTTTCTTTTTACCTGAACCTGAAGGAGGTCCACCATGCATTTCCGCTCTACTGCCGGTGTGCTTCTTGCCACCCTGACCCTGATTTTCTCGACTGCCGCCTGCGGGAAGCCGGCCGCGCAGGCAACCGTAACCCAGGCCGCCCCTGCCTCGCAGGAAGTGGTTTCCTATGAGGGAAAGCTCTGGCGCCTGGACAATAAAAATGTGGCCAGGCTGCCGAAACGTTTCCGTACATCCGCCGATGCCTATGGCCCCATTCCCGAACGCTACGCCAGGGAAATGGACACGTCCTTCGTTCCCACCCGGAAGGGCCTCGACCATCTTATGATTTCCGGTTCTTCCCAATATTCGGAGAAACAGCTTGACCAGGTCATCAAGGCTATCCGCAGTCATACCGACGCTCCCATCTTCCTCATTGACCTGCGCCAGGAAAGCCATGGTTTCCTCAACGGTATCCCTGTCAGCTGGTATGGGGAACGCAACTGGGGAAACCGCCATAAGTCCCGTAAGGAAATCATCCGCGGTGAAAGGGAGCAACTGGCAGCCCTGAAGGGAAAGACCGTCAAGGTCATTAAACTGGGGAAGGACAAAAAGGAAGACAAGGAAATGGAAGTCCGTGCCGGCCAGGTCCTGACGGAAGCGGAACTGGCTGAAAGAATGGGAGTCTGCTACGCCCGCTTCACCTGCACGGACCATGTATGGCCCCAGAAGGAAGAAATCGACCGCTTTGTTGCCTTCGTCAAGAACCTGCCTCCCAAGGCCTGGCTCCACTTCCATTGTGAAGCCGGCGAAGGGCGGACAACGGCCTTCATGACCTTCTATGATATGATGAAAAACCCCGATGTTCCCTATCAGGACATCGTGTACCGCCAGTGTGCCATTGGCGGGATCTATACGCCTTTTTTAGGAAAGGGACTGGATACGTGGCGGAAGCCCTATTATGAGGAAAAGAACCGGATGATCCGGCTTTTTTACCAGTATGTGCAGGAAAACCACCAAAATGGCTATGAAACAAGCTGGAGCACCTGGCTGTCGAAACAGGGAAAAAACTGAGCCGGGAAGGACCGGTCGCTGATCAAACGAACCACACCACCAAGGCGTACAAATTGGGTACGCTTCGGGGTGTGGTTCGATGTTTTTCGTTCCAGGAATGGAGAGAGGAAGTGGCTCTTCCTAGACGAGTTTTACCAAAAGGGTGAGCGGGCAGCCCAGGGTCTTGCGGATCCATTTCATCATCCCGTTCAGCTGCTGCAGTTCCAGGACCGGTTCCTTTTTGGCAATGAGGGTCAGGTAGGCCATGCCGTCACTGACGTGGGCTTCCAAATTGGTAATGGAACCCAGGTGGGTATGGTCCAGGTTTTCTGCGATGGAAAGCAGCAGGGCCGCCTTGGTGAGCTGCTGGATGTCCTCTTCCGAAAGCAGCTTGCGGTATGGCTTGTTCCGCAGATAGGCGCGGTTGATGCCATGGTGCCAGGCCGCGATGATGGAGGTAAAGACGATATCCATATGACTCATCCCGAAGAGGCGGCAATTTTCAATCAGGTAGCCGCTGTGGCGGGGATGGTTGTAGTAGTTGATGGTGATGCCCGTATCATGGAGCAGGGCCGCCGTTTCAATCAGGCGTTCCCAGCGCTGCGGGTCCAGCTGATGGATGCGCTGCCAGCCCCGGAAGAGCTGCATGACGAAGCGGGCAATGAGACGGCAGTGCTCCTCGTCCGGCACATACTGGTGAATCATGTCGTTGCGGCTGGTTTCCAGGATGTCCGGCGTAATCAGGGGCATGTTGGTGTGCTGGTGCAGGTATTGGCAGAAGAGTCCTTCCCGGAGGCCGCAGCCGGAAATGATGAGCCGTTTCGATTTCGCATGGTCCGCCAGGGTCTTGATGATGGAGGAACCGGCAACAATGATATCCGCCCGGTCGCTGGACAGGCCGGGAATACGGCGCCGCAGGGCCGGCGGCGTGGCCAGCAGGGTCTTATACCAGACGCGGAAATCGTCCACGCCGAACTGGAAGTTGTGCAGTTTCGCCGTAAAATACTTCAGCCGCTTTTCTTCTACCTTGCCGACGGAACGGGCCGTGCCGCCGACGCCGACCAGTGGCAGGCCGCAGCCATTGAGCCAGGGTGTCTTGCTCATCTGCTGGTCAATCAATTTCTGCATGGTCTTCATATCTTCCGTGCCCTTCATGCTTCCCTGGCGGCTGGCCTTGGTCAGGTTGACGCAGCCGATGGGAAGGCTGATGGAATCGACCAGCTTGCGGTCCCGGACCAGAATGACTTCCGTGGAACCGCCGCCCAGGTCAAAGATGACGGCATCCCGGACGTTGATGGTGTTGATGACGCCCAGATAGCTCATGAAGGCTTCCGTTTTGCCGGAGATGATTTCCAGGTCCACCCCGGTCTGTTCCTTGACGGTCCGCGTCAGTTTGGCCCCGTTGTGGGCATTGCGGATGGCCGCCGTCGCCACGGCGACAATATCATCGGTATGAAAAAACCTGCACATGGAGGCGAATCCCCGGATACAGGTGACGGTGGCCGAAAAGGCTTCCTCCGTCAGATAGCCGTTCTTGTCGGTCTTCAGGGCCAGACGCAGCGGGTCCTTCTGATTATAGACCAGGTGGCATCCTTTCTGGTCCGAAACTTCCATGATGACAAGACGGGCCGAGTTGGAACCTACGTCGATGATGCCGATTCGTTTCATAAACTCATTCCTTTCGGAGAAACAGGCGGAACGGGGCTTCGCCCGGATCCGGCCGGGGAAGGGGACGATGCGTTTTTCCTGTTTTCTCAGGGCACATTCTTTTTTCCGTACTTATTCGTGGCGCGGATATCAGCCGCGCCGGGTCATGTCCGTATTTTACGGTTGGGTTGTAAAGTTTCTGTAAAATGGCACAAATTGTAAGGGAAAACGTGATAAAATGAATGCTGACAATATTGATATTTCAGTATAGCACGATTTCGGCGCTGCGGACAATTTTTGTGGGCGGCGGAAACGGAGGCGGCCATCAGGGGATTTTCTCCTGCCGGGGCTGTCCGGGCCGTTCCGGCACCCGTTGCTGCACGCTTTTAAGAGCCATTGAGTCAGGGGGAGCAGTATGGCAAAGAAAAAGACACTGGCTGCCGTGATCCATCTGGGATCCGAAAAAATCACGATGCAGATCATCCAGTATTCCAATCTTTCGGACATTGCGGTCCTCGACGAAAGCAGCCGCACCGTGCGGCTGGGAGAGGAGGCCTTCCAGACCGGACGGATTTCGACGGAAACGACCCTGCAGATCGTTTCCATCCTGAAAGGGTTCCGTCTGCTCATGAAGGATTACGGCGTACGTGCCTATGTCCTGGAAGCAACGACGGCGGTCCGGGAAGCCCGGAACCGGCAGTTCTTCATCGACCAGATCCTGGTCAAGACGGGATTCCAGATCGAGGTCATCAGCATGCCTGAGGAAATCTTCCGGAAAATGGCCTCCCTGGTCTATCACCTGAAGCTTCACGAAAAGAAGACTCTTCCGGACGGAGGGACGCTGATGGTGGACCTGTCCTCCGGCGCCATGGGGTTTACCTATTTCCGCCATGGCGAAATCGAGTATCAGCAGAACCTTCATGTCGGCCTGGTCCGCCTGAAGGAATATTTTACGCGGAATGAGCAGGCGAGCATTCATTTTGAAGAAGCCCTCAATGAATACATGCGGGCCAACCTGACCCCTGTCGTCCAGGAACTGGGCGGCAAGAAGGTGGAACGCATGATCCTCAGCGGCGCGGAAAGCAACTACCTGCCCCGCGTCCTGCAGGGAGCGCCGGACCGGAACGGGCTGCTCGAGGTCCGGGGGGAACAGATGGAAGGCCTCTTTGAACGGCTGCACCGCCTCACGCCCCGTCAGATGCAGCAGCTTTACGGAATGACGACGGAGGAGGCCGATATGGTCCTGCCCGCGGCCAACCTGTACCGGCAGCTGCTGCGGACCGTGAATGCCCCGAACGTGATCATCGTAACCAACCGGTTCATTGACGGCATTGTGGCCCTGTATATTGCCCGCCAGAAAGATGCGAAATTCATGGGTCTCATGCGGGACCTGCAGATGAGTCAGCTGCGCGGGATTGCCCGCCGCTATCGCTGCGATTTGAACCATGCTGACCAGGTGTCGCGTTTCTGCGATGTCATTTTTGAGACCCTGGCAGCTTCCCAGGGACTGACGAAACGGGACCTGTACCATCTGGAAGCGGCGGCGCTGCTCCATGGCATCGGGAAGTTTTTCTCCCTGCGTTCCGACAAGATCTACAACTATGAACTGATCCGGGCCACGGACCTCCTGGGCTTCAGCGACGAGGAAAAAAAGGTCATCGGCGCGGTTTCCTATATCTTTTCGATGGAATCGCCCGATGAAAAACCGCAGGAGCTGTACGACCGGGATATCACCGTTACCCCGACCATTGCCAAACTGGCGGCCATCCTGCGCCTGGCCGACGCCCTGGATGTAAGCCGCCTGCAGAAGATTACCAAGTGCAGGACAGCGGTCAGGGACGATGAGTTCCGCGTGCAGGTCCGCAGCCGGGAAGACCTGTCCCTGGAACGCTGGACCTTCGAAAAACAGGGCGGGTTCTTTGAAGAAGTCTTCGGATTGCGCCCGGTACTGGAACAAGTGGAGGCGTGATTCATGAGTATCGATTTAACGAAACCGGAATATTATATCAACCGGGAACTGAGCTGGCTGAAATTCAACCTGCGCGTCCTGCGGGAAGCGGGTATCCGCAACCTGCCGCTGCTGGAACGGCTGCGTTTTGTCGCCATTTCGGCATCCAACCTGGATGAATTCTTCATGGTCCGCGTGGCGGGGCTGATCAACCGTCGCGAATCGGGCATCGAACGGCCGGACATTGCCGGCCTTTCTTCCACGGAGCAGCTGGAAAAGATTGCCGTGGCGGCACATGGCGAAATGAAGCTGAAATACCGCTATTTCTTTTCCCTTATCCGGGACCTGGAGCAGTACGCCGTGCATTTCCGCCGGGTCAGTGACGTGACGGAAGCGCAGCGGGAAGAACTGGAAAAGTATTACCGGGAAGACGTGTTTCCTGTCCTGACACCGATGGCCGTCGACGCATCGAGGCCCTTCCCGTTCCTGGCCAACCGTTCCCTCAACATTGCCATTGAACTGCGCACGGAGAAGAGGGAACAGAAGATTGCCTTTATCCAGGTGCCTTCCGTCCTTCCCCGTTTTATCCGCCTCACCGGTGAAAAGGGGGAGCAGGTCTTTGTTTTCCTGGAAGACCTCATCATGGCCCATTGCCATGAACTTTTCAAGGGCCTGTCCATCGTGGATATGGTACCCTTCCGGATCACCCGCGACTCCGACCTGGAAGTGGACGAGGATGAAACGCACGACCTCATGAAGGAAATCGAGATGTCCCTGAAAAAGCGGAAACGGGGCAGCGCGGTCCGTCTGGAAATCAACCCGACGGGAGAAGCGTTCCTGAAGGATTTCCTGATGAAGAACCTGGAACTGGAAAAGCAGGATGTCTACGAGGTGCAGGGGCCCCTGGACCTGACCTTCCTCTTTGCCTTTATCGGGCAGCCCGGTATGGAGCAATGGTGCTTTGCCCCCTATACGCCCCAGCAGCCGGCGGAGCTTCCGACGTATGACAACCTTTTCGACCAGATCAAGGAACATGATATCCTGCTGCATCATCCCTATGAAAGCTTTGATCCCGTGGTCAAACTGGTCCAGGATGCCGCCGAGGATCCCCGGGTCCTGGCCATCAAACAGACCCTGTACCGGGTGAGCGGGAATTCGCCCATCGTCGCGGCCCTGGCCCGGGCAGCGGATAACGGCAAGCAGGTGACGGCCCTGGTGGAACTGAAAGCACGTTTTGACGAGGAGAACAACATTGTCTGGGCACGCCGTCTGGAGCGGGCCGGATGCCATGTCATCTACGGGCTGGTCGGGCTCAAGACCCATTCCAAGATCACCCTGGTCGTGCGCAAGGAAGAAGAAGGAATCAAGCGCTACGTCCATCTGGGAACGGGCAACTACAATGATAAGACGGCCAAACTCTATACGGATTTTGGCCTGCTTACGGCCAATGATCAGTTCGGTCAGGACGCGTCCGCCTTTTTCAACGTCCTGTCCGGCTATTCCGAGCCTCCCGTATTCCATAAGCTGGTCATGGCTCCACTGGGACTGCGGGAGCGGATGTACGAGCTGATTGACCGGGAAATCCGTCATGTCCGGGAAGGCAAGGGCGGCCATATCGTTGCCAAGATGAATTCCCTCATCGATCAGCCCATGATCCAGAAATACTATGAGGCCTCCCAGGCCGGGGTCAGGGTCGACCTGATTGTCCGCGGGATCTGCGGCCTCCGGCCGGGCATCCGGGGTATCAGCGAAAACATCACGGTGCGCTCCATCATCGGGCGCTTCCTGGAACACCACCGGGTCTACTATTTTGCCAATGCCGGGGAAGAGGAGCTGTACCTGTCCAGTGCGGACATGATGCACCGCAACCTGAGCGAGCGGGTGGAACTCATGTTCCCTGTGGAGCGGCCGGCCCATATCGAACGCATCAAGGAATTCCTCCGTCTCTGCCTCAAGGACAATGTAGGAGCCCATGTCATGCTTTCCAATGGGACCTACCGCCGCGCCGTCAGCCATGGCAGGACCAAGATCAGCGCCCAGGAAAGCATGATGAAGTGGGCCATTGCCCATGCCCCCAAAAAGAAGATGCCCATGGAACAAAGATTAAAGCCAGTCTATCGCAAGGAATAATCTTTGTGTTATAATGTCCTTATCACAGAAAAGAGGACGGTTTTATCAGTATGTCGTTACAGAGTGTTACCTTGAATTTTCACGGCCATTACGGCTATTTGGACTATAACGAGGATACCCATGAATTCACGGTCTGCATCCAGGGACAGCCGGAAGCGGAAAAAGCAGTAAGGGATTTTTTGAGCGTTCCCCGGACCATGGATGTGCCCACCGATGAATCCTGCACCTATCATTTTCATTCAGTGACCCTGAACGCGAAGGATGGGTGGAATTCCTGCCGTCAGCTCCTCACCCGGCTGTGGGTGAACACGGACGTCCTGGTCGAATGGAGCATGCCGCCCCGTATGGCTGAAAATATCTGACTTATCCACAACTTTATCCACACCCCGTGTGGATAAAGTTGATTTTTGTGGATAGATTCATTCTTTTTTCCACCGTTCCCATAAACTGGGCCCCGTACCTGTGGATAACTTTTACGGCGGGATGGGGGCAGGAAATGCCCGGCCCCGGGGAGAAAAGGATGAACAAAAATCCACCGAAACGATGTGTTTGTGCGGTTTTCTGAATTGCATGAAGCTTTTTGCAGAAAGGTAAAAAAGATGGCTCGTGGTGCAACCGGATTCCTGGAATCAGGTTATCCACAGGATGCAGCCGTCTTTTGTGGATAACCTTTGCCGGCTCGGCTCCAGGGGGGCCGAACCGGAACTCAATGGATTGGGAAAGGGGCTATAAGAAGAATGGCTGACCGTTTTTATGAATTGAAAGTAGCCGGGTGCACCCGGAAACTGCCGATCCTGAACATTTCGCCCAAGCTGGCCATTGCGGGATTCGTCATCCTCGGCGATGTGGAACTGGTGGGGAAAGCTGCGCAGGAGCTGGTCCGGAAAGTTCCGGCCGGCACGGATTACCTGGTTGCCGCCGAGACCAAGGGCATCCCGCTGGTCCATGAAATGGCGCGCCTCATGGGCATGAAACGCTATGTCGTGGCCCGCAAATCCATCAAGGCCTATATGGAACACCCTCTTGTGGTGGAAGATGAATCCATCACGACCAAGGGCAAGCAGATGCTGGTCCTGCAGGATGCGGACATTGACCTGATCCGGGGGAAGAATGTGCTCCTGGTGGATGATGTCATCAGCACGGGCGGCTCCATGAAAGCCCTGGAGGAACTGGTCACGAAGGCCGGAGCCCATATCACGGGCCGTCAGGCCATCCTGGCGGAAGGGGATTCCATCGGGCGCAAGGATATAACGGTGCTGGCCGACCTGCCGCTTTTCCCGGCGGAATAAATCCATTAACACGAGGTCAAATGAGGGGAATATCATTCGTATCCATCAAAACAGAAGATGAACAAAGGAGACAGGAAAATGAAAACAGCAACAGAACGATTCCTCGACTACATCCAGATTGACACGACTTCCGTGGACGACGCGGCCGTATATCCGTCCAGCCCGAACCAGAAAGTGCTGGGAGCCCGGATTGCGGAGGAACTGAAGGCCCTGGGCGTCCAGGATGTCATTCAGGACGAATATGGCTATGTCATGGGAACCATTCCCGCCACGACGGAAGGCGCTCCCACCGTCGGGCTTATCAGTCACCTCGACACGAGCAATGCCGTGGCCGGCGGCCCCATTCACGCCCGTTTTGTTGATTACCAGGGCGGCCCGATTGTACTCAATGAAAAGGAATCGATCGTCATGACGCCGGAAGTCTTCCCCGACCTGAAGGATGTCGTGGGAAAACGCCTGATTGTCACGGACGGGAAGACCTTGCTCGGTGCTGACGACAAGGCCGGCGTCGCTGAGATTGTCACGCTGGCGGAACGTCTTCTGGCACCGGATGCCCCGAAACACGGAAAAATCCGGATTGGCTTTACGCCGGACGAGGAAGTGGGCGAAGGAACCAAATTCTTTGATTTGAAGAAATTCGGCGCCGATGTAGGCTATACGGTGGACGGCGGATGCCTGGGTGAACTGGAATATGAAAACTTCAATGCCGCCCTGGCGACTGTGACCATCAAGGGCGTCAGCGTCCATACGGGCAGTGCCAAGGACAAGATGATCAATGCCGTGGCCATTGGCTGCGAATTCCAGAGCCGTCTGCCGGAAAAACAGCAGCCCGTCTATACGGAAGGCTATGAAGGCTTCTACCATCTGGAAGCCATGAAGGGCGGCGTGGAATGGTGCGAGATGAAATATCTCCTCCGCGAGCATGATGCGGATAAGTTCCAGGCTGAAAAGGATACGATGCAGAAAATTGCCGGCGACCTCAACCGGAAATGGGGCGACGGTATTGTCACCGTATCCATTCGGGACCAGTACTTCAATATGAGGACCATCATCGAAAAGCATATGGAACTGGTGGATGAGGCTAAAAAGGCCTTTGAAAGCTGCGGTGTAGCACCCCGGATCCAACCCATCCGTGGCGGTACGGATGGTGCGCGCCTGAGTTATAAGGGCCTGCCCTGTCCGAACCTCTCCACAGGAGGATACCTGTTTCACAGCCGGTTTGAATTCATTCCCCAGGAATCCCTGGAAACCATGGTGGATGTCCTGGAAAAACTGGTCTGTGGCCTGGCCCGCTGACGGGGGTTTTGGCAATACGGACAGAAGGAGTCGCTTCTTAGGGAGGCGGCTCTTTTTTTGTCCATTCACTTCGTTTCCATGAACGGTTTATCCATAAAATAAGGACAAATGTCCGTATCTTTGTAAATCATTAGGACTTTTCGATGGATGGATTCCCTTTTTTGCCGATTTTATATTGTGTCCTCTTTCCAATTATTATAAAATTAAAACAATTGTAAAGGAGATGAGTATGTGAAGATCCGTGATTTACTGAACAGTCCGAAAGTGACCGTTTCCTGCGAGCTGTTTCCTCCTAAAAAGGGGTCGGAACTGCAGAACGCCCTGGACATTGTCCATCGCATTGCCGAAAACGGTGTTGATTATATGAGCGTGACCTATGGAGCGGCCGGAAGCGCCGTGGGCAAGAGCCTGGCCATCGCGTCGGAAATCGAAAAATGCGGCGTCCCCGCCTTGGCCCATCTGACCTGTGTCGGTGCCCGGGAAGAAAAGATTGAGGAAATCCTGGACCAGATGAAGGCCAACCAGATCGAGAACGTCCTGGCCCTGCGCGGCGACCTGCCCCAGGGGATGGATGCCATGCCCGCTTCCGATTTTGCCCATGCCAGCGACCTGGTTGCCAAGATCCGGAAGTACGGGGATTTCTGCATTGGCGGGGCCACCTATCCGGAAGGGCATCCGGAAGCCCGGAGCCTTGACGAGGACCTGGAATATACCAAACGCAAGGTCGAAGCAGGATGCGATTTTCTCGTGACGCAGATGTTCTTCGATAATGAGATGTTCTACAACTTCATGTACCGCCTGCTGGCCAAGGGCATCCGCGTGCCCGTCGTGGCGGGTATCATGCCCATTACCAATGCTAAACAGGTGGAAAAGATCTTTACCCTCAGCGGTACGCCCATCCCGTCCAAGCTGCGGGCCATGGTGGAACGCTTTGCCGACCACCCGGAGGCCCTGAAGCAGGCCGGTATGGCCTATGCCATCGGCCAGATCATGGACCTCATCGCCAACGGGTTCAATCACATTCATATCTATACCATGAACAAGCCCGGTGTCATCGGTGGCATCCGGAGCTCCCTGTCGGAAGTCATCAAGCTGTAAAGGGAGACAGGAGCGTGGAAACAGTGAGAATTCCTTTTGACGAGAAGGAAGCGATCCGTTATTTTGGTGCCCGGGCCGGGGACCAGCAGGCTGCCCTGCTCGTGAACCGGGCGTTCCTGTTTTTACGGAACGAACTGCAGCCCCGCTCTGTCCGGCAGCATTGGCGCTGCCGCGTAACACAGGGCTGCGGCACGGCAAAGGGCACGGTGGAACTGGAAAACGGAACCGTCTTTCACAGTTCGACCCTGGCCCGCCATCTGAAGGGATGCAGCGAACTGTTGCTTTTTGGGGCGACCCTTGGCAGCCGGTTCGACACAGCCCTGCGGCAGCTCTCTTATCGCAGCATTGCCGAAGGCGCCGCGGCACAGGCCGTAGGGGCGGCACTGATTGAAAGCTACTGCGACGAACAGGAAAAAATCTGGAAGCGGGACTACCCTGATACCGTAACGTACAGGCCCCGCTTTTCTCCGGGGTACGGGGATTGGGACCTTTCGGAGCAGGAGGCGGTTTTCCGTGTCCTGAACTGTGCCAAAGCCATTGGCCTGACCCTTACGGAAGGGGGCCTTATGGCGCCAATCAAGTCCGTTACGGCCGTTATCGGCATGGATACGGGGAAGGACCCCGATGAGGCAGCAAAAAATGAGGAAGAAAGCGGCGAAATCAGCCGGAACGCCCAGTGCGCGCTTTGCGGGGCTTCCAATTGTCCGTTTCGCCGGGAGGGATAAGACATGACATTCAGGGAAGCACTCAGAAGTAAACGACTCTTTTTCGACGGTGCCATGGGGACGATGCTGCAGGCGGCAGGCTTGAAAGCGGGTGAACTGCCGGAACTGTGGAACCTTTCCCAGCGGGATGTGGTCATCGGGATCCACGAGGCCTATATCCGGAAAGGGGCGGATATCGTCAAGACCAATACCTTTGGTTGCAACCGGCTGAAATTTGCCCCGGAAAAAGGAACGCCCTCCGTGGCGGAACTGGTCGGAGCGGCCGTGAAAAATGCCCGTCAGGCCATGTTCCATACCTGGAAAGATGGCTATGTGGCCCTGGATATGGGACCGACGGGAAAACTTCTCCAGCCCTATGGGGACCTTCCCTTTGAAGAGGCCGTAAGCCTTTATGCGGAGCAGGTGGAAGCCGGCGTCCAGGCCGGGGCCGACCTGATCCTTATTGAAACCATGAGCGACAGCTACGAAGCCAAGGCCGCCATCCTGGCGGCAAAGGAACATTCGGACCTGCCCATCGTAGTGACCTTTACCTTCGACCAGGATGGCAAGCTGCTGAATGGGGCCGACGTGGAAACGGCCATGATCACGGCCTCTTCCCTGGGCGTGGATGCCGTTGGCTTCAACTGCGGACTGGGGCCGGACCTGTTGCTGGCGCTGCTGCCGTGGGCCCTCAAGGCAACGGACCTGCCCATCGTAGTCAATCCCAATGCCGGCCTGCCGGTGGAACGGGATGGCCGGACCGTCTTTGAAGTGGGACCGGAGCAATTTGCCGAATGCATGGCTGAACTGGCACGGGGCGGTGCCGCTATCCTGGGCGGATGCTGCGGAACGACGCCCCAGCACATTGCCCAGGTGGAGGAAAGCTGCCGCAATATCCCGCTCCCGGCTCCCCGCAAAGGAGCCCCGCAGATGATCGCGGGGTATGGCAGCCCTGTCGGGTTTGACGGAATGCCCGTCATCATCGGGGAACGCATCAACCCGACCGGGAAAAAGCGCCTCAAGGAAGCCCTCAAGGCAGAGAACCTGGATTACGTATGCCAGCTGGCCCTGGAGCAGATCGATAAGGGCGCCCAGGTGCTGGATGTCAATGTCGGGGTTCCCGGCGTGGATGAGCCGGCCCTGCTGGAAAAGACTGTTAAAATGCTGCAGTCCATCACATCCCTGCCCCTCCAGATTGATACGTCCAATGTGGAAGCCATGGAGAGGGCCCTGCGGGTCTATAACGGGCGGCCCCTCCTGAATTCCGTCAATGGCAAGGAAGAATCCCTGAAAGCCGTCCTGCCCCTGGCCAAAAAATACGGCGCCATGGTGGTGGGACTCTGCCTTGACGACGACGGCATCGCAGAGACCGTAAAAGGCCGCCTGAAGAGTGCCGACAAAGTCATTCGCCGGGCTCAGGAAGCGGGCATCCCGCAGGAAGCCCTGCTCATCGATCCCCTGGCCATGACCATCAGTACGGGCGCGCAGAATGCCCAGATTGCGCTTCGAATCGTCAGTACCCTGAAACAGCGCCATCTGAAGACGGTCATGGGCGTGTCCAACATCTCCTTCGGACTGCCCCAGCGTGATGCCGTAAACAGTGCATTCTTTGCAACGGCCCTGCAGATGGGCCTCAGTGCCGGTATCATCAATCCCAACTCGGCGCCCATGATGGAAGCGTACCTGGCTTATGGCGCACTGAGCGGCTACGATGAGAGCTGTCGGAACTACGTTGCCTATTTTGCCGACGTGCCGGCGGAGTCGCGCAGTACCCATTCCCTGACCAAGGGAGGAAAAACCGCCACCAGCGGAACCTTTGCCTTGGACGAAGCCATTGAAAAAGGCCTGGTCCAGCCGGCGGAAGAAGCGGTGCGGAAGCTTCTTGCAGAAAAGAAGGAACCCCTTGCCATCATCAATGAATTCATGATTCCTGCCCTGGATCGGGTGGGAAATGCCTTTGAAAAGAAGACCCTCTTCCTGCCGCAGCTCCTCATGAGCGCTGACGCGGCCAAGGCCGGTTTCGAAATCCTCAAGAAGGAAATGAGCGCCCGTGCCGGCAGCACTGAAAAGGGCGAACCCATCATCATCGCCACGGTGAAGGGCGATATCCATGACATCGGCAAGAACATCGTCAAGGTCCTGCTGGAGAACTATGGCTACCAGGTTATCGACCTGGGAAAGGATGTACCTCCGGAAACAGTGGTTGCTTCGACCCTCGAACATGACGTCCATCTGGTCGGGCTCAGCGCCCTGATGACGACGACCGTTGCTTCCATGGCGGAAACCATTCGCCAGCTCCGGGAAAAGGCACCGGACTGCCGGATCATCGTTGGCGGCGCGGTCATGATGGAAGAATACGCCAAAACCATCGGTGCCGATTACTATGCTTCCAACGCCGTGGATGCCGTACATTACGCAAACGATGTTTTCAAACAGTAACGGACCGGTACTATAAACAATCCAGTTTACGAGAAAAACGGGTATTGGCCCGTTTTTTTTGTGTGGGTGAAAAGAGGCCGCAGGATCAAGGGGCCAGTGAGCGGGCATGCGCTTACTTTTTAAGCTGCCCGGGCGGCCGTGAAGCGGCACTGTCTTTCTTTTGTCGTCACGTACCTTATCGCTTCCCCTCCCGGGCCTTTCCTGTGGTATAATAGCCCCATCACACGCAGAAAGAGAGGGACCCCTATGGGACTGCTGTCAGGTATGTTAGGGAACGCATCGAAGGTGGATCCGGCTTCCCTGCAGAAAGAATATGAACGGCTCCTGGTGCCGGGAGAGAACATTGAACAGGCTTACCGTCTGATCCGGGATCTGGTGGTCTTTACGGACCAGCGGCTGCTGCTGATCAATATCCAGGGAGTGACAGGGAAAAAGACTTCCTATCATTCCGTGCCGTATCGAAGCATTTCCCATTTTGGCATCGAAACGGCAGGCCATTTTGATTTGGACGCAACGCTCCAGTTGTTCCTGGTGGGGGAAGATACGCCGCTGGCGATTGATTTTTCTTCCAATGTGGATTGTTTTGAACTGCAACGGATGCTGGCCGGCCACGTGCTGCGGCAGGGGCAGCTGCCATGACGGGCCTCCTGAACCGATGGCTGGATCCGCCGACGGGGGAGACGCTCCTGTTCAGCAACAGGGATCTTTTTTATCTGTTCCTGCCCCTGGTGCTGCAGCAGTTCCTGGTAATCCTGGCGGGGTTCACGGATTCCCTGATGGCAGCGGCTCTTGGCGAGGCGGCTGTTTCAGGGATTTCCCTCATTGACAATATCATGGTCCTCGTGATCCTGACTTTTGTCGCGCTCAGTACGGGCGGCGCCGTCGTCATGGGGCAGTATTATGGCAGGGGAAACCTGGAAGAGGCCAGGGAAGGTGGGCGCCAGCTTATCTGGAGCAATTTGCTCCTTTCTTTTCTGGCCATGCTGGCGTTCTACCTCTGCGAGGATCCCATCCTATATAGGCTGTATGGCAGCAGTTCCCCGGAAGTCCTGGCCTGTGCCGGCGACTATATGCGGATCATGCTGTTCAATATTCCGTTCATAGCGGCGTTTCAGGCCGGCAGCGCGGTCTTTGGCACGGTGGGAAATACGAAGCTTCCCATGGTGATTGTTTTTCTGGCGGATCTGCTCAATATTGCCGGCAATTACCTGGCCATCTTCATTCTCCGCTGGGGCGTGACAGGGACGGCCCTGGCCACGCTGCTGAGTCGGATCTTTTCGGCGGCGGTGGTGCTCTTCTGGGCCTGCCACAGCAAATTCAGGCTCCGTGTGCCATCCCTGCTGCAGGCCCGGCCGCAGTGGGACCTGGTGCGACGCATTTTGAGCGTGGGCATTCCCTTCGCCATTGAAAACGCACTGTTCCAACTGGGCAAGGTCCTGGTGGTGACCGTTGTCACTCTCTTTGGCACGTCAGCCCTGGCAGCCAATGCCGTGGGTACGGTGCTGACCAATTTCCAGGCCATGCCGGGCATTGCCATCAACGGGGGCATGACGACGGTGGCTTCCCGCTGCCTTGGCGCCCGGAACGTGGCCCAGTGTCAGTTTTATACGAGGAAGATCCTGCTTCTGTCGAGCCTGGGGAATCTTCTGGCGACCATCCTGACCCTGGTACTGTGGCCCCTGATTACCGTAATTTATGGCTTTGCCCCGGAAACGATGGCCATGGCCTGGGACATCACGTTCTGGCACGGTACGCTGGAAGTGCTTGTCTGGCCGCTTGCCTTTACGCTGCCCGTGGTCTTCCGGGCCGCAGGGGACGCGCGCTTTGCCATGTATAACGGCGTGGCGGTCATGATGCTGGTCCGTGTAGTCGGGGCCTACGTGCTGGCTGTTCCCTGCCACCTGGGCATGTTCGGGACCTGGATTGCCATGTTCCTTGACTGGTTTGTGCGGGCGGCAATCTATATTCCCCATTACCGGTCAGGACGGTATCTGAGACACCGCGTCATCTGAGGGGCCGGAACGGGGCCGGAGCAAAGCGTGGGATTCCAGGCTTTCCGGCCTGTCTTGACAAGCGTTGCCCCTTCCCTATACAATGACCGTGCGCTGAATCCATCACAGAAACAGAAGGAGGACCTATGGAACTGGATGTCCTGTTGCATAAGGAAGAACTGACGCGGGAGGATCTGGCGGCCCTCCTGGGGCTGACGGATCCGAAGGACCGCCAGAAACTGTACCAGGCGGCTTACGCCGTGAAACTGAAATACATCGGGAACGTGGATCATTACCGGGGGCTTTTGGAGTTTTCGAACCGTTGCATCAAGAACTGCCGCTACTGTGGCATCCGCCGCGACAATATGGAGGCGGTGCGCTTTGACACGCCCCGGGAGGAAATCCTGGAAATGGCCCAATGGGCCTATGAGCAGCGCTATGGATCCCTGACGCTGCAATCGGGGGAACGGCAGGATCCGGAATTCATTGATTATGTGGAAGGGCTGCTGCGGGAAATCAAGAAAATCGGGAAGGGCACCCTGGGCATCACTCTTTGTGTGGGTGAGCAGACGGAAGCTACCTATCGACGCTGGTTTGAGGCCGGGGCCCATCGCTACCTGTTGCGGATTGAAACCAGCAATCCGATGCTTTACGCCCGCCTGCATCCCCGTGACGGGCACCATGAGTGGACAGTCCGTCGGGATTGCCTGAAAGCCCTGAAGCGTATCGGCTACCAGGTCGGAACGGGGGACATGATCGGGCTGCCCGGACAGACACTGGAAGACCTGGCCGATGATATTCTCTTCTACCGGGAAATGGGCATCGATATGATTGGCATGGGGCCCTATGTGGTCCATCACAATACGCCCATTGGAAAAGAGGTCATGGCAGCCGGCGGGGACTGCCCCGAGGCCCGTCAGCGCCGTTTTATCCTGGGCCTCAATATGATTGCCGTGACACGGCTGTTTCTTAAGGATGTCAATATTGCCTCGACGACGGCCCTGCAGGCGCTCAATCCACTGGGCCGCGAGCTGGGCCTTTTGGCGGGGGCCAATATCCTGATGCCCATTGTGACGCTGCCTCGCTTCCGTCCCCAGTACCTTCTATATGACGGGAAGCCCTGCGTGGAAGATACGCCGGACCAGTGCAAGAACTGCCTGGCCAGTCGTGTGGCTTCCGTGGGCGACCGCGTCGGGTTCGGGGAATGGGGCGATTCACCCCACTATTTTGCATCCCATCCAAAAGAATAGGACAGGACCTGTAAAAAACAGGGCTGCTGCAATGCTGCAGCAGCCCTGTCATTTTACGTCCGGAGAGGATTGTTACGAAAAAGACCGGGACCTCTTTTCAGGAAGGCCTGGTCTTTTCAGGGAAGCCGTCAGTGCTTCCCGATTTCCATGAACATACGGGTCAGCAGGTACATCCGGGGGACGACACTGCTGATGGAGGCACATTCCTGGGGAGTATGGTTCTTCCCGCCCTTGATGGCCCCGAAGCCGTCGACGGCAGCGGCACCGGCCGATGCCGCCCAGTTGGCGTCCGAAGAGCCGCCGGCATCGATGACGACGAGATGGCGCCCCAGTTCCCCGTAGATCTGCTGGGCCAGGTCAATCAATGCGTCGGTCTTGGGGTTGGCTTCAAAGGGAGGATTGCTTTCCAGGATCCTGGCGGTCACTTTCGTGTCGGGAATGGCCACATTGCGGGCCACCGGCTCCAGTTCCCTGCGGACACGGGCAATCTCGGCAGGACGGGTTACCCGCATATCCGCGCTGGCCTTGGCATGGGCGGGAATGACGTTTTCCCGCTCGCCCGCTTCCAATAGGGTGAAGTTGATGGTAGTTCCTTTTTCCGGAGCTTCCAGCTTCTTGATTTCCTGGATCTGGTGCAGGATTTCCATCAGGGCACTGCGCCCTTTGTCCGGGGCATTGCCGGAATGGGAGGGGATGCCTTCCACGGAGACCTGGATCAGGCTGGATCCCTTGCGGGACCGGACGAGACCGTCCCCTTCCTGACCGGATTCACAGCACAGGTAGGCATCGTAGAGAGGAGCCCATTTCTGCGTGTATTTCAGGCTGCTGGGGGAACCGATTTCCTCGTCCCCGTTAAAGAAAAGGCGGATTTCTTCAAAGTCGTCGAAAGCGAGGGCCCGCAGTTGCTTCATGGCAAAGAGCATCATCGTGACGCCGCTCTTGCAGTCAGCCGCACCGGGTCCCTTGGCCCAGTCGCCGTCAATGGAAAAAGGCCGCTCCGCGGCAGTCCCCACAGGGAAGACCGTGTCCAGATGGGCGCCCGCCATGACGCGTCCCTTTCCCTTGCCCCGGAAGACGACACTCAGATGGCAGCCTTCGGCAGGGTTTTCCATGGGAATCTTTTCCATTTCATCCGGATGCAGGGAGCGGAATTCTTCCATCAGCTGATCGGCGGCAGCTTCGATTCCTTTGCCCGTGCGGGAACCGCAGTCCCGGTTGACCAGTTTTTCCCAGACCGACAGAAAGTCGGGCAGGGATGCTTCGCAGTGACGATACAGGGCTTCGTTTTTCATGAAAGGCAATCCTCCTTACTGGAATGTTGAACGCTTCCCCGCTGAACAGGAACGCTTGCGGGGGTCTTTTATTTTTTATACAACCCAAAAGGACAGCTGCCATCCAGTGGTGTGCAGCTGTCCTTTTCCGTCAGGGTGACGGGATTGTTTTGTAGTTCGGAACTCTTGCGGAGACCGGTTCCGGGAAATTTACCCCGGCATCAGGGCTGCACCATTCTCCGAATCGGCTGGGGAATGATCCGGCCAACCAGCGCTCCCAGATTGACAGGCGGGTGATTCATGATGAAATCGATGGTCAGGCTGTTGATGAAGGTGTAAAGCAGTCCATAGGCGACGGCATCAATTTGCCTGAAGACGAAGGCCGCCAGCAGAATGACGCTTCCATCCAGGATACGGGTGATTTGCCCAATGGAAAAGGTCGGACGGACTTTCTTGACGGTGAGAATGAGGAAATCGCTTCCTCCCGTCGAGGAGTCCTGAAGATAGATCAGGGCAAAGCCGATACCGGCAAAGACGCCAGAAAAAACAGCAGCCATCAGACGGCTTACAGGAAAGGTCGGCAGATAAATGGCCACATGATCCAAAAACAGGGAACTGATGATCATGGTCTTCACGGATTTTGCCACGAAGGCCTTGCCCAGGTACTTAAAGACCAGAAGCAGGATCGGCAGATTCAGGGCCAGAACGATTTTCCCAATGGGGAAACCCGTTAAATAGTGGAGAATCAAACCCATGCCGTTGATTCCGCCGGGCGCAAAATCAGCATGAAGCGCAAAAACCACAACTGAAACCGCGATAAAAAAAGAACCCACACAGTCAACCGCAACTTGAGACGCGAACTTCCGGAAAGAATACTGCAAGGGAATCTCCCCCTCTCTTTAATATTTCTTTTGTTACAAATATTATAGAAAGGAGAAGATATATAAGTTAAATTAAAAATTCAAGATAAAAATATAATGATATTTTTATATTTTGTTCCAATAACCGGTTTTTGCCAGGTCCGTCGCCGTGTTGATGAAGAATTCCATGGGTTTGGAAAGGAACCTGTCCTTCCGGTAGATGACGCACAGCCTCGAAAGGAAGGGTCCCTTGTCCAGGCGGAAGAAGGCGCCGCGCTTCATGGCAAAAGCCGTCGTGTCCTGGGTGAGGGCAAATCCGATGCCTGCCTGGACCAGGCTGTAGACGATGAAACCGCCGGAGATGACCACAGCTTCCCGGGGCTTGAAACCATAGGCGTTGTAGATCGTATCGGTCCAGCGCCGGGAACGGGGGAAAGGCGGCGTGCAGATAAACGGCTCGTTCCGGACTTCATCCAGGCTGATGGCACGACGTTTGCGCCAGTCAAATTCCTTCTCCGCTTCCCGGGCCAGGGGATGGTTGGGTGGCACAGCCAGAAGGGTATCGTAGGAAAAGAGCGGGATATAAGTGAGCTCATTGCGCAGGGCCGGATCGACATCGGCAATATCCATGACGAAGGCGAAATCCAGTTTTCCCCGGACAACTTCCTTCTCAAAGCCGGAAGAGGAACGGGTGTTGACGACCAGGCGGACCTTGGGGAAGGCATCTTTCATCTTCGGCATCAGGGCCGGCAGGAACTGCAGGGAACGGCTCGGTGAGAGGCCGATGGTGATGTCTCCGGAGAGCTGTTCTTTCATGTCGTTCAGCTGCAGGACCATGTTCTTTTCAATGAAGAACTGGCGGCGGGCGGCGTCGATAAAGATGCGGCCCTCCGGGGTCAGGTTCATGCGGCCTTCCTTTTTCTCGAAGATACGGATATGGTAAAGCTGCTCAAAATACCGAATGGTCTGGCTCAGGGCGGGCTGGGAAATATAAAGTTTTTTCGCCGCTTCCGTAACCGAACCCGTTTCAACGATGGTCAGAAGGTATTCCAGTTTTCGAGTATCCATAAGTGTACAATGTACCCACCTTTCCGAACACAGGCATGATTCCATGGCAGGAGCGCCTTTTCCGCAGGGATGCTTTTTTACATGTTCGATTCGATTATAGGGAAAAATTGGATAGAAAACAAGAAAAATAAGAAAATTTGAATAAATTCATGACGCTATTTCTATTTGCATTCCCATGGCTGTGACGGTACGATGAAACCAGGAAAAACAAACAGGGTGGATGCTTTCGGTGAAACATCGAACCAAACCGGACGGATAAAGGGCGGCAAATGGCACCCCCGGTTTTGGTTTCGGAAGCGGAACGAGTCGATTGGGACTTCTGCTTCCGGGAATCCTGTTTTTGTCAGAGAGGGGTTTGCAATGACACGTTTCAAGGAAATCTACATTAAATCTTCTGATCCGTTTGAACGCGGTGTCCAGCATGGAGAACAGGTAGCGGACCGGATCCTTCAGATCTGCGAAGGCTATAAGGGTTCCTTTGCCAAGAAAGGGTACACCTGGGATGAAGCACTGAAGATGGCGGAAGCCTATATTCCTTTCCTGGATAAGGAAACACCGGATCTGATGCAGGAAGTCCGGGGAATCGCGGAAGGTTCCAAGATCGACCTCAATGTCATCATGCTGCTGAACCTGCGCTATGAACTGCTGAAATTCAAGAAACAGGATCCCGCGGAAATCGATAAGAACGGGGAATGCACCTGCTTCTGCGCCCTGCCTGAAGCGACGGGCGGCCATGGAACCATCAGCGGCCAGAACTGGGACAAGAACGAATTCGTCGAAAAGGTACTCTATGTGATCCATATCGATGAAGGCAACGGAAACCGCATCGTCGGGCTTTCCGAACCGGGCCAGCTGATCCGCAACGGCATGAACACGGCCGGCCTGTCCCTGAACTGCAGCACCTTGCTGTCGACCAAGGACCGTCGGGACCTTTCCATTCCGACGAACTTCATGAGAAGACGCATCCTGCAGTGCCAGGATTTTGACGACGCCGTGAAGATCATTCGCGATTTCCAGCCGGCGGTTTCCCTGAACTATGTCCTGGCCGATAAAAAAGGCCGGTGCCTGGCCTTTGAAACCAATCCGCTGGAAACGTATGAGATTGAACCGAATCATGGCATCCTGACCAAGGGCAACGATTTTGTGTGCAATCCCGCCATCGACCGTTTTGTACCGGCCGACAAGGATCATCAGCGTCATTTCCGCGGGCAGCGCCTGAACGAACTTTTCAAGAAGCGCCGCGGGTCCATTACAGCTGACTACATCATGGAATGCCTGAAGGACCATTATGAATATCCTGGGTCCGTATGCAATCACCTGACGGAACGGGGCCTTAAAACGATTGCCTCCATGGTTTATATCCTGGACGAAGGATATGCCTGGATGGCCTGGGGAAACCCTTGTGAGTCGGAATACCAGAAATATGAGGTTTGAGGAAAGGGGAGGTCATTGTGGAAGAAGCAAAAACCGTGAAAGCACCGGAACATCTGGTGCAGGCAAAAAAAGCAACCAAGTTCAAACTGCCGGATACGTACCTGATCATTATTGGATTGATGGTGTTCGCCGCCATCCTGACCTACATCATTCCGGCCGGTGTCTATGATATGAAAGTGGACCCGGCAACGGGCAAAAAAGTGGTCGATGCAGCAACGTTCCATTATATCAAGTCATCTCCGACTTCCCTGCTGCAGTTCCTGCTGTCCTTCAGCCGGGGCCTGATCAAGCGGAACGTCATTATCCTGAATGTGCTGCTCATCTGCGGCTGCTTCCATGTCGTCAGCGAAACGAAAGGCCTGGCCCATTTCTTCGGGTATATGATCGATCGGCTGCACGATAAGGCCCTGCTCATTATTCCCGTCATTATGGCTATCTTCGGCTTCCTCGGCAGTACGGGCGCCCTGGTCAATTCGACCATCGCTTTTATCACGATTGGCCTGGTCATTGCTTCCCAGCTCGGGATGGACCGTGTCTTTGCCGTGGCCGTTATTTACCTGAGCACCTCTGCCGGTTATGGATCGTCCTTCATGTCGATTTATTCGGTACAGCTGGCACAGCAGATTGCTGATATCCCGGTCCTGTCCGGTACGGAATTCCGCATTGTTGTTTCCATTATTATTGTCGCCGTTTCCATCGTCTACACCATGCTGTATTGCTTCCGCGTCCGTAAGGATCCGACAAAGAGCGTACTGTGGGGAACCACGGCCTGGGGCTTTGACGATGTGGACATGAACGCCCAGTTCAACGCTACGCTGAGCATCCGTGATATCATCATCTGCATTCTGACCTTCGGCAGCTTTGGCCTCTTTGTCTATGGTGCCCTGAAATACAAATGGGGACAGGATATGATGACGGCCATGATGGTCTTTACGGCCATTGTCGGCGGCAAGGTGGGCGGCATGACGTTCACGGAAATTGCCAAACATTATGTGGAAGGTGCCAGAAAAGTCCTGTACGGCGTTATGCTGATTGGCTTTGCCAACAGTATTTCCCTGATCCTGCAGGATGGCAAGATCATTCACACCATTATCCATGCCGTATCCATTCCGCTCTCCCATATGAGCGGTGCCATGGCCGGTATCGTTATGTTCTGGTTCAACCTGATCTTTAACTTCCTGGTACCTTCGGCAACGGGCCAGGCAGCCATCGTAATGCCGATCATGACCCCGCTGGCCGACGTTGTGGGACTGACCCGTCAGGTCGCGGTCCTGGCCTACCAGTATGGTGATGGCCTGTCCAACACCATTTTCCCGGTCAGCAGCTCCCTGGTCGCCTCCCTGGCGATTGCCGGTGTACCTTTCGACCGCTGGCTGAAATTCCAGCTTCCGCTGTTCACGATCTGGACGGTTATCTGCTCCGTGGCAATTGGGATTGCCGTCGTGACCGGATATCATTGATGCTGTTTTCGTCGCTTTCAGGAAATGCGGCCGGTCCGGCCTGAGGCCAGACCCCGTATTTTCCGAATGCATCTCATATTTATCCTACTTTTTTCCCGTTATGGCTGTTGGGGGTTGTGGTTTCCCAACAGCCGCTTTTTTATACTGAATTACTGCTCCGAATCAGAGAACAGACCTCTTCCTACATTTATTAATTGGAAGAAGAGGTCTGTGTTGATTCGTAGGATGTTACGACTCCGCAATTTCATTTGGGTAAACGCCCCGGGCCGTGATTTCGTCCCGCATACGCTCCTCATAACGGCCCGGGTAAACCGCAGAGGAACCATTCTATCTAGACACACGATATAGCGCCATCTGCGGTGTCAAAAACCCCCGTGGGACCGGGCAATACGTCGTGAGAAATTTTTTAGTCAGCGCAGAAATCGCGCTGATTCGATGCAGTAAGCAGACCGCTTCTTTCGATTAACGTGGAGAGAAGCGGTCTGTGCCGTGTCGCATGATGTTGCGAGTCCACAATTTACTCTGGGTTGACGCCTCCGCTCCTTCACTCCGCGACTCGTCTCGTCAACTCCGGAGCGGAGCTCACGGTCGGAAGTTCGTTGTG
>CADBQR010000058.1 GCA_902796945.1 uncultured Acidaminococcus sp.
AAGTATCCGCAGGTGGATCTGCTTTTGGGAACGGCCCATGTCAATAACTTCAGTGCCATCCTGCAGAGCCACCTGGCCGGGCGGGACCCGCAAAAAGGAGTCTACGATGACCTGACCATCATGCCCCGTGAATTTGAAGGCTCCTTTGTGCGCAAAAGTTCATTTTCCGCCTGGGTTCCCATTATGTATGGCTGCAATAATTTCTGTACCTACTGCATCGTTCCCTACGTTCGGGGACGGGAAAGAAGCCGGAACAGCGAGGCCATCTGCAATGAGATCCGCAAGGCCGTCAGTCTGGGATATAAGGAATTTACCCTGTTGGGACAGAATGTCAATTCCTACGGAAAGGACCGGGGCGAAAGGGAAGGCTTCAGTGAGTTGCTGAAGAAGGTCGACGCCATTGAAGGGGTCGAACGGATCCGCTACATGACGAGCCATCCCCGCGATATGAGCGAGACCGTTGTCCGCACCATTGCGGAAAGCCGCCATATCTGCAAGAATTTCCATATTCCTGTCCAGTCCGGGTCCAGCCGGATCATGAAGGCCATGAACCGAGGCTATGACCGGGAAAAATACCTGGACCTGGTCCGTACCATCCGCCGCTATGTTCCTGACGCCGTGATTACGACGGACCTCATCGTAGGCTTTCCCGGGGAAACGGAAGCGGATTTTGAGGAGACCCTGAGCCTGCTGCAGGAAGTGGGGTATGATGATGCCTTTACCTTTATCTATTCCAAACGCTCCGGTACGCCGGCTGCTGCCATGGCGGACCAGGTGCCGGAAGAGGTCAAGAAAGACCGCCTGAACCGCCTCATGGCAGTCCAGAACCATTGCAGCCTGGACCGCAACAAGCGGCTCGTGGGGAAGGTCCTGCCCGTTATGGTGGAAGGCAGAAGCAAGCATAACGAAGCGATGTGGAGCGGCCGGACGGACGGCAACAACCTTGTGCTCTGGCCGGTTTCCGACAAAATGTACCAACCCGGTGACACGGTGAAGGTACGTCTGGAAGTGGCGCAGACCTGGCTGCTTCGAGGAAAGGAAGTATTATGACAACAGATACGGGAGCCTATACACCCATGGTCCAACAGTATATGGAAGTCAAGAAGCAGCATGAGGACAAACTGCTTTTCTTCCGCCTGGGTGACTTTTATGAATTGTTCTTTGACGATGCCATTACGGCTTCCCGGGAGCTGAACCTGACGCTGACGCATCGGGCCGGAAATACAAAGCACCCCATTCCCATGTGCGGGGTGCCTTTCCATTCTGTGGACAGCTACCTGGCCAAACTGATCCGGAAAGGGTATCGCATTGCCATCTGTGATCAGATGGAAGACCCCAAAAAGGCCGTGGGCATTGTCAAGCGGGAAGTAACGAAGATCCTGACGCCGGGGACCGTTCTCAGTGACGCCGTCCTGGACGAGCATCACAACCAGTACCTGGCCTGCCTGAATGTGGAAGATCACCGTGCCTGCATCAGCTTTGCCGATGTGTCGACGGGGGAGTGTTCCTGGTACGATGCCCAGGGGAGCAACTGGGAAGAACTGCTGACGGATCAGCTGTACCGCATGATGCCGGCGGAATTGGTGATGGATCCCGGCACGGAATTGCCGGAAGGCCTCAGTACCCGGCTTTCCCAGAAACTGCCTCATTGTATGGTCAACCGCTTCCATGCCGACCCGGAAATCGATGACTTTGCCCGCCATTTTGGCAAGGAGGACAAGGCCTATGCGGACCCCTTTGTCCGGTCCGTCATCGAAACGATGCTGCAGTACATCCATATCAACGTCAAGAGCGACCTGGCCCAGATCAACCGCCTTTCTGAGATCACGACGGATCAGGTCATGGTCCTTGACGCAACGGCCATTCGCAATCTGGAACTGGTGCGCAGCATGAAGGATGGTACAAAGCACGGGACCCTGCTGGATATCCTGGATTATACCTGTACGGCCATGGGATCCCGGCTCATGCGGCAATGGGTGGAAGCCCCGCTGTACGACGTGGCCCGCATTACCCTGCGACAGCAGGCCGTGGGCACACTGCTGCAGGAAACCAAATTCCGTACGGAACTGGGGGATTGCCTGAAGGAAATCACGGACCTGGAACGGATCCTCAGCCGCATCGAGGTCGGTTCCGCCAATGCCCGGGATATGGCTTCGCTGCGGTCGGCCCTGCGGGTCATTCCCCGCGTCAAGGCCCTCCTGGCACCTTACCGGGCTGGCCTGTTGCGTCAGCTGGACGATGGCATTTCCCCGCATCGGGAAGTCCTGGACGAACTGGAACGGGGCATTGTTGATGACCCTCCCTTTACGGTCCGTGAAGGCGGCATGATTCGCCGGGGCTTCAATGCCGAACTGGATGAACTTCACGAAATTGCCGAAAACAATAACCAGTGGATGCAGAACTTCGAAATGAAAATCAAGGAAGAAACGGGCATCCGCAACCTGAAAGTTGGTTTCAACAAGGTCTTTGGCTATTATATCGAAGTGTCCAAGGGACAGATTTCCCAGGTGCCGGACAACTTCATCGGCAAGAAGACCCTGGTCAACGGGGAACGGTACATCGTGCCAGAACTGAAGGCCTTTGAAAACAAGATCCTCAGTGCCCGGGAAAAGATCCAGCAGCTGGAATATTATCTTTTCAATGAAATCCGCCAGTGCGTACGGCAGCAACTGGTTCCCATTCAGGAAACGGCCCGCTCCATTGGCGAGCTGGATGTCCTGTATTCCCTTGCCATGGCCGCCTTCAAGGGCAACTATGTATGCCCCCGCCTGAACCGGAATGGGGAAATCATCATCAAGGATGGCCGTCATCCCGTAGTGGAAAAACTGCTGGAACGGGAACTCTTCGTTCCCAATGACGTTCACCTGAACCAGACCGACGAACGGCTGATTATCCTGACCGGGCCGAATATGGCCGGTAAATCCACTTATATGCGTCAGATTGCCCTGCTCACCCTGATGACCCAGATGGGCAGCTTCATTCCTGCCCGCGAGGCCTCCATCTGCCCCGTGGACCGGATCTTTACCCGCGTTGGTGCCAGCGACGACCTGGCAACCGGTCAGAGCACCTTCATGGTGGAAATGAACGAAGTGGCCAATATCCTGAAAAATGCCACGGCCCGCTCCCTCATCATCCTGGACGAAGTGGGGCGGGGGACGAGCACCTATGACGGAATGAGCATTGCCCGGGCCGTCATTGAATTCATCAATGAACGGATCAAGGCAAAGACGCTTTTTGCCACGCATTACCATGAACTCATCGAGATGGAACAGCTTTATGAAGGCATCCGGAATTATTCCATCGCCGTAAAGGAAAAAGGCAACGATGTCCTTTTCCTGAGGCGGATCATTCCCGGCGGTACGGACCGGAGCTACGGCATCCATGTGGCTAAATTGGCCGGCCTGCCCAAAAAGGTCATCCAGCGGGCCAATGAGCTCCTGGAGGAATATGCCAAAACGCCGGAAGCCACGGCGGCACCGGCCGTGAAAAAAGAGCCGGTCGTAAAGGAGACCCACGAAGTTCAGAGTGATCTTTTCGGGGATATCATTCGGGACCAGCTGGTTAAACTGGACGTAACGACCATGACGCCCCTGGAAGCCCTGAATGTTCTCTATAAACTGTCGGAAGAAGCGAAACGGGAAGGAGGGCTTTCGTCATGAGTGCGGTTGTCAAACTGCTGGACCAGAACACGTCCAACCAGATTGCGGCGGGCGAAGTCGTTGAAAAGCCCATGTCCGTTGTCAAGGAACTGGTTGAAAATGCCCTGGACGCCGGTTCCGATCATATCGATGTCACCATCTATCAGGGCGGCACGGAATACATCCGGGTCAAGGACAATGGCTCCGGTATGGACGCGGCCAATGCCCGTATGGCCGTCCTGCGTCACGCTACGAGTAAAATAGCCCGGGCCGAGGACCTGCTGACCTTGAAGACCCTTGGTTTCCGGGGCGAGGCATTGCCCAGCATTGCCTCCGTTTCCCACTTCAACCTGCTGACGCGGGAAGAAGGCTCGGATTTTGCCACGTCCATCACCATTGACGGTGGCGAAAACATGACGGTCGATTCGATGGGTGGGGATATCGGCACGACGGTTACGGTGAAGGACCTTTTCTTCAACGTGCCGGCGCGGCGGAAATTCCTGCGGACCGTCCATACGGAAGGCCGTTACATCAGCGATATCCTTTCCAAAATCGCCCTGTCCCGGCCAGATGTCCATATTACCCTGACCAATAACGACAAGGAAGTCATCAACACGCCGGGCAGCGGGGATATCCTTGATACCATCGAATCCCTTTACGGCCGGCAGGTTACGGAAGCCCTGCTTCCGGTTTCCTTTGAACAGGAAGGCATCCGGGTAGAGGGTTATGTGAGCAACCCGACCCTGTTGAAAGGAACCCGTCAGTGGCAGACCCTTTTTGTCAATGGCCGCTATATCAACAACCGAATGGTAAGCAAGGCCATTGACCATGCCTACCAGTCCCAGATCCCGAAGGCCGGATTTCCCTTTGCCGTGCTGAATCTCATTGTCGATACCCATAGCATTGATATCAATGTCCATCCGCAGAAAAGCGAGATCAAATTTGGCAATGAACAGGCCGTCTATCGGGCCGTCTACCGGGCTCTCAGTGATGCCCTGACCCATCCCCTTGCCGGAAAAGGCAAGGAGGGCGGCTCCATTACCTATGAAAAACCGGAAGTCCATGCAGCAAAACCGGTCCTTTCCGAGACGTCCATATTTGAAAACAGCCGGCCCCAGTCCTGTCTGCCCCATAACCCGGCGTTCCACGAACCCGTCTGGAGGACCCCGGAAGTCCCGGAACGGCCGGAAACGCCGCGGACGGAAGAAATCTTCAAGGTGCAGCGCACGACGGAAAACCTGGATCCGGAAAGTGCATCAACGCAGTGGGAAAAGGAAGGGCAGGAGGGTACCCCGGTACTGCCGACGGATACGGGCATCGATGTAATCTGGCCCCTGGGCCAGGTGGACAAGACCTTCATTATTGCCCAGTCGGAGACGGCGCTCTACCTGATTGACCAGCACGCTGCCCATGAACGCATCATGTACGATCGATTTGTCCGCCAGCAGAAGCCGGTTCCTTCGCAGCCCATGCTGATCCCGTTGTTCCTGAACGTAACGGCCCAGGATGTGGAAGCCGTGGAACAGCATCGGGAGGAATTCATGAAACTGGGCGTCGACGCAGAACCGGCAGGGGAAACCGTCCTGCGGGTCTCGGCGCTGCCTGCCGACGTGGAAGAAGGACAGGCGGAAGGGTTCATCCAGGATATCCTGAAACTGCTCAGTGAAAACAAAGCCATCAAGACCAGTGACCTGCGGGAGGAAGTGCTTCACTATGCTGCCTGTCACAGCGCGATTCGGGCAGGGGAACTCCTGAACATCCGGCAGATGCGGCAGGTCATCCTGGAGCTTCTCAATACGGAGCATCCCTTTACGTGCCCCCATGGCCGGCCCTGCATGATTGAAATTACGGCGCCGGAACTCTTCAAGATGTTCAAACGGACGTGATGCCATGACGGAAATGACATTTGCCGTCACAATCGGCCTGAAGGGCGGAACGGATCTGGTACTGGAAGCCAGGGAATGGGCGAAGGAACTGGGACTGCCCTATCTTCGCCGCCGCAAGGAATCCCTGGAAACACTTCGCAGCGGCCACGGCCTGTCCGGAATCCTGGTGGCGACCCGGAAGGGGCCCCAGGTTTACACGGAAGAAGGCATCCTGCGATACCATCCGGGCATGGCAGTCCTGCGCCTGCAGGAAATCAAAAAGGGTGGGGAGGACCATTTCCTGGAAGCCTGTGAACTGGAACCGGGAAAGCGGATCCTGGACTGCACCCTGGGGCTGGGAGCTGACGCGGCGGTTGCTTCCTATGCGGTCGGCAGCAGCGGCCTGGTGGTCGGTCTGGAAGCGTCTCCCATCATCTGGAAACTGACCTCCCTGGGCATGGCCTCCTATACGGAGGGGGAGCCGGACCTGATTGATGCCCTGCGGCGCATTCGTACGGTCCATGCCGAAGCCGGCGCGTACCTGGCAGCCGCTCCCGATGATGCCTTTGACGTGGTTTACCTGGATCCCATGTTCCAGCGTCCCGTGGAAGGTTCTTCCAACATGCAGCCGCTGCGGCCGGCTGCCTGCCATCAGGAACCTTCGGCAGCGACCATAGAGGAAGCCCTTCGGGTGGCGCCACTTGTGGTCGTCAAGGAACGGTACAGCGGCTACCTGCAAAAACTGGGGGCCGCTGAAATCCAGGGAGGCCGCTACAGCCGGGTCAAATATGGCATTATAAGGAGATCGTCATGAAGCAGAGACGGAAAGTGCTGGTCATCGCCGGGCCGACGGCAACGGGTAAGACCGCCTGTGGCATTCGGCTGGCCAGGAAACTGGGCGGGGAAATCATTTCCGGCGATTCCATGCTGGTCTTCCGCGGCATGGATATTGCGACGGCCAAACCTTCCCGGGAGGAGCAGGAAGCCGTCCCTCATCACCTGATTGATATCTGTGATCCCGCGGACAAGTTTACCGTCGTTGACTTTCAGGAACAGGCCACCCGGCTGATTGAGGAAATTTCGCAACGCCGTCGTCTTCCCATCATTGTGGGAGGGACAGGGCTGTACCTGAAGGCCCTTTTGGAAAATTACCATTTTTCCAGCGTCAACGAATCGGCCTCCCGCCGGGAAGCCCTGTCTGCCTATGCCGATACCTACGGCAACGAGGCCCTGCATGCCAAACTGGCCGGATTGGACCCGGCTGCAGCGGAACGATTGAAGATTAACGACAGACGGCGTATAATTAGAGCGATAGAAGCCCGCGAAGGCGGGGATTGTGTGTCCCAAAAAAAGGACGTTGTAAGTCCCTTTGATGCTTTCGTCTTTGGCCTTTCCATGGAACGGCCTGTTCTTTATGAACGGATCAACCGACGCGTCGATCTGATGGTGGAAGCCGGGCTCTTCGAGGAAGCCCGCCGTTTTTACGACGCCGGCGTCCCGGAAGAAGCCCAGTCCATGAAAAGCATCGGTTATCGGCAGGCCATCCAGTATTTCAAGGGGGAACTGACCCGCGAAGCGTGCATCGAGAAAATCAAACAAGCGACCCGCAACTTTGCCAAACGGCAGATTACGTGGTACAAGAAGATGCCTTACATTCACTGGGTCATGTTGGATGCACAGCCTGACTATGAGGCCTGTGCCGCCAGGATGGAACAGATGCTTTCCGGGTGGTATCTATAATCAAAATCAGACAAGTGAGGGAAACGTTATGGGTGGAACAACGAACAAACCGCTGAACTTGCAGGATAGTTTCTTGAACAAAGTTCGCAGCGAGAAAAAAACGATTGTCATTTATCTCCTCAATGGGTTTCAGGTAAGAGGAAAAGTGTGGGGATTTGATAACTTTACCGTCATCATTGAAAGTGAAGGACGGCAGGAATTGATCTATAAACATGCTATTTCGACGATTGCGCCCCTGGAGGCCGAATCGATCTTAGTACTTAAAAAAGGAAATGATCAGAGTGTCTCTAAGGAATAAATTAGAAGACGAAATCAATGTATTTTTGGAATATCTGACCGTGGAAATGGGACTTTCCCCCAATACGAGGGATTCCTACGGCCGTGACCTGCGGCTTTTTTCCATCTGGTGCAAGAAAGAACTCCGGGACATCACCCGGAACGATGTGCTGAAATATATGCAGGTCCTGAAGTCGCAGAACTACGCGCCGACTTCCTCGGCACGCAAACTGGCAGCCCTGAAAGCCTTCTTCCGCTTCATGACGGCAGAAGGCTATATTGAGACGGACCCCTGTGAAGTCATTGAATCGGAAACCCGCGGCATTGTACTGCCCAAGGTGCTCAGTGTTGACGAAGTGACCCGGCTTTTTGAAGCCCCTAATCTCAAGCAGCCTGAGGGATTCCGCGACCGGACCATGCTGGAAGTCATGTACGCTACGGGCATGCGGGTATCGGAACTGCTGTCGCTGGCGGTCAACAGTGTCAACCTTCATTCCCAGTACGTCATTGCCTATGGAAAGGGATCCAAGGAACGGCTTATTCCCCTGGGCCATTATGCGGTCCATTACCTGAAGGAGTACCTGCATCGGGTACGCCCGAAATTTGTCAAGGAAAACAAGCCGACGGACTGCCTGTTCCTGACTGTCCGCGGGACGGGGATGACGCGGCAGCGTTTTTGGCAGATCATCAAGGGGTATGGTACCCAGGTGCATATCCAGAAATCCCTGACACCCCATATCCTGCGCCATTCCTTTGCAACCCATATGCTGGACAACGGGGCAGATTTGCGTACGGTGCAGGAACTGCTGGGCCATTCCGATATTTCGACGACCCAGATCTATACGCACCTGACCAATAACCGCCTGAAGGCGATTTATGACAAGAGCCATCCCCGTGCCTGAAGGAACCTGATCCATGAAGAGACGAACAACGAGGAGACCGGCCCGCGCTTCCCGCAGGAAGAAAAAAGGCGGCCGTCTCTGGATAATCCTGATCATGGTCCTGGTGATCGGCTTGGGCATGTTCCTGGCTGCCCATAAAAGGGAGCATCCCGATTCCACCTGGGCGGAAGTCGTGGAAGAGGTCGTGCCGGAGACCGTCCGGGAAACCATGAAAGAAAAACTGCCGGAACCGGTCAAGGAAAAGATTCGGGAGGTCAAGAAAGAAGAGCGCCGGGAGCTGGAAGAAAAGAAGGCGGAAGAGAAAAAGGCAGCCGAAAAAAAGAGCAGGGAGAAGAGCCCCGCTACTGGCAATGAGCCCGCTCCCACACCGGCCCCGAAAAAGGAGACTCCTCCGGAGAAACCTTCTTCCCATGAAGGGGAAGGAACGTTGGCCGGGTTGCCTGCCGGACAATTCAGCGGCCGCCTTGCCATCGTGATCGATGACTGCGGATACCAGCTGGAACCGGTACGGGTTCTTGCAGGCCTGCCCCTCCATATGAGCTTTGCCGTGATTCCTTTCAAACCAAACAGCTCCGCTGCCCTCTCCATTATTTTGAACAGCGGTCATACGGCCATGCTGCACCTCCCGATGGAACCCATCAGCGGGGGCAGTTCCGAGAGCCGGTCCGTGCGGGTGGGCATGACGAAAGCCCAGATCCAGTCCTTTACGCAGGAAGCCATCGACAGCCTGCCCGGGATATCCGGGGTCAATAATCATCAGGGGTCGAATGCCACTGCCCATGGTCCAACCATTCGTGCCGCCCTGGAAACCATGAAGGCCAATTCCCTTTTCTTCGTGGACAGCCGGACAAACGCGGGCAGCGTAGCGGAGGAGAACGCCCGCAGCATGGGAATTCCCACAGGGCATAATACCCTGTTTCTTGATAACAGCAGTGATGTGGAAGACATCCAGGAGCGGATTGTCCAGGCTGTAAAACTGGCCGACCGATATGGTTCGATCATTGTTATCTGCCACGCCCGGCCCAATACCGCGGAAGCCTGGCGAAGAAGCTGCCAGGCCGTCCTGGATTCCGGCATTACCATGGTACCCGTAACCAGTCTGTTGAATTAGAAACGAACGATTCTTTTAAAAAGAATCCTCTTTTGAGGAGGTGTGAAAAATGGTTAAAACCACAATGCTCATGGCACTGATGACCGCTCTGCTCATGGCCATCGGTCAATATGTCGGCGGAGATTACGGAATGACCCTGATGCTTCTTATTTCGGTCGTTTCCAACTTTGTCATCTACTGGAACAGCGATAAGATTGTCATTGCCCAGTACAATGCGCAGCCCATTTCACGGCAGGATGCACCGGGCCTCTACGAGATCGTGGAACGCCTGGCCACCCGCGCGCAGCTGCCGATGCCTGCCATCTATGTCATTCCTGAATCCACCCCGAACGCATTTGCTACAGGGCGGAATCCTTCCCACGCGGCTGTCTGCGTGACGACGGGACTGCTTGATACCTTGACAGCGAGGGAAATTTCCGGGGTGCTGGGTCACGAGATGAGCCACATTGCCAATGGGGATATCCTGATTGGGACCGTGGCTGCTGCCATGGCCGGCCTCATTTCGGCCCTGAGCCGCTTTGCCTTCTGGTTTGGCGGCAGCCGGGATGATCGCCGCAGCAACCCTCTGGCATCTCTTCTCATGCTGATTTTGACGCCCCTCCTGGCTTTCATTATCCAGATGGCCGTATCCCGTACCCGGGAATATATGGCGGATGAAACGGGCGGGTATCTTTGCGGGGATCCCAACGCACTGGCCGATGCACTGGAAAAAATCGAATACGCTGCCCGCAATCATGTGATGCAGCAGGCCAGCAAAAGTACGGCGCATATGTTTATCATTTCCCCGCTGACGTCCAAAGAAAAAACCAGCCTCTTTTCGACCCATCCTGCAACAGCAGAAAGAGTCCAGCGGCTTCGTCAGCAGGCGGCCCTGATGGCACAGCGCGGACAGATTCAACCCATTGTATGACATTCCCGCCATTAGCAGCGGTAACACAGGGACCGGATCTTGCGGCATAATGCCGGGAGGTCCGGTCCACCTTGTTACAGGTCATTTTGGCAACATTCCGTCAAGGAAGGAGAAAAACCATGGATTTGGAAGATTTCATTTCGATTTCCAGATACGCCGGCATGCGGGAAGATCTGGTCCAGGCCGGGGGAGGCAATAGTTCCGTCAAGATTGATGGGGAAACGATGCTGATCAAATCAACCGGTGTGGCCCTTGGCAGTGTTACCGAAAAAAGCGGCTGGTCAAAGGTCAATTACGCCAGACTGGCGGATTTCCTGCGTCATCACAAGGAAGAATCCTTTCCCGTCGGCACCGGACCTTCGCTTCTTATGGAAAACCTGGAGGCAGGCGGACGGCCTTCCGTTGAAACGTTTATGCATTCCCTGACGGCAAAATTCACCCTTCATACCCATCCCATCCTGGTCAATGTCCTGACGAGCTGCCGCGGCGGCTGGGAAGAATTGCAGCAGCTCTTTCCGGAAGGTGTTTTTGTGGGCTATGATACGCCCGGTCTGCCCCTGGCACAGCGATTCTGCCGTCAGTGGGGAAGCGGGGAAGCCTTGGCCCATCCTCCGGTCTTCCTGAAAAACCACGGACTGATCGTCAGCGCTCCCACGGCTGAAGCAGTCATTGCTGAAACAGAACGGATTGAAGAACGGGCCGCCCGCTATCTGGGCGTCGACCATACGCCCTACGTCGAAACGACGGCCTTGTATCGGAAACTGAGAGCCTGGCAGATCCTGAAAAAAGAAAACCTGCTCTTTCTCAGCACCGACACCATTATCGAAGAAGCCTGCCGGCGTTTTGGGGAAAAGGGATGGCCCCTTGCCATCAGCCCGGATGGATTGTCTTATTGCGGGCGTTCCCTCTGTGTCGTTACCGATGGAACCACGGGGGAATCCATGAAAAGATTCCGGGACAGATACGGGATTCCGACAGTATTTTTCTACCATGGCCATATCTATCTGGCGGGACCGGATTTTCACCGCGCCAAGGATATTGAAAGTACCCTCCGGTATTGTGCAGCCATTGCCGTTTGGGGGCAGGGGCGGGGGGGTGAACCGATTCCTGAAGTTGAGGGATAGGGTCAGCGCAGAAACCGCGCTGATTCGACGGAGGATGGCCGCCCACGAAGTGGGCGGTGGCGATTCGTACAATGTTGCGTTACGCAATTTACTTTGGGTTGACGCCTCCGCTCCTTCACTCCTCGACTTGTCTCGTCAACTCCGGAGCGGAGCTCACGGTCGGAAGTTCGTTGTGTCCTTTGCAGATTCCGTATCCAATTACTGTGTCAGAAAGGC
>CADBQR010000059.1 GCA_902796945.1 uncultured Acidaminococcus sp.
CCGCTGTCGGCATTGGATGCGGAGCTGAAAATCAGTATGCGCCGCGAAATCCAGGACCTCCATCAACGGACGGGAGCCACCATCATCTATGTGACCCATGACCAGGGAGAAGCCCTGTCCATGGCCGACCGGATCATCGTCATGCGCGGCGGCATGATTGAACAGATTGGTACACCGCAGCAGGTCTATACGCACCCGGAAACCGAATTTGTTGCCTCCTTTGTCAGCAAATGCAACCTCATTCCCGGGGATTGGAAGGGAAACCGCTTTTACGTGGCAGGACAGTCCCTTTGCTATGAAGATACGGGCATTGCACCCCTTTTCAAGGCCAAGGGCCTCTATCCTGTCCGGCCGGAACAATTTCGTATGACCCAAAAGGAGGATGGTTTGCCGGCCACCGTCACCAATCGTCAGTATAACGGGCGGGAAATCCACTATACCCTCGTCAATGGTTCGGTTCATTATAGCGTCTACACGGGCAGTACTGTATCCTACCAGCCCGGGGATCAGGTACGCCTCATCTTTACAGCCTGAAAGGATCCTCTTTATGAAACTTCTCTTTGATTTGCACACCCATACAATCACCAGTGGCCACGCCTTCAGCACCCTGAAGGAAAACATCGAGGAAGCAGCCAGGAAGGGGTTGCTCGCGATGGGGACCTCGGATCACTCCAGCGCCATGGAAGGAGCCCCGACGCCCAAATTCTTCAAGAACTACCGGGCCATTGACCGGGAAATCATGGGGGTCCGGATCTATACGGGGGTTGAAGTCAACATCATGGATTATGACGGTCTCCTGGACATGCCGGACAGCCTGCTGCGCACCATGGATTACGCCATTGCCAGCCTGCACTCGGCCTGCATCGAATCAGGCAACCGGGAAGAAAACACCCGGGCCATCATCGGGGCCATGCGCAATCCCTTTGTCAAGATCATCGGCCACCCGGACGATGACCGCTATCCCATCGATCTGGAGAAGGTCGTCCGTGCGGCGGCCCTCCATAATGTGGCCCTGGAAATCAACAGTGCATCCCCGTCCGGAAAAACGGGGCGCATCGGGGCTGCCAAAAACATCCCCCGCCTGCTGGAACTGGGTAAAAAATACAGCGTCCATGTCATTGCCGGCAGCGATGCCCATATCTGGTACGACGTGGGTAACCTGGATGCGGCCAAAAACTTCCTGGAAGCGGCGGCCTATCCGGAAGAACTGGTCATCAATACGAACCTGGAATACATGGCCTATATCCTGAATAAGTGCTGATGGTCCCGTCCCGGGAAATCGTTTGGACCTTTCCTCAGGAAACTTCCTTCAGGAAAATAATTGCCTGCGCCCGCCCTTCCAACAGGTAAAGAGCTGCGCGATTCCCTCTTGTAAAATTCCAGGATTGTCCTATACTGGTTTTATTACAACGAGGAGGTGCTGCTCCTATGAAGATCGATGCAGCCTGTATCCTGAAGGAACCCCCATACGGGGATGCGCCACTGCCTGACACGCGGGACCTGATCCTGGATGTGAAGGGAAGCCGCATGCTGGGTGAAATCTATCTGCCTTCCGGCATCTACGACGCCCCTCATCCGGCGGTCATTGTCTGCCAAGGAATCCCCGGTACCAATTGCAACGACGATCTTTCCCAGGCCCTGCGCCGCATGGGCTGCGTCGTTTTCCGCCCGTATCATCGCGGCGCCTGGGGAAGCGATGGATTTTATTCATTTACCCACTGCCTGGAGGATGTCCAGGCCCTGCTGGAATGGATCCGCAAGGACGCAGCCGACACCCTGCAGATTGACCGGAACAGCCTGTTCCTTCTGGGGCATTCCAATGGCGGAAACACCGTCATCAACGTGGCCCGGGAAGATTCCCGGCTGCGCGGCATCATCGCCTATTGCCCTTTCAATCACTGGGGTGCCTTCCAATACCTGGGCGAGGATGGCCTGCGTTCCATGCTGGTCCGCAATTCCCGGGTCCTTCATATTGAGAGCCTGGAGGCGCTCTATCAGGACAGCGTCAGCAACCGCCAGAAGTGGAATTTTTCGGATGCAGCGCCGGCCCTGAAGGACCAGAATGTCCTGCTCATTGCCGGAACCAAGGACACTGCGGCCCCGGCCGAAGTCATGATGGAACCGTTCTGGAAGGCCCTGGAAGCTACCCATGGCAAGGGCAATCACCAAAAAGTCCTGCTTCCTTCCAATCATTCCATGGATACGTGTCGTCTGGAATTGCAGCAAATCATCGGATCCTGGATTGCGGAAATCGTAAACGCCCGGCCCAGATGCTGAAAGAATCCCCGGAATTGCCGGTCAGCAGAAATTGACGCTGAAAGAAATGGCACCCATACAGGAATCCTGTGTGGGTGCTTGCTATCTGTGCTGTTTTGCGGAAAGAGGAATGGCCTGAACAATCCGGGAAAAAGTCCCTTCCTTTTTCCCGTTTTTCCCTTTGAGGCCTTTCTGGTTCTATGATATACTGGTTCTATGGAAAATTAAAATACTATTTATTTTATAAATAAAGAGGCCGATTGCCCCACTGTTTCAGGGAATGCATCAGGGGATTCCCAAGGAGGTATTATGGACTTTCGTGAATTGCAATATGTCGTGACCGTTGCGGAATGTCAGAACATCACACAGGCGGCGCGGAAACTTTATATTTCCCAGCCTTCCCTCAGCTATTCCCTGGGGCAGATTGAAAAAGAAGTGGGTGTAAAGCTGTTTGACCGCTCCCACCAGCCCCTGACCCTCACTGAGGCAGGGCGGATCTATGTACGTACGGCCCAGTCCATCCTGCGGGAAAAGACGGATATGAAGAACCGCATTGCTGACCTGAAAGAAGGCGCCTCCGGCGATGTGACCCTGGGCATTCCTTCCGGACGGGCCGGTTATATGCTGCCGCCCATCATGAATGCCTTCCGGAAAAAATATCCGGAATCGGAAGTGTTCCTGCAGGAAGCCGGGACGGAACAGCTGATGGAACTTCTGAAAAGCCATAAGGTCTCCTTCATCATCTGCCCCTGGCCCGCAGAGGACCAGCCCTTCCAGATCCGCAAGGAACTGATCTACGAGGAGGAGATTCCCCTCTTTGCCGGCCCCGGTGCGTTTCGGGATAATCAGTATGCTGACAAAGAAAAACGGATGGTTGACTTGAAGAAAATTTCCATGATGCCCTTCATTTCCATCAAGCGGCGCCACCTCATTCACCGTATGGTGGACTCCATTTTCCAGGAAGCGGGAATCAATCCCAACCTGTATATGGAGGTCGACAGCAGCTATGACGCCGTACTGCTGGCATCCTGCGGCCTTGGCTATACCTTTGCTCCGGCCAGGACCAAGTTGATCCTGGGCAGCCAGGCAGCCTCCTTCTGTTACCGGTATACCCCGGAAATGCCCTGTTATTCCATCTATGTCATGGCCCTGGAAGGCCACTACCTGAACAAGGCGGAACGCTGCTTCATTGACCTGATGAAACAGCATTTCTCGCCGCGCTGAAAAAATACAACCTGGATCCCTTACCAAAGATCCAGATCCCTTACGATAGAAAAGGCCCGCCTCTTCCCCAACAGAAAGGGAAAGAAGCGGGCCTTATCATGCTTGTCGAGCGCAATGAAAGCGCAAAGCAGCTGTGCCGGGCGGCACGCGCCGGCTCATCAATGATGGAACAGGCGGCGTCCAGTCATGCACATGACCATCTTGTATTTATTGGCCGTTGCAATGACCTGGTCATCCCGAATGGAACCACCGGCCTGGGCCACATAGACTACGCCGCTGCGATGGGCACGTTCGATATTGTCGCCAAAGGGGAAGAACGCATCCGAACCAAGGGCAACATTCGTGTTTTTGGCAATCCAGGCTTTCCGTTCCTCCCGGGTCATGGGTTCCGGTTTTTCCATAAAGAGGGTCTGCCAGATGCCATCGGCCAGGACATCTTCGTAATCATCGGACAGGTAAACATCAATGGTATTATCCCGGACGGGTTTCGGCGTATCCGGCTTGAACGGAAGGTTCAGGGCCTGCGGGGACTGGCGGAGCCACCATTTATCGGCCTTGTCACCAGCCAGCCGCGTGCAGTGTACACGGGACTGCTGTCCGGCACCAACACCGATGGTCTGGCCATCCTTGACGTAGCAGACCGAGTTGGACTGCGTGTATTTCAGGGTAATCAGGGCAATCAAAAGATCCCGTTTGGCTTCCGGCGTCAGGGTTTTGTTGTTGGTCGGAATGTTGTTCAGGCAGTCTTCCGTGATGGGATCCTGGTTCCGGCGCTGTTCAAAGGTCACACCAAAGACTTCCTTGGTTTCCATCAAGGCCGGCACATAATCCGGATCGATCTGAATGACGTTGTAGTTCCCCTTCTTCTTGGTTTTCAGGATTTCCAGGGCTTCCGGTTCGTAGCCAGGGGCAATGACGCCGTCCGAAACTTCATGCTGCAGCACCTTGGCCGTTGCTACGTCGCATACGTCGGACAGGGCCGTGAAATCACCGAAAGAGGACATGCGGTCAGCGCCGCGGGCCCGGGCATAGGCAGAAGCCAGCGGGGACAGTTCATATCCTTCCAGGTGGTAAACTTTCTTCATCTTATCATCCAAGGGACTTGCCACGGCAGCACCGGCGGGGCTGACATGTTTAAAAGAAGCAGCAGCAGGCAATCCGGTTGCTTCCTTCAGTTCCTTCACCAGCTGCCAGCTGTTTAGGGCATCCAGGAAATTGATATAACCGGGACGGCCGTTCAGGACCGTTACGGGAAGCTCGGCTCCGTCCTTCATGTAGATTCGTGCCGGAAGCTGATTCGGATTGCAACCATACTTCAATTTAAGTTCCTTCATTGTTTTCTTCCTCCCTTGATAAAGAAAAAGACCGACCTCGGGCCCTTTTCGCCCAGACGGTCGGCAGACTGCGATCATGCTCCCTGTGGGTAACCCCACTTCCGTCAGTTACATGACCTGATGGGAAAATTATAATATGGGAAGGGGTTGTGTGTCAAACGGCCCCAAAAAGCACAACGGTATGCACAGGAACCGTGGAAATTCCCGGAATCCATCGCCCCCTGATCAGGAACCAGAAGGACCCGCAGTTTCACGGGTCAGGTGATGGTACAGGAACAGGCAGATCATGACCGAAACGAGGGATCCCGACGCCGTCGCCAGGCCCATCGGGAAAAGCGTATCGGGAAAATTGACCGAGGCCAGGTAAACAAGAGGGATACGGGTGGTAAAGATGGATACGATGTTGTGGATAAAGGAGTACAGGGATTTGTTGCAGGCACAGAAGTAGCCGCTGAAGCAGAAATGAACGCCCGCAAAGGTTGTGTCGATGATATAGCCCTTCAGATAGGGACCGCCAGCAGCAATGACAGCGGCATCCGTCGTGAACAGGCTGACAAACCCATAGGCCCCTTTCTGCATCAGGAGGGAAACAGCGAGGCCGAACACCACGGCAATCGAAATTGAATCCCGCAGGAACTGGCGTGCCCTTTTCACCTGCCCCGCTCCCAGGTTCTGGGCACTCAGGGCAGATACGGTGGATAAAAGGGACGATGGCACCAGGAAAACGAAACTGATGATCTTTTCCACGATACCCACGGCTGCCGCATCGGTCACGCCCCGCGCATTGGCAATCATGGTGATGATCAGAAAGGCAACCTGGATCAGGCCGTCCTGCACACTGATCGGGACCCCGACGGTCAGGAGCGGCTTCATGATTTCTTTTCGCAAGACAAGGTCCCGGCGGCTAACCTGGATTCCCATCGAGTGGGAACGCATGACAAGGAGTGCCAGAAGAACGCTGAAAGCCTGGGCCAGGGTGGTTCCCAAGGCAGCTCCCAGCGGACCCATATGGAAGGGCCCCATAAAAAGAATGTCCAGCAAAATGTTCACGACGCAGGCCACGGCCACAAAATAAGTGGGCGTCCGGGAATTTCCCAGCCCCCGGAAAATCGAGCTGATCACGTTATAGGCAGTAATGAAGGGAATGCCCAAAAAGCAGACCCGCAGGTAATCGGCCGTACCCGGCACGGCTTCTGCAGGAATCCGCATCAGACGGATGATCCCGTCAATGGAAAAAAGCAGGCCTGCCGCCATGACCAAAGATACCGCCGCAAACAACGTAAGCGTGTTTCCCGTGGACGCGGCGGCCCGTTCCTTGTTGCCGGAACCGATGGCCCGGGCAATGGCAATGGTGGTTCCCATGCTGAGCCCTACCAGCAGGACCGTAATCAGGTGCATGACCTGGCTGCCTACCGCCACCGCCGTGGTTCCCGCAGGCCCCTCATATTGCCCGATGATAATCAGGTCGGCCATACCGTATAATGTTTGCAGGAAATACGAAATAAAATAAGGCAGGGAAAAGGCGGCGATGCTTTTCCAGACACTGCCGGCAAGGATTGGATTGGTGGGCATGTGATTTCAGTCCCCTCTATCTCATTCGTTATATTGTATTTGTCTTGTACTATGATATACAATTAGATAGGAAATGTAAAATCAAACTGCCAGGGAGGTGAACTGCCATGATCCTGAATACCGGAAGCCGGACCGATATCCCCGCCTTTTATACCCCATGGCTGGTAAACCGCCTGTCCGCCGGAGAGGTCATGGTGCGGAGCCCGTACAATCCCTCCCTGATTACACGCTACAAAATCGACCCCCGCCTGGTGGATCTGATTGTTTTCTGCACCAAGAACCCCGCTCCCATGCTGAACCATATGGACGCCCTGGCCCCTTATGACACGTTCTGGCACGTCACCATTACCCCCTACGGCCATGAAATCGAACCGGCTGTTCCAGCCAAAGTCAAGGTGGCGGAGAGCTTCCGGAAGCTGTCCAGGCTGGTAGGCAGTCATCGCATTGCCTGGCGCTATGACCCCATCCTGATCACGGAACGCTATTCCGTACCTTTCCATGTCAATGCCTTCTCGGAACTGGCGCGCCTTCTCAAGGGATATACCACGCAGGTCGTCATCAGCTTCATCGACCTCTATGAAAAAACGCGTCGGAACTTCCCCGAGGCCCGTGCCGTATCCGCCCATGACCAGCTCCTGCTGACGGAAGCACTCTCCAGTATTGCGGCCCAATGCGGCATGCAGGTCCATCTTTGCTGTGAATCTGCGATCCTGGCCCGGGATCATGTCGACGCGGACGGATGCCTCTCCCAGGCCGTGCTGGAAAAAGCCTTGGGCGAACGCCTGCAGGTTCCCCGCCATAAACCGGCCCGTGACGGTTGCCAATGCCTGTTAGGCGCAGATATCGGAGCCTACAACACCTGCCCCCACTTCTGCCGCTACTGCTATGCCAATTATGACGCGGCCCTGGTCAATGCCAATCGAAAAGCCCATGATCCCCGCTCCCCGCTGCTTGTTGGCTGGCCTGGAGCGCATGATACCATCAGGGACGCAGTCCAGAAATCCTGGAAAAGCCCGGAGCTGTCCCTCTTCTGAAACCCCTGCCGTAAGGATCTTCCTTGCGGCTTATTTTATGTCTTTCATTTTCCTTTCACTTTCCCATCGTAAGATAAAAAAATCTTACCTGTGAAAGGTGGCCTTCCATTGACTTCACTTTATGAACAAATGATGAGGGAACTGGAACATGGCGGTCCTCATGTCCATTTCATTGCCTTTGTATTTTTTAATCTTTCAGGGATCTTCCTGCTGCATATCCTTTTTCACTTCTTGATTCTTTTCCTGGCCCGCACCACCCGGATCCGCAAGGATTCATGGCAGTCGATTTTTCGCTTCATGCCGACCCTCCTCGGGCTGATTGCCGGATTCCAACTGACCAGGAACATCCTGCAACTCCCTTGGTTTCTCCGGGAATTGCTGGACAAGCATTTCCATAGCCTGGTCCTGGTTACGGTGACCTTTTTCGCTGCCCACCTCTGCTCTTCCCTGCTGAAAGCAGGCCTGTCCCGTCGTGAAAGTGAATCATCGTCCATGTCCATCCTGACGACCGTCATCGATCTGGCAGTCTACATGGTGGGTTTTGTAATCATCCTCAGCTCCTACGGGATTTCCATTTCCCCACTCCTGACGGCCCTTGGCGCCGGCGGCCTCGCCTCGGCCCTCGCGCTGCAGGACACCTTGAGCAACCTTTTTTCAGGAATCACGACCATTCTGGCCCGGCAGGTCCATATGGGCGACTATATCAGTCTGGCCAGCGGCCAGGCGGGGCGTGTTGTCGACATGAACTGGCGGAATACGACAATCCGGACCAACACGGGCAACATGATCATCGTCCCCAATAAAAACATTGCGTCTTCCATCATTACCAATTATGAACAACCCCAGGCGGAGTGTACGATTGTCATCCCGCTTACCATCACTTATGAAAACGACCTGCAGCACGTGGAAGAAGTCACCCTCCACGTGGCCCGTTCCATATTGGACCGCAGCCGCTACGGCGTCAAAGGGTTTACACCCCAGGTCCGGTATGACGCCCTGGGAAATTACGGGATTGCCTTGAACGTGGTTCTCCGCATCAGGAACGTCGTCGATGAACCCAAAATCCGCCATCAGTTCATCAAAGCCATTTTTGACACCTATAAAACGGAAAAGATTTCCCTCCTGATCCGTCACGATTAAGAAAAGCCGGCTTCCCTGTGTTCCCGGAAAATACCGGTTCCCGGCCTCCCCAGGAAAGGCAGTCCATAAAAAATACCACCGCGACAGTCATCACGGTGGTACGGAACCATCATTCAATGCTTCTTTTGATATTCTTTCAGGGACAGGTACCATGCCTTTCCCATCTTTCCTTCACCGGGATCGCTGGGATTTCCCATCAGCAGGTCCAGCAGCAAATGGGTATGCTTTCCGGCCTGAGCAAGGACCTTCATGCAGCTGATACAGTAGACCAGCACGTCGTCGACGGGCAGGCTTTCGGCACTTTTCCTCAGCATGGCACGGCCGGCTTCTTCCTTTCCCTCACGTAGCAGCGGATTACCGCAGCAAAGGGATTTTTCCCGGCAGAAATCCGATTCGATGATTTTGATGTTCATACGGTCCAGAAGATGACGAACCACGTCATACAGATGGGGATTTGACTTCACCGGACAGGAATCGTGTATGGTCATCACCGAGTTTTGGTAGTCCGGGTATGGGAAAAGTCCATACGTATCAAGGATCTCATAAAAAGAAATCGTATCGACCCCTTCATAAAGGGTTCTCCACCGCATATCGCAGCCAGTGCAGACATTGACGATGACGGAGCCTTCCGGCAGACGGGGCGGTTTCCGGCAGCATACATCATGGATCTTGATATAAGGAAAGATGGATTGCAGGTAGCGGTAAATCTCGATTCCATATTGCGGCCGATAGAGTTCCAACGTACAGCTCGGATTGAAATAGATATGCTTCATGTTCCGATCCAGCATCATTCGTCTCCTCCCATTCGTCGGGATTTTCATAAGAAAATTATACCGCTTTCCACGTTCTTTGAAAACAGTTTTTATTTTCTTGCAAATTTTATAAAATGGTAGAAAAACCATAAAATTAAAGCCGGCCCGTCCGAAATCAGGGACATGACGGCTTTATTACACGATTGGGATAAGAAGCGGGATTCCAGAAAAACTCAGGTTTTCCTGCCGGAAAATTCAACAATCAGGGTGGCCCCTAAAATAAGGATGGCGCCGAGAAGGACCGAAAGAGTCAGGGGTTCCTTCAGGACCAGGGCGGACAGTAAAACAGCCGTAATGGGGTCGATATAGGTATAGACAGCAATGGTCTGTCCCGACAGGTACGGAAGGGAGCCAAAGAACATGGCGTAGGTCAGGCCGGTCACGACGAGGCTGAGGATCATCAGAAGGGCCAGTTGGAACGGCGTGCAGGACAGACGCGTCAGGTCTTCCGTAAGAAGGATGTAGGGCACCAGGACGAGGGCCGCCGCGGCCAGTTGGACAATGGTGGATTCATAGGCAGACAGGCCCCGGAATTTCTTGTTACAGAGTATGACCCCGGCGTAAAAGACGGCCGCCGCGATGCCATAGCCAATCCCTGTAATGGGCACGCTTCCCTGCTGCTCCAGGAGGCCTGAAACCAGGACCATGCCGCACAGGGCCATCAGGACGGCCCCGAACTGGGCGGCCGTGATTCTTTCCTTCAGCACCAAGGGGGACAGTAAAACGACAAAAACCGGGGCCAGGTAATAGCAGATAATCGCCACAGCCACCGTTGTGGTCTGCATGGCCCTGAAAAGAAAGATCCAGTTCCATCCCATGATGATGCCACTGGTGAGAAGATATGGCAGGTTGGCCGCAATGGCCTTCCTGGAAAGGTGGATATGACGAAGGGCTGCGACCAGGCAGAGGAAAAGCCCTCCGAAAAGTGCCCTGGAAAAGGCAATGACACTGGCGGGAAGCGGAATATAACGGATAAAAAGCCCCACACTCCCAAAAACCAGCATGGAAAGCATGAGCATGACCTTGGCCCGCTGTGTAGATGGTTCCATCAGAAACGACGCTCCTTTTGAAATCGACA
>CADBQR010000060.1 GCA_902796945.1 uncultured Acidaminococcus sp.
ATCATACCGGCAAACGGTACCGACCACTGTCTGCATTCTTTCCTAACCCGCTTCTTGATTTAACGGGCCAGCCCGTTAAATCAAGACCGGCAGGCAGCAAGGTTTTTTCTTTATTTGACCGGAGGATACATCGTATCCAGTTTTTCCAGGGCTTTTTCCTTGATATTCTTATAGATGCTGGCGCCTGTTGAATCCATGCCAACGACCAGGGGACCAAACTCAACGGCCTGTAAATCCCACAGGGCTTCAGGCATCCCCAGTTCAAACCAGGTAACATCATTGACCTTCACAATGCCTTCAGCCAGTTTGGCAGCACACCCGGGCGCTGCCTGAAGGTATACATACCCGTATTTCTTGCAGGCTTCAATGGTATCTTTTTCCATACCGCCTTTTCCAACCAGGATCTTGACACCCAGTTTCCCAACAAAATCGGCATGTGGTTCCATACGGATACTCGTGGTCGGTCCAATTACGTTGAGCCGCCAGGAGCCATCCTCATTTTTCAGGCACACCGGGCCAGCATGGAAAATAACGGCACCCTTGAAATCCTTAGGGAGTTTCTCCCCCTTCTCATACATTTTTCTCAACCGCAAATGAGCCATATCACGGGAAGTAAAAATATGGCCCGTCAAATATACAACGTCACCGATTCTTAATTTTCTGGTTTCGTCTTCAGTTACAGGAATCTGCAGTACCTTTTTCTCCATAATGTGCACCCTCCATCACAGCAGTTTCTCGACGCGGCCGTCATCATAGATACGGACTCCGGCTCTTCTTGCTACCCAGCAATGGAAATTGATTGCTACAGGAGCAATTGCCGTGTGAGTATGTGCCCGTTCAATCTTTACAGCCAGGCAGACCGTATCGCCACCCGTACCGGCAGCACCGATGCCCAGCGAGTTGATGGCATTGCGCATTTCATCTTCCAGCTTAGCCAGTTCCGGGTCAGGGTTCACATCGTCCCAGCGGCGGGTGCTGATGGCCTTACGGCTCAGCTTGCAGCATACATCCATCTGTCCACCGATCCCGATACCGATCCCGAAGGGAGGGCAAGGTTTCCCGCCGGCATTGATGGCCGTTTCAACAATGAAGCGTTTCAGGCCGACCAGGTTTTCTCCCAATTTAGCCGGCGTAAAGATCTTCATGGCATTCCCGAGTTCAGCGCCGCAGCCCTTGAAGCTGATAATGAAATCAACGTATTTCTGGCCGGGATTGTATTCAAATTCAACATTGGGAACGCCTTTACCCGTATTATTTCCGGAATTTTTCCGGGTCAGGGGATCAACCATACTGGGACGAAGATAGCCTTTTTGGGTTGCTTCCAGCACCGTGTCGCCAATGACTTTTTTGATGTCCGTCGGAATGTTGTCATCACCAAAGCTTAACCAGGTCGTAGGATATCCCGGGGACTGGCAGACCGCCTTATCCTTCTTTTTGGCGATATCCAGATTGTCAAGCATGGAAGAAAGCATGCTCTTTGCCGTTTCATTCGTTTCCTTGGCAAGGGTCTTTTCCATAATGGCCTTCACATCAGAGGAAATTTCTGTTACGGCACGGATAATCGTGTCATGAACTTCTTTTTCAATTAACGCTTGATTTTTATTCATTTGTTTCTCCCCTTTGCTTATCAACCAAAGTGATTATCTTAAAATCCGTGACAGCTCGTTCGCAAAGTCAGTGACAGTGTCCAGTCGTTTGATCAGGTCACACAGTTGGCCGGCCTTTTCCTTTCCATACACAGGAACCGCCAGGGTATTGTACTTATCCACGCTTTCATCCCAGGTCATGGGATTGGGGGGATCGCCTTTCGGGTAATCGACCTGCAGGGAATAAGTCTTTCCTTCCTTGTCAACAATAACGACCTTGGCGGCATATTTTGTCGGGTCATTCACATGGATTTCGTCGATTTCCTTATCCATGATTACATCAATCCGTTTCATCAGGTCCCGAACTTTCTGATCATGGATATTTTCCGGCAGGAATTCATTGATTGTCAGCTGACCCAGACAGAACATGGTGGAGACACAGTATTGGACGGAGAATTTACACCCTACCGGGTTTTCTGCAACAGGATCGTTGATCAGGGTGTTGCAGACATTGTTGACATGAAGTTCAATCTTTGCCACCTTGTCAGGAGTCAGTCCATATTTCTTTGCCAGCTGCTGAACCGCGTATACCGACGAATGGGCATGTTTGCAGCAAGGATAGGGCTTATAGGAATCCTCGTTGATCTTATACCCCTTGCCCAGGTTCTCAGTCAGTTTTTCCATATGCGGGTTCGGGAGCATGGCGTGGCAGAACCCTTTTTCACCTTCCAGGATGGTCGTTGCTCCGGTAAATCCCTTTTGGGCAAGCATGGCAGCCAGCACACCGGCGTAGGCGGCTTTTCCTGCGTGAAGCGGTTTACTCATTGCCCCTTCTTCCAGGAATTCCCACAACCCGGCAGCCTGGGTCCCGGCACTGCCAAGGGCCTGGGCCGTTTGCCCGGCATCCAGCTTCAAAAGACGGGAAGCAGCGGCTCCGGATCCAAACACACCGGCCGTTGCTGTCGTATGCCAGAAGAAATAGGATTCCGGGACCACGGATTCGCCCACACGGGATCCCACTTCAAAACCGGCTACAATAGCGGCAATCATCTCCCTGCCGCTCAGATGCTTTGCCTCTGCAAGAGCAAAAACCGGCGGCATGACGACGGTGCTCAGGTGCATAATGGACGGGCAATGGACGTCGTCAAAATCCAGTGTATGGGAGCCTGCTGCATTGCAGAAGGTGGCATTCAGGACATTGGTCCTGTGGTTATCCCCGTCAAGGACAGTAGCCTCTTCCTTCCCGCCGCTGGAAAGAAGCACATCTTCAAGGATCCTTGCCGGCTCTTCCTTTAAGCCATAGATACAAACACCAAGCCAATCCAAGATGGTCTGTTTTGTTTTTTGGACCGTTTTCGCGTCCAGGTCCTCAAAACGGACAGACGAAGCAAATTCAGCTAATTTTTTTGTTTCCATAGATTCATCCTTTTTTACCTGATCCGTTTATCAGGAAAGAATATTACAGGGAGGCAATAACCTCGACTTCCACCAGGGCATCCTTTGGCAGACGCCCAACTTCAAAGCAGCTTCTTGCAGGATAGGGATCCTTGAAGAACTGGCTGTAGACTTCGTTCATGGCTCCGAAATTTTCCATATCACTTAACAGGACCGTTGTCTTTACGACCTTATCCAAAGAAGATCCCACGGATTCCAGGATGGCCTTCACATTTTTAATGGACTGCTGCGTCTGCGCCTTGATTCCATCAGGGAAACCACCGCTTGCCACATCAATCGGCAGCTGGCCGGAAACAAATACCATGTTCCCATTGATAATGCCCTGGGAGTATGGGCCAATGGCACCAGGAGCATTGTTTGCTACGATTTTCTTTTTATCCATCCTTGTCATTCCTCCTTATTTTCTAAGCGTCTTGACAGCCTTTTCAATGCGTTTCAATGCTTCTTCCAGCTGGGAACGCGGGCAGGCAATATTCATGCGCATGTAGCCTTCGCCGCCCAGGCCAAAGGTAGCACCATCGTTCATGGCAACCTTGGCCTTATGAAGGAAGAAATCCATCATGGTTTTATTGTCCATCTTCAGGGCCTTGCAATCAATCCAGATCAGGTACGTCGCCTGTACCTTGCCGACCTTCATTTCCGGAACCTTTTCTTCCAGGAATTTACGCAGGTAATCCAGGTTGCCCTGCAGGTACTCGATTTCCTGGTCGGCGTAGTAGTCGCACTTTGTATAGGCAACTTCAACGGCCAGCGTCCCGAAGATATTCCGTCCAAAGGCCTTCAGGTTTTCTACTTCGTTGCGGAACAGTTCATGGTTGTGTTTATCCGGAATAATGGCAGCGCCCGTACGGAAGCCGGCAATATTAAAGGTCTTGCTCGGGTTTACGCAGACCACGCAGTTCTTGGCTGCCACGTCGCTGACACTGCCGAAGGGATAGTGTTTGGAGCCCTTGTAGACAATATCCGAATGGATTTCATCGGAAACAACGAAAACGCCATATTTGGCGCAGAGGTTCGCCATACGGGTCAGTTCAGCCTTCGTAAATACCTTGCCCGTCGGGTTATGCGGGTTGCAGAGCAGGAACATGGTAGTACGCGGGTCCTTCAGTAATTCTTCAAACCCTTTCCAGTCAATGGCCCAGGAACCGTCTTTTTGAGGAATCAGCGGATTGGGTGCAACAAAGCGGCCATTGTGAGGAATGACCTCCGGGAATGGATGGTAGCAGGGCATCTGAACCACAACCCGGTCACCAGGATGCGTGAAAGCCCGCATCGCATAGACAATGGCCGGAATGACAGCGGGCGTATATTCAACCCAGTCAGTCTTGATATTCCAGCCGAAGCGGCGTCTTTGCCAGCCGGCGACAGCTCTTTCGTAGGAGCTTTCAATAATTGGATAGCCGTAGACTTCATGTTCGGCTCTCTTCCTGATTGCATCTACAATCGGTTTCGGGCAGGTAAAGTCCGTATCGGCAATCCACATGGGAATAACGTCCTTATCGTACGTATCCCATTTCTTGCAGCCCGTACCTAACCGTTTCACCACTTCGTCGAAATTGTGTTTCATTGTACTCACAATCCTCCACTCCTTTTCTATGTTATTTTATTATTAGCAAAATACTTTTTTATCACAACTTCATTGTAGTATGAAAGAAAATAACCGTCAATATATTTTTACTATAGTGACAATTCAGTATATTACGATAAGGATACACCTTTATCCCCATATGAAAAGATAAGGCTAACTCAAAAAAGTTAGCCTTATGGTAAAAACCGGGAACAGCGCCGGAATCGGGATCGTTTTCCCCAAGTAATCCGAATCTCCTCTAAAATCCTGACGCGGCGTCATAATCCCCTTTCATTTTCTTCCACAGTTACGTGCATCAAAGCCGTATCAATGGCAAACTGGTTGATTTCCTGTCCGAGGCCCGGTCTGTCCGGAATGAAATAGACACCCTTTTCAGGCTGCATATCATATTTGCACAGGCGGGTCAGGCTCGGCTGGGTGCTGCGGAAATGATGTTCATGGATGCAGAAATTGGGAATGGCTGCTTCCAGATGCAGCGCGGCAGCGGTGGAAATCGGCGAACCGGCACAGTGGGCCTGGACCGTAACATCAAAGACGGCGGCCATGTCACAGATTTTCTTGGCTTCTGTCAGCCCGCCACAGTTGCAGATATCAGGCTGGAGCAGCTGCACGTTGTTCAGCTTGAAATTGTTCATGTACTGCCACCGGCCATAGATACGTTCGCCACTGGCAATCGGTGTCTTGATCTTATCCCGGACAATCTTGTGCATTTCCGGGTTCATGGGGATGGTCGGTTCTTCCAGTGCCATGACCTTGTATTTATCACACAGTTCCCCAATCAGGGTTCCGCTGATGGCATCAGTACGGCAATGGTTTTCGACAATCAGGTCGATATCCCAACCAACTTCATCACGGACAGCCTTCATGCGGCTATCTACCATATTCATGAAATGACGGCTGGGAATCCCTTCGCACTCGCTCTTCGGGAGACGCGACCCATCTTCGGCAATCTGCGTGAAGTCAATCTTGATGGCATCGTAACCCTGGTCAACGGCATATCTGGCAATCATGGCGTATTCTTCCGGTTTCCCGTAAGGGCCAATCTTGTCACACCAGCCAAACTGCAGCTGCGATGCATAGGAACGAAGTTTACTCCTGAACTTGCCGCCCATGAGCTGATAGCAGGGAACGCCAAGGGCCTTCCCTTTCAGGTCCCACAGGGCAATATCGATGGCGGAAATCCCGGCAAATACGACGGCACCGCCGCCCATTCCCCAGAAACTGGACTTGAACATTTTATTCCAGATAAACTCAATATTCATGGGGTCCAGGCCGATGATCAGTTTGGCCAGGTCCTTGACCATGCCAAAGGCAGCGGTCGAACCGGCGCCGAAGGCGATACCCGCTTCGCCGTCCCCATAAAGGCCTTCATCGGTGTAAACACGGCAGATGACCGGTTTGCGCAGTTCTCTTTGTTCTGCGGCGTCCAACATGAACACATCGATCTTCGTAATCTTCATTGATTTGCTTCCTCCAATCGTTTATTTCTTGGCAAACGTTCTTTTGATCATGGGAACTATAAAAGGAAGAATGAAGCTCCCTACTGCAACCACCATAATCCCCAGGGTCAGAGGTCTTGTATAAAGGAAATTCCAGGAGCCTCTGCTTGCTACCAGGGCCTGACGCAGGTTTCCTTCAATCATGGCGCCCAGGACCATCGATACAATCATCGGCGCCGTAGGGATCTTGAACTTGTTGAAGAAATACCCGATCAGCCCAAAAACAATGGTCACCAGTACGTCAAAGGGATTGCTGGCAATCGAGAAAACGCCCGTTGCACAAAAAGCCAGAATGACACCGGCCAGCAGTTTTTCAGGAACAGAGAGAATCGTTTTCATGTACCGCAGCAAAAAGATTCCCAAAGGCGCCATAATAATGTTGGCAACAATGAACGAAATGAACAGCCCATAAATGATATCCGGGTGGTCCGTGAAAAAGACCGGACCAGTACTCATGCCATGGATCATGATGGCACCCAAAAACAGGGCTGACGTTGAGTTGCCAGGTACGCCCAGCGACAACAGGGGAACCAGGGAACCGCCAGTAACGGCATTGTTGGCCGATTCAGGGGCGGCCACACCGAGGGGGTTGCCTTTTCCAAAGGTTTCTGGCTCACTGGAAAGCTTTTTCTCCCAGTCGTAGGCCATAAAGGTTGCCACATTGGTACCGGCACCCGGAATGATCCCGACGATGGTTCCGATTACGGAACCGCGGATCCACGTCGGCAATTGATGGATACATTCCTTGATCCCAATCCATACACTGTCAACTTCCGGAACCTTCTGCAGGGTTTCCTGCTTCTTGCACAGCTCGGCAGTCTTGAGTACGGAAGTAACACCGAATACACCAATCAGCGAAGAGACCAGGCTGATCCCGCTTAGCATGTTGGGGTCGCCAAAAGTCAGGCGAGGCACGCCATTCTGCGGGTCCATGCCAATAATGGCAATGATCAGGCCCAGCATTCCGGATAGCAGCCCCTTCGGAACATTATCCCCGCTGATACTGGTAATACAGGAAATCCCCAGCAAGGCGACTGCAAAATACTCTGCAGGGCCGAACTTCAGGGCCGCGTCCGCCAGTACCGGCGTCAGGAACATCAGCACGGCACCGCTGAAAAGCCCGCCAAATACACTGGCCATTGTGGAAGTGCCCAGGGCCAGCCCTGCCTTCCCCTGTTTGGCCAGGGGATATCCGTCCAGTGTTGTTGCAAAACTGGAAATCGTGCCGGGAATTCCCAGCAAAATAGCGGAAATGGAGCCACCATAAATGGCGGAGCAGTAAATGGCCACCAGAAATGCCAGCCCCACATTGGGAGGCATGGTAAAGGTAAGCGGCACCATCAGCGCAATTGCCATATTTCCGGTCAGTCCCGGCAGGGCTCCGATAATGAGCCCAACGACGCACCCAAGTAATAAGAACAGGATTACATTGGGATCCGTCACACTTTGTAAACCTAATAAGATATTATCCATAGTTACCTGGCTTTCTCAAAAGAACGCTCCGGGAAACTTGATCCTGAAGACCTGAGTGAAGACGAGGTACAATCCTGCACTGACTCCTAACGCCACGGGCAGCAGGACCTTCCATTTCCGGTATCCCAGCGTATAGACCGTCCCAACAATCAGTAAGAACATGGGGATCGTATACCCTACGACCTGGAAGAGGAAATAATATGCAAACAGGTACAGGACAACCAGCAGGACCGTCCGATAGGATTTGGGGTCCTTTTGACCGGAGGATTCCGTTTTACCATCACCTTGTCCCTTTTCCACTTTCATGCGAAGCCTGCCGGTAATGGTTATGATGGCTCCCAGCAGGATAATCGCATAGCAGATAATCTTCGGATAGAACGCAGAATCTGAAGGCAGTGAATCAAAGTAAAAGTATAAAATGATCCCCAGAGCCATACTGCCCAATCCAAGGCCAAAATCTAATTTTCCCATGATACTACCTTTCATGAAATCAGCTGCTTCGTTTATTTCTTCAGCATCGGTTTAACGCTCTCCAGGCCCTTATAGTCTTCCCTTACCATCTTTTCAAAGGCAGGACCATCCGTATAGGATACAGGCAGGCCGCTGTTAGCAAATTGTTTCTTGACGTTCTCATCATTCATGGCCTTCTTCAGTGCGTCACGAAGGATTTCAACAACGTCATCGGGAACCTTGCTGCTGACAGCCAGTCCTCTGTAGGAACCATACTTGAAATCAAGGCCCAGTTCCTTCAGGGTAGGAACATTCGGTAACGTGGACAGGCGGCTGTCATTAGCTACGGCAATCGGAATGATCTTGCCCTGCTGGATCAGGGATGCAGCCCCTGCATAGGTCGTAAAGCCAACGTCCGCATGTCCGCCGGCCAGTTCAACCGTTTGTTCAGCTGACCCGTTGGTGTGCATATACTGGAATTTGATGCCCGTCTTCTGTCCGTAAAGCAGCGAGCAAATATGGTGGGACGTGGAGAAACCAGGCGTCGTGTTCAGAAGTTCCTTGCTCTTGGCTACATCAAGGAATGATTTGTAATCCTTTACGCCAAGTGCGGACGATACGACCAGCACTTCAGGGTCATAGCACATTTGCCCGATCATTTTAACGGAATCAATCTTGTACGTTGTATTGCCGCTCAGTACATTCGTTGCAAAAGAAGAAGTCAATACCAGGACCGTATGCCCGTCCGGTTTTGCGTTCAGTGCATACGTCTGTCCAATCACAGCGCCCCCACCGGGTTTATTCAGCACTTCAACCGGCTGTCCCAGTGACTTTTCCATGACCGGTGCAATAATACGGGAGCACATATCCACATTCCCGCCCGGCTTAAAAGGAACAACAAGATCGACTGCTTTCGTTGGGAAATTCACCTTTTTAGCCGTTTTGCCAGTACCGCCACCGCTTGGCTTTGAACCGCACGCGCTGACAAACATAAGCATGCCAGCCAGAATCGCCAACGCAAGTTTCGATGTTTTCCTCATCATAACCAATCACGCTCCTTTTTTGTTCCTGGTTTTTGATTCGTTTTTGTCGTTAGAGTTTTTTAATTTTTCAGTCTTTTCTGTCAATCCTATTTTACTTCAAATCGAAACGCATTAATAATATATAGATGCAATCAAGACTATAATAAAAACTTATACGTAAAAAATCAGCCAGGACGCGCCCCTTTCAGGGCCGTTCTGGCTGAAATGACATATACTTTCAGCATGACATTACACCCAATCACCTTATGTTATACGATTTGAATACCTGGGAGTTGCCGCTTCCAATCCGAGACAAAATGAATGAACATCCGCACGCCGTTTGATATCGTTTCCGGTTTATACAGTAAACCAAAATGGCGGATGGCCTTTGCATCGCGGATGGGAATATATACGGCCCGCTGGCTGGCGGAGCAGATATGCTTCATCGTGGATTGGACGATTCCAATCCCGATTCCCTGGCAGATCATATCGTTGACACTTTCACTGCTTCCTGCCTGAACTATGATTCTTGGTGAAAAGCCGGCCGCTTTGCATATATGAATAATCCGGTCATGAAGGATACGCCCTTTTTGAACAATGACAAAAGGTTCCCTGCTCAGGCTGGCCAGGTCGCTGATCCGGCATTCCTTTTTTTCATAAAACGGCTTCAGGGCGGCTGAAGAGGACACAGGAGGGATGGCAAGCTCCAGCCCTTCCGAAAAGAGTTCAATATAATCGCAGCCTTCCTGTTCAATGGAATCGCGCAGCCGGGAAGAATCATCATTGCAGCAGACTGCAATATCCACCAGATTTTCACAGACCATCTTGCGAATGCCCAAAGTAAAGCCATCAATGACCTGGATCCGGATATCCGGATATACTTTATGGAAGTCAGAAAGCACATAATTAAGGTAGATACGCTGGTAATAGGGAGCGATGGCAACGGAAAGCTCTTCCTGGAAATCCTTGTTGAACTGGCTCATCTTATTGAGCAGCTGCTGGGTCAGGACCAGGATATTCCTGGCATCTTCCACAAAGACCTCCCCCGCTGCCGTCAGGACTACCTTATTGTTGCGGCGGTTGAATAGCTTCAATCCCAGTTCCCCCTCCAATCGCTGGATAAGCTGACTAAGGGCCGGTTGGCTGACATGTTCCCTGACAGCAGCCTTGGAAAAGCCGCCCTCTTCCGCAACGGCCACAACATAACGAAGATCCCTGATTTGCATTGAACGCTCACCTCTTTTCTACCTTGAAAGACAGCCTTCGGAAAGGATCCATCGGGCTTCACCTTTTTTATGATAAAGATATCAGAAAAATCAATGGACACATAATTATTTGATATCTGTATCAGGAAATGATTGAAAGTAAAATAAATTCATGATAATCTATTATCATGAAGAGAAAATTTTTAAACTAAACCCTTTTAAAGGAACTTTGGAGTGAAATTTAATGATTAAAGTAACAGATTATATTCCAATTGTTAAATTTCTTGGAGAAGCATTGGGCCCTTCCTACGAGGTGGTACTGCACGACCTGCGCAATCCTGAAAATTCCATTGTGGCAATCATCAATGGCAAGATCAGTGGAAGGGAAATCGGAGGCCCCGTCACTGATTTGGTGCTGAAGGTACTCAAAAATGGTGACGCCGATAACAATCAATTCTATGCCAATTATCAGGGTAAAAACTTCAACGGCCATGTCTGTCGTTCTTCCAGCTTTTTCATCCACGATGAAAAAGGCAAAACCATTGGTGTACTCTGTATCAACCACGATATCACACCATTTATGGAATTGCAGAAATTCATTGACGAGAATATCGTTAAAACAAAGTCCATCAGTGAAGAAATTGAAGGAAAGGACAAACCTTCCGAAGAAACGGGAATCCTGGAAAATTTCCAGGGGTCGGCGGACGAAGTCGTCAATCAGCTCATTGATGTTGTATTGGCCAATTATAAAGTATCCCCTGACCGGTTCTCCCTTAAGGAACGGATGGAAATCGTGGGGAAACTCAATGAAGATGGCCTCTTCTTACTTAAAGGCGGGGTCACATCACTGGCAGCAAAACTGAAAGTGTCGGAACCCACCATCTATCGCTATTTGACAAAACTAAAACGAGGCGGCCAGGTATCCAGGGAATCCGTGGCAAAGTAATAAAAGCATGGATGGCAAAGGATGCCCTTCCACCTGACAATCAGGAACGATGAATCCTTGCTGAATCCGGCATCAACACCAAAACAGAATCAAAAACCAGTCTATAAAAAGAGAGTATGTGAAATCGTTATATGATTTGGCATACTCTCTTATTTTATCAGTGCCAGGCAGCTTCCTGTTCAGCGCGTAAAGGCCCCCGCCTTACTATAAGTAAAGGTTTCCGTCCATGATGCGCCGTGCCGTCCTGATGATACCACCCTTCACGACCTTACCATCCCTGACTTCCATGCTGACCTCAAGAATGCCTCCGGGATGACCCAGCCGGATGACGCTTTTTTCACCTTGCGGCGGAAGCATCTCATTGACAATCGTTCCGGACAGTAAGGCAGCCGCACCCGTGCAAATCGCAGCCGTAATGGGGTAATCCTTATGAAGGCTTCCCATATTGATGGCCCTGACGCAAAGGTCCATGGCACTCCCTTTAACGAGGGAACCACTGGAATTCCTATAATCCTGGGGACTGGAAATAATGACGACCTTGGGAATGGCCGCACTTTTTACCTTGGCGTCTTCCCACTGATCGACAATTCCACACTTTACGGCAGCAACGGAACGGATTTTTTCAATCACGTTCAAAAGGTCCTTATTTTCGCCGAATTCCTTGATTTCAGTGCCTTTCAGATTCAAATCAGCAGCCCGTACGAAAACAATGGGGTTGGAACAATCCACAATGGAAGCTTCTATTTCCCCACCGCCCGGGATTTGCAGCATTTCCTTCCGATGACCGGTAGGGAATAATTTACCGGTTACAGCCCCGCCCGGATCCACAAAGTACATTTTAACAGGAGCTGCCGTCCCCGGGACACCACTGATAGAAGCATTGCCCTGCACGGCGGCATGCCCATCCTCTACAAGAACATGCTCTTCAATCAGTTTCTGCGTATTCGTGTTAAAGATCCGTACCGTTGTTTCCGGATACGTCACATTGACCATGCCCTCATCAATTGCGTACGGCCCAATGGCGGAAGAAGTATTGCCGCAATTGGCGTTCCAAATAAGAACCGGTTCGTTCACGGCGACCTGACAAAAAGTATAGTCAATATCAGCATCGGGCCTGTCCGATTTTGACACGATGGCAATCTTACTGGTAGCAGGAGTGCCGCCTCCCATACCATCGATCTGTTTAGCATCCGGTGAGCCCATACCCTTCAAAAAAATCCCGGACCACTCATTTTGATCAACAGGAAGATCCTTTTTATTGAAGATAACCGCCTTGCTCGTTCCACAGCGCATATAGGCACATGGAATTTTACGTATTGCCATACTAGTCCGCCTCCTCTTTCGGCACTTGTATCATTAATAATTATACATCATTGTCGCTTTCAAATCTAACAGCTGTCAACGCATCATTTGAAATTACAGGAAATTAAATCGGGTCAAAGAAAATCGCCAGCTGGAACAAATCCAGCTGACGACATCATTATTTTTTAGTGTCCACTTGACGGGGAGGACACTATTTTGCAGCAGTTGTGGCTTATTTTATAAAATCGCTATCTACTTGTCTGCACTATAAATACTAGCTCCATGGTGAGCATTGGTTGAATTTTCCTTAAAAATCCTTAACCAACCGGTGCAAGGCTTTTCAATAGGTTTAAACGCTTTCCGTCGTTTTTCAAATTCTTCATCACTCACCCTTGCCATTAGCGATCTGGCTTCGATATCGATATCGATAATATCTCCATCCCGTAACAATCCTATATTGCCACCCTCATAAGCTTCTGGAGATACGTGACCGATGGCAAGGCCAGAAGTCGACCCTGAAAAACAGCCATCCGTAATTAACGCCAGATTCTTTTCCAGATGTTTCCCAACTACAATGCCCATAAACGATGACAAATGAGGCATTCCTGGGCTCCCTTTAGGCCCTTCATACCGAATAACAACAACATCTCCCTTTTTTAGTTCATTTTTCAGGCCTGCCTGATAGGCATCCTTTTGGGAGTTGAATATCCTGGCAGGGCCTGAAAATTTCCAACAAGCTTCATCTACAGCTGAAAATTTTACCACAGCACTTAAGGTTCCAATATTTCCGTGCAGAACAGCCACTCCACCTTGAGCGTATATAGGATTATCTACAGAGTGAATAATGTCCTTATTTTTATTGATGGCTGATTCAGCTTTTTCTTCTACGCTTCCAAAGCAGCCTTTCGTATCAGCAAATTTTCCAGCCAGATATAACTCACGAACTACAGCCGGAAGTCCTCCAGCTTCTGAAAACTCTTTCATGGAAATATCCTTTTTATTAGGGTATATTGTTGAAATCACTGGGATTTCCTGGCTGATTCGATCAAAATCATTAGGTTCACTCAAAAATCCTGCTTGTTTTGCAATTGCAGGAATATGGAGCATGGAATTCGTTGATCCCCCAGTTGCCATACAATACCTGATGGCATTTAAGAAGGCTTCCTTACTTACCAGTTTTTTAGCAGTGATGCCACTTCTATAAAGTTCCATAATTTTATGACCACATTCAATGGCCATATTTTTCCATTCTTCACTTAATGCTGCAACACTTGCATTGCCATTGGGGCTAAAACCTAATATTTCGGCCATTGCACACATCGTATTTGCAGTTCCCATAAAGGGACATGCACCTGGCCCAGGGCACGAATTTTTAATTAGTTCCTCATATTTTTCTTTAGATATTTCTCCGGATTTATATCTGGCAAAAGTTTTCTTGGTCGAACCTAATGTTACCAGCTTCCCATCTACTCGTCCAGGCTGCATATACCCGCCGGTAAGCATTACGGTTGGTATATCTTGCAAGCATTGCCCAAAGAATCATTCCTGGGACAATCTTATCACAGCTTGCCAAAAGAATCATTCCATCAAGTAAATTTAAATCGGCAAGAGTTTGCACTTCTCCTGCAACAAGCTCTCTCGTCGGTAAGGTATATCGATCCCCGCTGGTATTACTGCAAAAACCATCGCACACTCCCAATACAGGTAATTCGACGGCAAAACCACCCACTTCTTCCACAGCGCTTTTTAGTTTATTGATAATCTGTTTAAAATGAAAATGACCTGGATTCAGTTCATTCCAACTATTAATAATACCGATTAACGGTTTTTCCATATCTTCCCAATTCACGCCCATTGCATGCAACAATGCTTTTCGTTCTTCAATAGTAAGGGACTTCATCAAAATTGATGAGGTCCCTTTTCATTGGATATATTCACTTTTTAAGATACGACAATTAACCGCATATCAACATTTTTTTCTGCCAAAACATAATCATTTCCATCTGGATTCAAACCGGTTCCTATACCCTTACAGTTCAACTGGATCAGGAAGATTTTTATTTAAAATAATCGGGCAATACCAGCCCCTGACTGCAAATCATCTTGTACAGCTCTCGTGATGGTCTTGACAGGGCGCTGATTGTATCTCGATAAGCAAGTCCCCACTGCCATTGAGCCTGATATTTATCTTCGATTGCATAATAGCAAATATCATCGCCGGTATTATAAGTCTGTGTATAAACCTGGGGAACGATGGAAATTCCCATATTATTGGCAACCAGCCGAATCACGGTTTCAATGTTTTTAAATTCCATAATCACTTTAGGTGTAAATTCCAACTGATTCAAAACATGATTGGCCGCTCTTCTTGTGGTTTTATTTTGATTGGTCAATATAAAATTTTCATCTTTTAACAGGTTCAAATCAATAAAACGACGTTTAAAACCTTCTTTACTATACGTTTTTTCATTCAGGAAATGCCCGGAAGGCAAAGCAACAAGTAATGGTTCCTCATAGAAGACATCATAGTTCAGCCTGAAATCATGGGCAGGCAGACAAACAATCACCAGATCCAATTCACCGGCTATACACATTTTTTCAAGCTGTTTACTGTCAGCTTCCGTTATATTCAATTCAATATTAGGATATTTCTTTTTGAATTGAGTCAACAAAGCGGGCAGGATAATACCGCCGATTCGTTCTGCTGTACCTATTTTCAGGATTCCCTTGCGCATGTGGTTCAGTTCACAAAATTCCACCTGAACGTCATCGTATAAGCGCATGATCTGATGGGCTTTTTGAATCAGGTAAGCGCCAGCTGCCGTCGTTACAAGCCCATTGGGACGTCGAATAAACAAAACCTCTCCCAGTTCTTTTTCTACTTTTGTTAAACATTTGCTTAAGGCAGGTTGGGTAATGAACAATTTCTTAGAGGCTTTCGCCATACTGCCCTCTTCGGCAATGACAACAATCTTTTCCAAATCATTGATATTCATAATCACTCACCTGCCCACATTCCTGGCAATGCTTAAGGATTCGAAAGATCAGGCAGTTCAGCCAGATTTTCCATGTCATCGATGGAATTCAGAATGTGCTGCAACCATTTGGGGTCCACACCTTGGCAGCAATCCTTAAGCTTATTCATCATCTGCAATTCATTCAAAGGGGAATTTACACTTCCCGAAGCATCTTCAATTTCCTTTTCATAAATTATACCATCATTCATGTGAATTTCCAAATTACATCCCCAGTGATCCGGATATTTCTTACTGAATTGCTCATCACTTTTAACTGTAACACAGGAGAGCAATTGCTGCACTTCCTCGTTCTGGATTGCCTCTGCTGAAAAATCATCGATGGTAACATGATTCTTCAGCAGTGCGGTCGCCACGGTATAGGCAGTAGAGAATTTAGCATGCGTGGGCAGAACAGGATGCCGGCTGCTATCAGAGCACGCACACTGTTTGTATCCTACATCATAAGTCTTTACAAGAATTGAATTGATTTCACCCGGATCGATCTGATAGGTTTCTTTTAAATAAATAGCGGCATCAATCGAAGCATGCGTACTGCGACAGCACGGGTAGGGTTTTGTGTCAACATTCATCAGTTCATATTCTTCGCCCAACCCTTTGCTGACCTTCGAATAATCATATTCATCTGACATCATAGGAAAAATTCCACCATCGGCTGCGTCCAGGATATTTTTCGAACCGCGCATTCCGCCTTTTACCAATAGGCAGGCATCAAATCCTGACGCAGCCGCTCTTCCCGGGTGAAGAATTTTATTAGTGGCACCATCAGAAAGAAATGCCCAGGTACCAAATGACTGGGTCCCAGCCATACCGAAAGCAGCTGTAATCCGTTCTGTATTAAATCCAAACAGTTTTGCACATACTGCGGCGGCTCCAAAAGTACCTGCTGTGCTTGTTACATGCCAGCCCCGGTTCCGATGGCTGGTTACACCGAATCCCATACCAATACGTGCCATTACTTCATACCCACAAATAACCGCTTCTAAAAAGTCCCTGCCGCTTTTCCCCAGATAATTGCAAAGTGTCCAGGCAGTCGCTACAACGATTGTTCCGATATGGGTCTTTGATTTTATATGGACATCATCCATTTCGAGGACATGGCCTTGCATGGCATTCAGGAAAACAGCTAGACGTAAGTTGGTCGGCTTCTCTCCTCCGATAACGTAAATTTTGTTTTCTCGGGTTGTTTCAAAGGACATCATTACCTTTTCGATGGATTCAACCATGGAAGCATGATGGCCTCCGATAATACAGCCCATATTATCAATAACATGCCTCTTTGCTGCGCTAATAACGGATGGGTTCACGCGATTCAAAGAAAAATCACTTACAAACGCTGCCAGTTTTTCTAAATCGTTCATG
>CADBQR010000061.1 GCA_902796945.1 uncultured Acidaminococcus sp.
CCTTCGCGGTTTACCCGGGCCGTTATGAGGAGAGCTCGCGCGACGAAATCACGACCCGGGGCGTCTACCCCAATGAAATTGCAAACTCGCAACATCGTACGAAACGCCACAGCCCCTTTCCCTTCATAAATAATGAAGAGAAAGGGGCTGCCTATTACATTCATGTAGCTCTCATCGATCCCTGGGAACCAAATCCTCATCCCTCAATTCCCCATTCCTGGCCCGTTCTGCAAATTCAGCCGTAGCCGTGAAAAGCACATCGGAGCTGGAATTGAGCGCTGTTTCGCAGGCATCTTCCAGAACGGAAATGATGAAACCGACGCCGACGACCTGCATGGCAATATCATTGGTGATCCCGAAGGAGGCACAGGCTACCGGAATCAGCAGCAGGGACCCGCCGGCCACACCGGACGCTCCGCAGGCACCGACCGTGGAGATGATGCACAGCAGCAGGGCCGTCGGGAAGTCAACATGGATGCCAAGGGTATTGGCTGCTGCCAGGGCCAGAACGGAAATCGTAATGGAGGCACCGGCCATATTAATGGTAGCTCCTAACGGAATGGAAATGGTATAAGTATCAGGATTCAATCCCAGCCGTTTGCACAGGGACAGGTTGACCGGGATATTGGCAGCCGAACTTCTGGTAAAGAAGGCGTAGATACCGCTTTCCCGGATCGTAGCCAGTACGAGAGGATAGGGGTTGCGATGAATATTGAGGAACACGATGATGGGGTTCATGACCAGGGCAACCAGGGCATAGGAACTGATCAGGACACCTAGCAACTTGACGTAGGACAAAAGGGCGGATAAGCCGCTGGCACTGATGGACTGGGTGACGAGTCCCATGATGCCAAGGGGAGCAAAGCGAATGACCCAGCTGACGACAATCGTGATCCCCTTGGAAAGGTCGTCAAAGACTTTCTTGGTCTCGTCCCCGGCAGCAACATGCATGGCCAGACCGATGACTACGGCCCAGGCCAGGATTCCGATGTAATTGGCTTTGAGCAGGGCGTTGACGGGATTGTCAACGACATTCATGATGAGGGAATGCAGGACCTTTGCAATACCACTGGGCGGATTTAGCTTGGAATTGCCTACCTGGAGCTGCAGGGTTACAGGGAACAGGAAAGAAAGGCAGACACCGACAAGGGATGCTGCAAAAGTGCCAATGACATAGAGCGTGACAATTGGTTTCATCTGCGTATTGCCATCGCTTTTGCGCTGCATCATGGCGTTCATAACCAGGATAAAGACAAGAATCGGGGCAACGCCTTTCAGGGCGCTGACGAATAAATCACCAAAGATGCTGACAAAAGGGGTGGCTCCTGGTGCAAATACGGCCAGAAGAATGCCGACAACAAGGCCTACGGCAATTTGTTCAATCAAGGGGACTTTCCTTACAAAAGTGACAATGGCGTTCATGAAAAACTTCCTTTCTCCTATGTACTGGAACAGTGTAGTGTGACTCCCCAAGTATACTCTATTCATTCCATAAGTACAATCATTTTTAAGAAAATGGGTCTATAAATTTACAAATGAACAAAAAACATAAAAATATATAAAATTTATATATAAATGTAATGGTAAGCGTAAAGATTGCAGCTAACGGTCGTTCATAAGAAAGACGCGGGCTTATGGCAGGTACCCCCATCTTCTGTCGGGCAGGACGTGGGTAAAAGCCGGATGCCCTTTCCGGTGAATGAAGCCTTCTATAATAAAGGACCGGGCCTTCCTTTGGCATTTGAAAAAAAGAACATTCCATAGTATAGTTATAAGAAGTGTTCCCGTATGAGAAGAAAATCATGCGAATTTGAACGAATAAGGAGCTGCCGTATATGAAAAAGATTATTCTTACAGGGGATCGTCCGACCGGGCATCTTCATGTAGGTCATTATGTGGGATCGCTGGCGAACCGTGTTGCCTTGCAGAATTCCGGCGAATTTGATGAAATTTATTTTATGATTGCCGATTCCCAGGCACTGACGGATAATGCCGAGAATCCCGAAAAGGTCCGTCAAAATGTGCTCCAGGTTGCCCTGGATTATCTGGCTGTTGGTATCGACCCGGAAAAGGCTATGATCTTTATCCAGTCCATGGTGCCTGCTCTGTATGAACTGACTGCCTATTATATGGATCTGGTAACGGTTTCCCGCGTGCAGCGCAATCCGACGGTCAAAGCTGAAATCAAGCAAAAGAACTTCGAGAACAGTGTTCCCCTTGGATTTTTCTGCTATCCTGTCAGCCAGGCCGCCGATATTACGGCCTTCCATGCTACCAGCGTCCCTGTTGGCGAAGATCAGGAACCGATGCTGGAGCAGTGCCGTGAAATCGTCCGTAAATTCAATTCCGTTTATGGGGAAACCCTGACGGAACCGGATATCTACCTGCCGCCCAATAAAGCCTGTTACCGCCTTCCCGGGCTTGATGGAAAGGCCAAAATGAGCAAGTCCCTGGGCAATTGCATTTACTTGTCCGATGACGCTGCCACTGTTAAAAAGAAGGTCATGTCCATGTATACGGACCCGACCCACATCCAGGTATCCGATCCGGGCCATGTGGAAGGCAATACGGTCTTTACGTATCTGGACGCTTTCTGCAAACCGGAGCATTTTGCGGAGTTCCTGCCGGAATATGCCAACCTGGATGAATTAAAGGACCACTATCGCCGGGGCGGACTCGGAGATGTGAAAATCAAGAAATTCCTGAACAAGGTCATGGAAACCTTCCTGGGGCCGATTCGGGACCGCCGTCACGAATGGGAAGCACGGAAGGACGATGTCTACGATATCCTTGTGGCCGGCAGCGAACGGGCCGCCCAGAAGGCCAATGAAACATTACTTGAGGTACGCCGTGCCATGCGGATCAATTATTTCGAAGATAAGAATCTGCTGAAATGACCGGCACAGGAAGCAGCAGGGGATAAAAAGCTGCTTCTTACCTTCCATTCTTTTGGAACAATTTTTAAGGTTCACCAGAGGGTGAAAAATGGGGCGAAGGAAAGGGGAAATCCTTCCGGAAGTTTCGTTTTTCACCTTCTTTTTATAGGAACGATGTTCCAGCAGCTTCCGTCCCTGTCTTTTTCGGGTTACCATGCGATGGTTTCAGGGAAAGGGTCCGGTCAGGGCCTTTTCATTGACGGGGCGCTGCGGGTCATCGGGTCCTTGGATTAGGAGCTGAAAAAAGATGGCAAAAACGGCCACGCGCGATATGACAACGGGCAGCATCTGGAAAAACCTGTTCTGGTTTTCAATGCCCCTCTTATTTGGTAATTTGTTTCAACAGCTTTATAGTACCGTGGACAGCCTGGTCGTGGGTAACTTTGTCGGTGCCGATGCACTGGGAGCCGTTACCAGTATGATGCCTGCCATCAATACCCTGATCGGTCTTTTTATCGGTGTCAGTACTGGTGCCAGCGTGATTATTTCCCAGCATTTTGGCGCCCATGATCCGGAAAAACTGAAGAAGGCC
>CADBQR010000062.1 GCA_902796945.1 uncultured Acidaminococcus sp.
AAAATCTGGATATGAATTGTTTTCCTGTCCAAATTTTTGGGTAGGGATTACCTTTAAAGAGTGTCCACACGTATGGGTACAGTATACTGACTGCTGGCGGCCTGCCAAGCAATCCACGGTCCGCGATCTGCGGTCTGCGAACCGCGTTTTTTTGCTGCCGGCTCGCCTGCGTTCCGCACCCTGTGGAGAGAAAGCTAAATTTTAAGGAAAAGTGCTTGCCTGTTTGGTTAGTTTATGCTAATCTATTTTAAGCAAGATTATTGCTATTTAAGCGTTTTAATAAGGAGGCCATTATGCCGTTATCATTTGCCAAACCGGGAGATCAGGTACGCGTCGTCCGTATTGGAGGAAACGCCAAGATCCGCTCCCATCTCGAAAATCTGGGAGTCACTCCGGGTGCCGTGATTTCTGTCGTACAGGGTACGCCTGCCGGCATCATTGCCAATATCCGGGATTCCCGCATTGCCATCAGTACGGAAATGGCGGCCAAGATCTTTGTAGAGGAAAAGAGAGGTTGATTGTATGCTGACATTGAAAGAAGCGCAGACCGGGCACGATTATGAAGTGGTCAAGCTGCACGGGACCGGTGCCATGAAGCGCCATATCATGGATATGGGACTTACCAAAGGCACGAAGCTCCATATCCGCCGTGTGGCTCCCCTGGGAGACCCTGTTGAAATGACGGTCAGGGGGTATGAGCTTTCCCTTCGCAAAGCCGATGCGGAAATTGTGGAAATCAAGGAATGCTGATTTTCCATCATTAAGTTAGTTATTGCTATTTAAAAGAAAGGAAGGTTATTGAATGCAATATAAAATTGCCCTTGCCGGTAACCCGAATACCGGCAAAACGACCTTGTTCAACGCGCTGACCGGCTCCAACCAGTTCGTCGGAAACTGGCCCGGTGTAACGGTAGAAAAAAAGGAAGGAACCCTGATCGGTCATCCGGATATTCTCATCCAGGACCTGCCCGGCATTTACTCCCTTTCCCCCTATACCCTGGAAGAAGTCGTATCCAGGACCTACCTGGTCAAGGAACGTCCCGATGCCATCCTGAATATCGTCGATGGGACCAACCTGGAGCGGAACCTGTATCTGACAACCCAGCTGATGGAACTGGGAATTCCCGTTATCATGGCGGTAAATATGTTGGATGTAACCCGTAAGAATGGGGACATCATTCATACGGACATCCTTTCTTCCGCAATGGGCTGCCCGGTCCTGGAAATTTCTGCCCGCACGGGAGAAGGCCTCAAGGAACTGGTGGAAACAGCGGCAAAAACCGCAAAGCATCAGACCCTGAGTGAACCGCGCCATACGTTCAGCGGACCTGTGGAACACGCCCTGGCCCACATCGAAGAAGCTACGCAGGGCCTTTTACCGGAACATCAGACCCGCTGGTATGTCATCAAGCTGTTTGAACGGGACAGCAATGTCCAGGATTCCCTGAAGCTGTCCCCGGGGCTCCTCGATCATATCAACAGTAATATCGAGGCCGTGGAAAACGAGCTGGACGATGACGCGGAAAGCATCATTACCAATGAGCGCTATCAGTTTGTATCCCAGCTGATTTCCAAATGTGCGGTCAAAAAGAACCGCCACCAGTTGACCACTTCCGACAAAATTGACCGGATCGTCACCAACCGTTTCCTGGCGCTGCCTATTTTTGCTGTCATCATGTTCCTTGTTTATTACGTCAGCGTAACGACCATCGGAACGGACGCAACGGACTGGGTCAATGATACCCTCTTTGGTGAAATCATCGTTCCGGGGGCCGGGGAACTGATGGACTCCTGGGGTGTGGCTGACTGGCTGAAAGGCCTGGTCGTAGACGGCATCATTTCCGGTGTCGGCGCCGTACTCGGTTTCGTGCCTCAGATGGTTGTCCTCTTTATTTTCCTGGCCTTCCTCGAAGCCTGCGGTTACATGGCCCGTATCGCCTTCATTCTGGATCGTGCTTTCCGTAAATTCGGTCTTTCCGGGAAGTCCTTCATTCCGATGCTGATTGGTTCCGGCTGCGGAGTGCCTGGCATCATGGCCTCCCGTACCATCGAAAATCAGCCAGACCGCCGGATGACCATTATGACAACGACCTTCATCCCCTGCAGTGCCAAGATGCCGATCATCGCCCTGATTGCCGGCGCTTATTTCCACGGTGAATGGTGGGTAGCTCCTTCTGCTTACTTCGTAGGCATCGGGGCCATCATTGTTTCCGGCATTATCCTGAAGAAAACAAAGATGTTTGCCGGCGACCCGGCTCCCTTCATCATGGAACTTCCGGCCTATCATATGCCGACCATTGGCAACATCGCCCGCAGCGTCTGGGAACGTTCTTCCAGCTTCATTAAGAAAGCCGGTACGGTCATCCTGCTCTCCACGATTCTGGTCTGGTTCCTCTCCAGCTTCGGGTATGGCGACGAAGGCTTTGGCATGGTCGAGGACCTGAATGACAGCGTACTGTCGGCGATTGGCCAGAAGATTGCCTGGATCTTTGCTCCGCTGGGCTGGGGCGACTGGAAAGCTGCGGTAGCGGCCTTCACCGGTCTCATTGCCAAGGAAAACCTGGTGGGCACCTTCGGTATCCTCTATGGTCTGGCTGAAGCTTCCGAAGAAGGCGAAGAATTCTGGGGTACTTTTGCCCAGGACTTCAGCGTGACCTCCGCCTATTCCTTCCTGGTCTTCAACCTGCTCTGTGCCCCCTGCGTTGCGGCCATGGGTGCAATCAGACGTGAAATGAACAGCACGAAATGGTGGCTCGGCGCGATTGGCTATCAGTGCGGTTTTGCCTACTGCATCGCCCTTTGCTTCTATCAGTTCTCCGAGTTTATCAGCAATGGCGTCTTTGGTGTCGGAACGGCTGCGGCCTGCGTAGTCACGGCCCTTATCCTGTACCTGCTCTTCCGTCCGGCTCCCCACAATGATACCGCCGTGGTTGAGCTGAATCCCAGTCCATCGAAATAAGCCATCGGCTGCATCAGGAAAAAGTTTCCTGATGCAGCAACCCTTTTCAGGGCTGCCATCCCGGAGCCCTGGAATTGTTCCTGGTCAACGCCGGAACAATCAAATAAAATGGCTCATCATAGCGTTGAAGGATTTCCATAGGAAAAAGGGTGCAATACCTAGAAGTTTAGTGTATAATAACGTTACAAGGAGATGAACATCATGGGCACTTTGATTGTAGGACTGATTGTCCTGGCTTTTGTTCTCGTCTCTGTGTACACCATCGTACATGACCATAAAAGCGGCATCGGAACCTGCGGCGGCAATTGTGCTTCCTGCGGTGGCTGTGCATTCCATTCCGATCCCGAAAAAAAATAACCTGTGTACACGGGCAGAACAGTAAAAGAACGGCAGCAAGGCCAAGCCTTGCCGCCGTTTTATTTTATCCCGCTGTTTCCACTGGCCTTTTCCCAAAAAAGACGATACAATAATAATAGAGTCCGTCATTTTTCCGATTTTCTATAAAGAATCAAGTTTTGATGCGGTTTATCAAATACTAAAAAGTTTTTTCAGATAACTCTTGAAAATTCTTGACATATGTAACCAAAAGATATACAATTACATCAGAATCAATTTTATTTATTAGGTGATACAAATTATTCAATCAATGGTTGTCATCACTTTCAGTACAGAGGAGGTCGGAAACAGATGTTATTTACCACCACGAATGATCATGAAGAATTGCGCGCGGCCATACGCGGATTCGCGGAAACGAAAGTGAAACCGATTGCCTTCGCCCTTGATAAGGAAAATCGTTTTCCCAATGAAATCGTGAAGGAGATGGCAGAAAACGGCTGGATGGGAATTCCTTACCCGAAGGAATACGGTGGTGCCGGACTGGACTATATCAGCTATGCCATTGCCGTGGAAGAACTGGCCCGGGTTGACGGCGGTGTGGGCGTTATCCTGTCCGCCCATGTTTCCCTGGGTTCCTACCCCATCTTTGCCTTTGGTACGGAAGAACAGAAAAAGAAGTACCTCGTCCCCCTGGCCTCCGGTAAAAAACTGGGTGCCTTTGGCCTGACCGAACCGAACGCGGGCAGTGACGCCGGCGGTACGGAAACAACGGCCGTCTTTGATGGAAAGAACTGGATCCTGAATGGCAACAAGATTTTCATCACCAACGGTGGCGAAGCTGACACCTATGTTGTTTTTGCCGTCACTGACCCTGACGCCGGCACCCGCGGCATCAGTGCCTTCATTGTTGAAAAGGGAATGCCAGGCTTTACGTTTGGCGATCACTATGACAAGCTGGGCATTCGTTCCTCCGCCACGGCTGAATTGATTTTCAATAATGTAAAGGTTCCCCAGGAAAACCTTCTGGGACGGCTGGGACAGGGCTTCAAGATTGCCATGCAGACCCTGGACGGTGGCCGTATCGGTATTGCCGCACAGGCGCTCGGCATTGCCCAGGGTGCTTATGAAGCAGCCCTGCAGTATTCCAAGGAGCGCATCCAATTCGGGGCTCCCATTTGCCAGCAGCAGGGTGTGTCCTTCAAGCTGGCCGATATGGCAACCAAGTTGCGGGCAGCCCGTTTCCTCGGTTACAGCGCGGCAGAAATGAAGACGGAACATATGGATTACGGCATGCAGTCCGCCATGGCCAAGATGTACGCTTCCGACGCAGCTGTGGAAATCACCAATGAGGCCCTGCAGATCTTCGGTGGCACGGGATACCTGAAAGGCATGGATATTGAACGCATGTACCGCGATGCCAAGATTACCACCATTTACGAAGGAACCAACGAGATCCAGCGCGTCGTCATTGCCGCCCACATTACGGACCGCCTGTCCAATGCCAGGCACGGTGGCGGCGCCCGTAAGGAAAAAACCGTCACCGGGACCCGCAAGAAAATGATCTTCAAGGATGGCACGCCGGAAGAACAGGTAGCATCCCTGGTAGAGGCCCTGAAGGGCGACGGTTATGATTTCACGGTAGGAATTCCCATCGATACCCCCATTGTTGACGCGGAACGCGTTGTCAGTGCTGGTAAGGGCATCGGTGAAAAGGAAAACATGAAACTGATCTATGAACTGGCAAAGCAGGCCGGCGCTGCCGTCGGGTCTTCCCGCCCTGTGGCTGAAACCCTGCAATATGTGCCGATTGAACGCTATGTCGGCATGAGCGGCCAGAAATTCAAGGGGAACCTGTATATTGCCTGCGGAATTTCCGGTGCAATCCAGCATCTGAAGGGCATCAAGGATGCCACCACGATTGTTGCCATCAACACCAATGCCGGCGCCCCGATCTTCAAGAACTGCGACTATGGCATCGTCGGCGATGTAAAGGTAATTTTACCGCTGCTGGCCAAGGCCCTGGATACGGGTGAGAAAAAACCTGCTCCTCCCATGGTGAAGATGAAGAGACCGCTGATCAAAAAAGAACTGCCTCCCGGACTGTACGTCTGCAACGGCTGCGGCTATGAATATGACCCTGACAAGGGGGATCCGGCCGCCGAAGTCAAGCCGGGAACCAAGTTTGAAAACCTTCCCGACGATTGGACCTGCCCTGAATGCGGCGAGGAAAAGGCCCATTTTGTAAAGGAATCGTAAGGAACCGCTGGGAACATGAACCCTGACCGAGTGATCATGAGTCTGAGGGAGGAACCTCTTTCCTCCCCCACACCTGAGAAGGAGAAATAGCTATGGAATGTGTAAGAAAATTATCGAAAGATTTATACTGGGTCGGTGCCGATGACCGCCGTCTGGAGCTGTTTGAAAATATCCACCCCATCCCCCGCGGAGTGTCCTACAACTCCTACGTCCTGCTTGATGAAAAGAGCGTTCTCTTCGATACAGCAGACTGGTCCGTCTGCCGTCAGTTCCTGGAAAACGTACAGGCCGTCCTGGCTGGCCGGCCCCTGGATTACATGATCATCAATCATGTGGAACCGGACCATGCTGCCAGCATCCAGGAAGTATTGCTCCGTCACCCGGAAACAAAGGTCATCAGCAACGAAAAGGCCTTTGACCTGATGCGCCAGTTCGGATTCAGTGTCGATGACCGGGCTGAAGTGGTGGCCGAGGGAGATACCCGTTCCTTCGGAAAGCACACCATTGCCTTTGTGGCCGCTCCTATGGTTCACTGGCCAGAAGCCATGGTATCCTTTGATACGACCACGGGAACCCTCTTCTCGGCGGATGCCTTCGGAACCTTCGGAGCCCTGGGCGGCCGTATTTTTGCCGATGAAGTCAACTTTGAACGGGACTGGCTTGATGATGCCCGCCGTTATTACACCAATATCGTTGGTAAATACGGTGCCCATGTCATGGATCTGCTGAAAAAGGCTTCCACGCTGGATATCAAGATGATTTGCCCGCTCCATGGACCGGTGTGGAGGAAGAACATCCCCTGGTTCATTGACAAGTATGTCCATTGGGCTTCCTATGAACCGGAAGAAAAGGGAGTCCTCCTGGTCTATGCCTCCATGTACGGCAACACGGAAAGTGCCGCCTCCATTCTGGCAGCCCGCCTGGCAGAAAAAGGCATGAGCAATATTGCCATGTATGACGTTTCCAAGACCGATACGTCCTACCTGATTTCGGAAGCATTCAAATACAGTCATATTGTACTGGCCTCCGTCACTTACAACCTGAACATCTATCCGAAGATGATGACATTCCTCGACCATATGAGAATGCTCAACGTACAGAACCGGATCGTCGGCATCATGGAAAACGGATCCTGGGCCTGCACCGTGGGCACCCTCATGCACGATTATCTGGAAGACGAGATGAAAGGCATCACCATCCTGCAGGATGGTGTCACCATCAACTCTGCCATGACCAAAGGGCAGGATCGTTCCATGAACGACATGGTCGATGCCATCATTGACTCCATGAAAAAGTAACCAGGATAACAAAGCGACCGCAAGAAACAGGCCCTCTTTACTGCCTGACCAGTAAAGAGGGCCTGTTTCATTTTGTGTGACAGCCGCGTGTTTCATCGCAGCTGTTCTCCTATATGATACGCTTCTTCCAGATACTTCGTCCGGTTAAGTGCTTCCGGGTCTGCACAGCCCGCGGCAAGGATGCGTCCGCAATCCTCCCAGGGAAGATAATGCAGCATTCTTTCATAGGTACCGATAATCCCCCTGAACACTTCCCGGTCCGGATCAGCGGCACAGGTAATGAGCACCGATTTTTTCGGCTTCGCCAAAAGTTTCTTATCGATGCCGTAAAACCGGTCAATGACACTCTTAAGCTGTGCGGTGAGGCCGAAATAATAGATAGGAGACGCCAGTACTACCCCGTCTGCCGTTTCCAGTTCCGGGTAGATTCTCATCATATCATCGGCAAACACACATGGTCTGTCGCCATTTCCGCAGTGATTGCAGGCCATGCACGGATGCACTTTCAGGAAAGCAGTATCAAACCGTACGATTTTATTTCCCGCTTCTTTGGCACCCGTAATGAATCGTTCCAGAAGGTGTACCGTCGTCCCCTCCTTATGGGGACTCCCATTCAATACCATGATTTTCATTTTTCTTCCCCCTTGGCTCATGTTAAAGACAATCAGGAATCAGTCCGGGCAAAGGCATTCAATAGAGTAGGAAAGCCGATCGGCACTGCCCTCAGGTCTATAAAAATGCCAGGCAGTACAGGCTGATGAGGGCATGGGCTTTTCGGCCCGCAACCGTCGTTTTCCCAGATAGCGGGTTTCCTTCCAGGCCACCAGGGCAGACCGGTTATAGCCGCCTTTTTCTGACAGCGATTCCCTGACAGTCCCGCTTCCATTTTTTCACTTACGATAGGTTTCGACCAAATGCCTCAGTTCGGTCGCCAGCGATGATGTCAGCGCACCTTCTTCCATCTGCCATTGCCAGTTTCCTTCAGTGGTGCCGGGAAGATTCATACGGCACGAGGACGGCAAACCCAGAAGATCCTGCATCGGCACAATGACCGTCCGGGCACGGCGGGAATAAAGATAGCCCACAAACTGACGGCACAAGGTTTCTTCAGCATTCGCGCCTTTTTCCTGAATTCCACTGACCATTTGTCTCATTCGCTGCTGATCCGCCGCATCCAGTTCTTCCTCAAACCAGCCGCAGAGTGTATTGTTATCGTGCGTACCCGTATAAGCAATGCAATCCGGTTCCGTATCAAAACTGGTTTGCCCGTCATAGCGGGTCAGGCAATGAAATTCCAAGACTTTCATGCCCGGGAACCCAAACCGTTCCTTCAAGGCCCTTACCTCATCGGTAATAACCCCCAGATCCTCAGCGACAAACTGCACGGGAATCCCCTTCAGGGCCTCAAAGAGAGCCTCTCCGGGGACCGGGGACCAATGGCCGTTTCTGGCATCCCGGGTCCTGGCGTCAATGGTCCACATGGCTGAGAACCCGCGAAAATGATCGATGCGGACGATATCCGCCTCTTCGGCCAATACACGGAACCGTTCCTGCCACCAGCGAAAACCGTCTGAAGCCATGACATCCCACCGGTAAAGGGGGTTCCCCCAGACCTGCCCATCACGGCTGAAATAATCAGGAGGCACACCGGCTACCTCTGCCGGAAAGCCCCGGGAATCCAGGTTGAAATACTCCGGGTGGGCCCAGGTATCGGCGCTGTCCGGTGCCACAAAGATGGGCATGTCACCAAAAATCCGGATGCCCTTTTGATGGGCGTATTGCCGGATGCCTTTCCATGTCTCAAAAAAAAGATATTGTTCCCGTTCGTAACGATCAATTTCCCTGGAAAGCAGCGCCCGATAACGATGCAGATCCTTCCTGCGGCGCTGGCGAATCCCGTCAGGCCAGTTCTGCCAGGGTTGGTCATGGAAATGTTCCCGCAGCGCCATGAACAGGGCGTAATCGTCCAGCCAATAGGCCTGCTTTTGTCTAAAAGCAGCAAAGGCGTGTGCATCCACGTCCCTGCTGTCACTGCAGAAGAGATCTGCATATCCGGCAAAGGCGGACAGGGACAGATAGGGAGAATTTCCCAATCCAGGCAGGGTAAGGGGCAGGATCTGCCAGATTTTCTGATGGCCTTCCGCCATGAAATCAATGAATTTCCGGGCAGAAGCCACTTTTTCCCGGCCCATCAGTCCGGGAAGGGAGGTCGGATGCAGCAGGATTCCCGCGCTCTTTCCATCGCTCCGCATTCGCTTTTCACGGCAGCGGTAGATTGCGGCACCGTAAGGCGGCAGCGTCAGGGTAAAGCAGCCGTTCTGTACGGGAAGCGTCCGATGCGATGAGGATTTCTCCTGCGTTCCGAAGAACGTATCGAGATTCCAAAGTTCCTCCAGTTCACCCCAGGCAAGGCCATCCGTACGGACCGTTACGGTCTCGCTTCGACTGCCGCGGTTCAGGGCCGTAAAGAACACGCCATCTTCGCCGGGCTTTCCAAAGAGATCGCTTCCTTCCAGGAAGCGGCAGAATACATAGACATTCCCGGAAGCATGAACGGTCGCAAAGCGGCCGGTTTCCAGCGCGGTATGGTTCCGCCGGAGATGGATCAGGCTCCGGCAGCAGTCCTGGAGCACGTGATTCTCCCTGCCCCAAGGGTAAGGGCCGCGGTTTTCCGGATCTTTTCCACCCCTGAGGCCTGCCTCGTCACCGTAATAGACAGCAGGGGCTCCCGGCAGTGTCATCTGCCAGGCCCAGAGCAGCCCTTCCATGCGCAGCGCCGCCTCCTGGGGCAGCGCGTTTTCAAGCACGGTCAGCAGTCGTTCCACATCATGGCTGCCCAGAAGATTCATCATGGCGTAGAAATTTTCCCGGGGATAATTTTCCATCTGCTGCCAGTAAGCCTGGTCTGTTTCAGCCGCATCCGCTTTGTTCAGGGCAAAATCAAGCATCAGGCCCCGCAGGACATAATTCATGACGCTGTCCAGCTTGCCGCCGGACAGGTATTGCCGCTGCTTTCCGTAACTGACCTTATGGGAAGCGTCTTCCCAAACCTCCCCGATGAGCGCAGCATCGGGATTTTCTTTTTTCAGTTCCCTGTAAAAAGGCTCCAGGAATCCATCGGGCAGCTCGTCAGCCACATCAAGGCGCCAGCCGCTGATTCCGGCACGCATCCAATGTTTCAGGACACTGTCTTCCCCGTAGATGATGTAATCCAAATAGGAGCTTTCTGTTTCCTCGACTTCCGGCAGGCTCCGATCACCCCACCAGCAGCGATATTCATCGGGGAACCGGGTAAACCGGTACCAGGAAGCATAGGGAGAATCCGGATTGCGGTAAGCGCCCTCCGCTTCCCCATACGTCCCCAGACGGTTGAAATAGCGGCTGTCTGCGCCGGTGTGACTGAACACGCCATCCAGAATGATGCGGATATGCCGTTTTTTGGCTTCCTCGCAAAGAAGGCGGAAGGTTTTCTCATCCCCCAGGAACGGGTCGATGGTCTTATAGTCCCCCGTATCGTAGCGATGATTGCTGCGGGCCTGGAACACCGGATTGAAATACAGGCAGGTAACACCCAGGTCCTGCAGGTAATCCAGTTTTTCCAGGATGCCCTCCAGGGTTCCGCCGTAAAAATCATAATACAGGACCCTGTTTTCCTTATCCCTGACGTAGCATGGCTCACCCTGCCAGCAGCTGTGCAGGACAGCGCCCTCCTTTCCCATGAAACGGTCCGGTGAAACCTTGCCACGGCAGAAACGGTCCGGAAAAATCTGATAGATAACAGCATGTTTCAGCCAGTCCGGTGTCACGGACCCGGCATCATAGACGGTAATCTGGAAGGAAGGCGGCAAGGTCTTCCAGACCTGTCCCTTTCCTCCCCGCTCTTTCTTGTTGTTGCCATAGTAACAGGTAACACCCTGTTTCCGTACTTCAAAAAAATACCAGACAAGGCATCCCTTTTCAGGGACCTGGAAGGAAATGCCATATCGTCTTGTCTGAACGCCGGCTTCCGCCTCCCCGGCATCGGCCGGAGCGGGCAGGTCCGGGCAGGTCATGGGAAGCAGGGTTTCCTGATCACCGACCCACAAGCGTAAAAAAACAGCTTCCGTCCCGTCCCCGGTCACATCAAGGTGCAGGGTTACGGCCGTTCCTGTCGGGACGGCACCAAAGGGATAACGGTAAGCTGTATTCCGTGAATCATGAAAACATACACAGTCCATGATATCGATCCTCTTTCATGGATAACAAGGCCCGAAAGGGGCGGATCCGGAGAAACCGGCTGCCCCTTCAGGACCTGGAACGGTGCCGATGCAATCGGCATTTTTGCTGTTTATTTCTTTTCCGTGCCCTTTTTCCCGGACCGGGCCGTCCGCTTCCTGGTACTTCCGGCATTTTTCCGGCGGGACGTCGTCTTTTTCGGGGCAGCAGCTTTTTTGCCCGTCGTTTTACGGGGTGCCGTGGCCGCCGCTTCCCTGGGAGCAGGCGCTTCTGTCCTGGTTTCCACCGCGTCCCTCTGAGGGGCTTTCCCGGGCTCCGGTGCTACAGCGACAGCAGCAGCCGCCGGTTCCGGAGATTTTTCCGGTTCCTTCTTTTCAGCCGCCTTTGCCGTGTTTCCGTTCATCACCTTTTCATAGATTTTCTTATATTCGATTGCTGAACGGGTCCAGCTATGATCGGTATGCATGGCGTTAAGAACGAGTTTTTCCCAGACCGTTTCCTCTTCAAAGTAGCTGATGGCCCGCTTGACCGTAAAGAGGAGTTCATGGGCATTGAAATTGGAAAAAACAAGTCCGTTGCCCTTGCCGCTGAACTTATTGTAATTCGTTACAGAATCCCTCAGTCCACCTACTTCGCGGACCACAGGAACGGCCCCGTATTTCATGGCAATCATCTGGCTGATTCCGCAGGCCTCATAGCGGGACGGCATCAGGAAGAAATCGGCAGCCGCATAGACCTTATGGGCCAGTTCCTCGCTGAAGCGGATATTGACGGACACTTTGTCAGGATAGCGGTTATCCAGGGATTGCAGGGCCTCCTCATAGGGCCTGTCCCCGGTACCAACGACAACGAACTGGATATCTTCCTGCATCATTTCATCCATGATGTAGGTCACCAGGTCAAGTCCCTTCGCCTCCACCAGACGCGTAATCATGGCAAAAACCGGTACCCGGCGCGTCACGGGCAGTCCCAGTTCCTTTTGCAGGGCTTCCTTGTTGAGCGGTTTACGGGTAAAGATATCCTTGTCGCTGTACGGGTAAGGAATATACGGATCCGTTGAAGGATTGAAGACTTTCTCATCCATTCCGTTCAGGATGCCCTTCATTTTGCCGGCGCAAAGGCTGGCGTAACTGTCCAGGCCTTCCCCAAAATAGGGATAGCAGATTTCCCTGGCATAAGACGGGCTGACCGTCGTGATGTAATCGGCATAGTTCATGCCGGCTTTCAGGAAGTTCACACAGCCATCATTCTCGATGTTGCCGTTCCGGAAGAGCCGCATCGGCAGCCCCAGGACATCTTCCACAATATCAGGACTATAGATGCCCTGATACTTCATGTTATGAATGGTAAAGACGTTTTTGATTCCATCATAGAACGGGTCCTTCATGAAGTCTTCCTTCAGGTATACACCGACAAGCCCGGTGTGCCAGTCATTCGTGTGAATGATGTCGGGGCGGAACCCGATATGGGGCAGCATGGCCAGGACGGCCTTGCTGAAGAAGGCAAACCGCTCGGCGTCATCATAATACCCATAGAGACCGGGCCGCTTGAAATAGTATTCGTTGTCGATGAAGAAGACCGGCATGCCCTCGTATTCCATTTTTTCCACGCCCATGTACTGGTTACGCCAGGACAGGTCCACCGTTCCGGTATAAACCGTTTCCATGCGATCCCCATATTCCTTGGCCACTGCACTGTATTTGGGAATCACAAGAGCCGTTTCCACGCCCTCCTGGCGCAATTGGGCCGGCAGGGCACCCATTACATCGGCCAGACCACCTGTTTTAATAAAAGGTGCGGCCTCAGAAGCGACAAATAAAACTTTCATACGCCATCAACCCTCGCTTTCTTCCTTGGCATATCTCGTTTCTGCTTCTACAGACGGCGTCAGCTCATTTTTCTGCAGGCCTTCGTCTTTTCCGGTTCCTGCAGGCAGCTTCGCCTTAATCACACACGTCAGATAAATCACTGCCAAAGGTGGCAGTGTCAAAACCAGGGACTGCTCCCGGCCATGCATGGGAACTGCCTCGGATTCGACCAATACAATACCGTCCTTCCTGGTTCCGGACGGGACACCGCTGCCGCCGAACTGCTCGTCGTCACTGTTCAGGATTTCCTGATAGGTACCGGCCTGGTTTATCCCAATCCGGTAATCACGACGAACCACAGGGGTGAAATTGCAGACCACGATCATTTCCCGGCCTACCTCCCTGCCCCGGCGGATAAAGGCAATCACGCTGTTGTCGGTATCATCACAGCTGATCCATTCGAATCCTTTCCAGTCATAATCGATCTGCCAGAATTCGGGATGTTCAAGATAACATTGGTTAAGCGTTTTCACGAACTGCTGCAGTTTTGCATGCAGGGGATACTTCAGGAGCAGCCAGTCCAGGGCTTCTGCAAACCGCCATTCAATGAACTGCCCGAATTCGCCGCCCATAAAGAGCAGCTTTTTACCGGGATGGCTCATCCAATATGCGTAGAAAGCACGGAGACCGGCAAATTTCTTCCAATAGTCGCCGGGCATTTTATCCAGGAGCGACTTCTTTCCATGGACCACTTCATCATGGGAAAGCGGTAGAATGAAGTTTTCCGAAAAAGCATAATACAGGGAAAACGTAATCAGGTTCTGGTTGTATTTGCGATAGACCGGATCCAGGGACATGTATTTCAGCATGTCATTCATCCAGCCCATGTTCCATTTATAATTGAAGCCCAGACCGCCCTGATCCACAGGGTGGGATACAAGCGGCCACGTCGTCGATTCCTCAGCCACCATCAGGGCCTGCGGTTTTTCGGCAAAAACAGCTGTATTAAGCTGCCGCAGGAACTCAACGGCTTCCAGGTTTTCCCTTCCGCCATACTTGTTTGCCTGCCACTGACCATCCTGTTTTCCATAATCCAGGTACAGCATGCTGGCCACGGCATCAATGCGGATTCCGTCCATATGGAATTCCCGCAGCCAGAACAGGGCACTGGAAATCAGGAAACTGCGAACCTCCGCCCGGCCGTAGTCAAAGTTCATGGTATCCCAGTCCTTGTTTTCGGCCAGAAGGGGATTTCCCGATTCATACAGCGGCTCCCCGTCAAAGAAGCGGAGGCCGTGGGCATCGCGGCAGAAATGGCCCGGGACCCAGTCCAGGATCACGCCGATCCCGGCCTGATGGCAGGTATCGACCAGATACATCAGGTCCTCCGGCGTCCCATAGCGGCTCGTCGCGGCAAAATAGCCCGTTGCCTGATAGCCCCAGGACCCATCAAAGGGATATTCGCACAACGGCATGAATTCCACATGGGTATAATGCATCTCCGTAAGGTACGGAACCAGTTCATCCGCCAGTTCCCGATAGGTCAGCAGCGAACCGTCCGCATGGCGTCGCCAGGAACCGGCGTGCACCTCGTAGATGACCATGGGCTCCTCATAGGAAACGTAGGAAGCCCGTGATTTCTGCCATTTGGCATCATGCCATTTATAATTCATGGAGGCTATGACCGAAGCGGTCCGGGGACGGACTTCCGCCCGGAAGCCATAGGGGTCCGCTTTCAGGATGGTTTCCCCCGACGCGGTCGTAATGGCATATTTATAAATCGCTCCCTCTTCCAGTCCAGGAATGAAGGTTTTCCAGATTCCATTGTCATCGGCCCGCTCCATCGGATTGGCATCGGCGTCCCAATGATTGAAATCGCCTACAACACTCACTTTGCGGGCATGGGGCGCCCACAGGGCAAAGCGGATGCTGGACTTTCTGCGCCACACGGTCCGGTGGGCGCCAAAGAGGCGGTAGCTGTTATAGTTTGTCCCGTTATGAAACAGGTACATGCTGTAAGTATCAATCGCATTCAAATGCATAGGCATGGTCCTTTCCCAGTCAAACCCTTACCGGATATACGTGCCATATATCCCTGGCGTATTCCGACACGGTCCTGTCACTCGAAAAATAGCCGGACTGCGCAATATTGACCGTACTGGCCCGCAGCCATTCATTCCGGTTGCTGTAGCGGCGCAGGATTTCCCTGTGGGCCTGACAGTAGGAGCGGAAGTCCTTCAGGACAAAATATTCATCATTCCGTCCCAGCAGTGCTTCATACAGCTGGCCGAACATGGAACTGGTATTGAAGACTTCCAGGATCAGACGGATTTCAGGATCCGTACGGTACAGATTCCAGGACGAATAGCCGCCTTCCCGGTAATAGCGTTCCACTTCCTCCGCCTTCAACCCGAAAATGACGCAGTTCTCATCGCCAATCCGATCATGGATTTCCACATTGGCTCCGTCCAGGGTGCCCAGGGTAATGGCCCCGTTCATCATGAATTTCATGTTTCCCGTGCCGGAGGCTTCCTTGCCGGCGGTGGAAATCTGCTCACTTACATCGGCGGCCGGGAACAGGCGCTGCCCCAGGGACACGTTATAGTTTTCCAGGAAAAGGACCTTCAGTTTTTCCCGTACCTTCGGTTCCCTGTCAATCATCTGTGCCACCGTATGGACCAGCTTGATGACAATCTTGGCTTCCCCGTAGGAAACAGCAGCCTTGCCGCCAAAGATGAAGGTCTGCGGAATGCCCACAAAATCAGGGTCTTCCAGGAGATGGCGGTACAGGTAATAGACATGCAGGATGTTCAGGAGCTGCCGTTTATACATATGGAACCGCTTGATCTGGACATCGAACACGGACAGGGGATCCACCTTGATTCCCTTTTCCGTCTGGAGCCAGCGGGCCAATGCATTCTTCCGGTTCTGCCGGACCTTACCAAGCTGTTCCAGGAAAGCAGGATCATCCTGATAGGCCATCAGCCCGGATAAACGGGCCGGATCCGAAATCCATACCGGGCCGATGGTATCCGAAATCAACGAAGCCAGGGGCGGATTGGATTCCAGGAGCCAGCGCCGATGGGTCACACCGTTTGTCTTATTGTTGAAACGCTCCGGATAAATCTCGTAGAACTGATGAAGCGTGCTTTTTTCAAGGATCCGGGTATGCAGTTTGGCCACGCCATTGATGCTGTGGCTTCCCACAACGGCCAGATTGGCCATCCGCACCTGTCCGTCCCACAAAATGGCGACGGATTTTGCCTTGTCTTCCCGGCCGGGGAAACGCTGCCGATACCCTTCCAGGAACCGCCGGTTGATTTCATCGACAATCAGGTAGATGCGGGGAAGCAATTCCTTGAACATGGAAATCGGCCATTGTTCCAGGGCTTCCGGCATGACCGTATGATTGGTGTAGGCCACACAGTGCGTCGTAATCTTCCAGGCCTCATTCCAGGAAAGCCCCTCCTGGTCCATCAGGAGACGCATCAATTCCGGAACGACCAGGGCCGGATGGGTATCATTGATATGGATTGCCACATGGCTGTCAAATTCCCGGGGATCGCCGTGGTGGGACTTGTAGTGCCGGAGGATGCTCTGCACGCCCGCCGATACAAAGAAATACTCCTGCATGAGCCGCAGTTTCCGTCCCTCATACGTCGAATCATCCGGATAGAGGAAGCGTGAAATCTGCTGGGTCGTATCCTTATAACGCAGGGCCCGGCGATAATCACCATAGCGGAGCTGGTCATAAAGCCCATCCGTCGTATATTCCGCCTTCCACAAACGAAGCGTGTTGACGGTATGGTTGTGGTAACCGGGCACCGGCACATCATAGGGGACCGCCCTGACAGCACTGAATTTTTCGTGTACACATTCCAGTTTTCCGTCGCGGCCGGGACGCATATAGGCATTGCCGCCAAAACGGACATAAACAGCCTTATCAGACCGTTTTGTTTCCCATGGAAATCCGTCCCGCAACCATGCATCAGGCAATTCGACCTGCTGCCCATCCACGATCCGCTGATCGAACAAGCCATATTGATAGCGGATGCTGCAGCCATGTCCCGGCAATCCCAGTGCCGCCATGGAATCAATGAAACAGGCGGCCAGCCGCCCCAATCCACCATTCCCCAGCCCGGGATCCGGTTCCATGGGAAAGATATCATCCAGGTTAAACCCCAGTTCCTTAAGGGCGCTGCGGGCCATATTCTCCATACGACAGTTCAGGAGATTGGTATCCAGCAGCCTTCCCAGCAGAAATTCAATACTGAAATAATAAACCTGACGCGGAAGTTCCTCATCATAACGTTGTTCTGTTTTGATCCAATCATCATAAATCAGGTCCTTGACCATATTGGCAAGAATCTGGTAAACCTCCCGTTGATCAAGGCTCCGCACTTCCTTATCGAACAGGATTTTTGCCTTTTGCTCAAACAACGCAATGAACTCTCTTTTGCTTTTCCAGTTTTTCGTAGTAGACCTGCCTTCCTATCCAGCACTGATTTGGAGAAGGAGGACCGCACTCAGCAGTCCTCCCCGTCAGAAATCATGATTCATTTGGTCGCTCCGCCCCAAAACGCAGGCTTTTTGTCCGGGGCCGTGGAACCGGCAGCGATGGGAGGCGATGCCGATTCCGCGTCCGAAACAGATACGCGGCCTCAATCCTCATCGTTCCTGTTACACTACATCATATTTCACAATGCACAGGGGCTTATCTTTTCGCCCGGTCAAAAAGGCTTCAGGCTGGATTTCCTGATTCTTGTCACAAACGACCCGGTCCACCCGGGCCTCCTCCCCAATGACAGTATTCTGCATGATAATGGAATTCTTGACAACCGCGTTGCGCCCCACCCGGACGCGGCGGAAAAGAATGGAATTTTCAACCGTTCCTTCGATGATGCAGCCATCACCAATCAGGGAATTGCTGACCCGGGCATCCGCCATGTACTTGGCCGGTGCCTCGTCCTTGACCTTGGTATAGATCTTCCGGTCCTGACGGTAGACAGCCTTCCAGTTGTCCAGGTTCAGCATATCCATATTGGCATCATAATAACTCTTCAGTGAGTGGATCCGTTTGGCATACCCCTTGTATTCATAGCCATAGATCCTGGGGTGCCCGATATTGCGTGCCAGCACATCACTCAGATATTGGTTGGGATCCTGGGCATAGGCCCGGCGCACCATTGCTACGAACAGGGAGCCATCCATAAGGGCCGTGCCCAGATAAAGCTTATCCCCTTTCTTGATGCTCTGGGTCTTGGTAAAGCCCGTCACGTGACCACTGTCATTGGTTGTCACGATATAGCCTTCGCCGACACTGTCTTCATCCATGACCTTATAGATCAGGGTGATATCCGCATTATGGCTGCGGTGGGAATGAAGCACCTGATTGTAGTCGATATTATGAACCACATCGCAGCCGGACAGGAGCAGGTAATGGTTCAATTCCCGTTCCACAAACCGCAGGTTCTTGTAGTAAGTCCGGATATCCCCGCGGCGGGGCTGCGTGATTTCATCGGCTTCATCAATGGGCAGGTAGAACAGCCCATGCTGCTTGCGGGCCAGGTTCCATTCCTTACCGGAACGCACATGGTCCAGAACGGAGCGGCTGTGGAAGGGCAGCAGCAGCCCCACCGTATCGACTCCGGCATTGACCATCGTGGACAGGGCAAAATCAATGAGACGGAATTTCCCGGCAAACGGTTCCGAAGCCATTGGACGGGCCTCACTCAGCTCGGCCATGTAATTCGGTCCCTGCAGGTTGATCAGTCCGATAATATTGTTATCCATTGACAACCGCCCCCTTCTTTTCCTCCTCCTTGCCCTTTACAGGCGGTACGGAGTGGCCCAGGGTGTTCGCATTGGGACCCGGAATGATATCGTCATTCCCATAAACCCTGATGGCCCCGCTCTGGCCGTGGATCTCACAACCAGCCTGCACCCGGCAGCGTTCGCCCAGAATGGCATGGTCCACCACGGCGCCCCGCTCGACGACCGTTCCAGGCATGAGGACGGAATCGATGATCTGGGTATCCTCTTCCACCACGACGTTATAGAAAATCACGGAGTGGAGAACCTTCCCCAGGATTACGGACCCTTCGCCGGCCAGGGAACTGACCATGGAAGCATTAGGGCCGATATAGTGCGGCGGCAGGGACTGGCTGCCCGAATAGATCCGCCATTTGGGATCGTTCAGCCGAATGGGCGGATTGTCGGCCAGCAGGTCCATATTGGCCTGCCAGAGGCTTTCAAAGGTTCCTACGTCCTTCCAGTACCCTTCAAATGGATAGGCATAGACCGGCACACGGTCCTGCAGCAAGCGAGGGATGATATTCTTGCCGAAATCATGATCGGAATCGGTCCTGGCCGCATCCTCGATGAGGTATTTCTTCAGGGTTTCCTTGTCAAAGATATAGATTCCCATCGAAGCCAGGTTGCTCTTCGGATGCGCTGGTTTTTCCTCGAACTCCACGATCCGCATGTTATCGCCCGTATTCATGATGCCAAAACGGGATGCATCGGTCATGGGCACCCGGAGCGTGCTGACCGTTACCTTGGCCTTATGCTTTTTATGGAAGGCCAGCATGGTCCCGTAATCCATGGAATAGATGTGATCCCCTGAAAGGATAAGGACATACTCGGGATCGATCATATCCATGAAATTCAGGTTCTGATAGATGGCATCAGCCGTACCCTGATACCAGTTGGAGGAATCCTTGTCATTCATGTAAGGCGGCAATACGAAAGTACCGCCGTGATCGCTGTCCAGGTCCCAGCTGCTGCCGTTGCCGATGTACCAGTTCAGTTCGAGGGGCTGATACTGGGTCAGGATACCTACGGTATCGATACCGGAATTACGGCAGTTACTGAGAGTAAAGTCAATGATACGGTATTTTGCACCGAACAGGACCGCCGGTTTTGCGACATTTTTTGTCAATACGCCGAGACGGCTGCCTTTTCCCCCGGCAAGGATCATGGCAAGACATTCAATCTTTCTCAAAATATTCGCCTCCTGCTGTGTGATTGCTTGATGAATTTCTCTATAGATCATGCGTCGGTTACCAGGCAATCGGCGCAGACTTCCGGTACTGCAAAGTTCTCCGTCACGGGATCAGGGTTCCGGCCCAAAATCCGCCCCACCCTGTCTTTTATATTCTATTTCGCCATGATCAGCAAATTTCCTGCAAAATTCCTCTTATTGTATGCTTATTTTAGCACATTTAGCAAACAGTAAATCAAATTGAACAAAATCAATCATGAAATATCTGTGAAAAGAAACGGTCATCATAAGGTAAAGACGGCAGCATACAAAAAACTGCCGCCCGAGGGCAGCAGTTTTCGTGGTTTCGATTTTCCGGATGGAAGCCGGGCTTCTTTTCCGGCAATGAAAGGCAGGTCCCTAACGCCGGGAAGCCGCCTTGTAGATGGCATACATATCGGCTTCATGCAATACCCGGGCCGATCCCAGGTGGTCATGGGCAGTGACACTGCACATATGGGCAAGCTGCCGCAGTTGTGCTTCCGTCGGCGCAATCCCCAGTTCATGGAACCCGAGCGGCATTCCCATGGCATGGAAAAAGGCTTCCATCGCTTCGATGCCTTTCAGGGCGATTTCCTCGTCGGTTCCTGTCTCTTCCACCTTCATGACCTGAAGGGCAAAACGGCGGAACCGATGCAGGCAGTCCTTATAGACATAGCGGGCCCAGCTACCCCAGAGCGAGGTCAGGCCGGCACCGTGGGCCACATCAAAAAGACCGCTCACTTCATGTTCCAGGCGATGGGTTGCAAAATCCCGTTCCCGACTGCCGCATCCGGTCAGGTCATTGTGGGACAGGCTGCCGGCCCACATCACTTCGGCCCGCGCCTCATAGTCAGCCGGGTTGTCGCGGAGCACAAGGGCCTCTTTCATAACCGTCCGCAGGAGCCCCTCGGCAATGGCATCGGTAAGTTCCATTTTGGCTCCGTTCGTGAAGTACCGTTCCATGGTATGCATAAGAATATCACAGCAGCCGCAGGCCGTCTGGAAAGGCGGCAGGGTTTCTGTCAGGGCCGGATTCATGACGGCAAAGACAGGGCGCGCCAGGTCATTGTTATAGCTGCGCTTGCAGTTCGTCCGTTCATCCGTAATGACCGAAGAATTGCTGAGCTCACTTCCTGAAGCGGCGATGGTCAGGACCACGCCCACCGGAAGACAGGCAGAAGCCTTGCGTTTGAAATCATAGAAGTCCCACACATCTCCCTCATTGGCGAGTGCATAGGCAATGGCCTTTGCGGTGTCAATGACGCTCCCGCCGCCGACGGCGAGAATCATTTCGACCTTTTCCTTCCGCCCCAGCCTGGCTCCTTCATAAACAAAGGAAAGCCGCGGGTTGGGCTTCACACCGCCTTTTTCCACAAAGGCAATGCCCTGCCGGCCAAGGGATTCCTCCACCCGGTCCAAAAGGCCGCTCCGTTTGGCGCTGCCCCCGCCGTAGACAATGAGGACCTTTTTAAATCCCAGGTTCCGGATCAGGTCCCCCGTCCTCCTTTCCGTGTCCTTTCCGAACACGACCCGGGTAGGGGAATAAAATTCAAAGTCCGCAATCATATTGTTCTGCCTCCCCTTTTGCTCATCTGGCGCTCAGTTCTTTTTATGGTTTGCCAGGGTAATGGCATCGGAAATTGCATTCTTCAGGCTCAGCGCATTGGCATGGCCATTGCGGAAGGAATTCCCTGTTGTAATGCCACCAAACGGCCGTTCCGGTTCCCCTGACAGGTTGGCATCAGTCCCGCTGGAACAGGTCCCTGGTATATACTTTTTCTTTCACATCATTCAGGACCGCATCAAACCGGTTTGCGATGATGACGGCACTCTTTTTCTTGAACGCTGCCAGGTCATTTACGACAAGGCTGTTATAAAAGCGGCTCCCATCAGGAAGGGTCGGTTCGTAAATAATGACCGGCACGCCCTTCGCCTTGATGCGCTTCATGATTCCCTGAATGGAACTTTCCCGGAAATTGTCGCTGTTGGATTTCATGGTCAGGCGGAAGACGCCGATGACCAGATCCCGGCAGTCACGGGCCGGGCTGTATCCCGCCTTCTGGAGGACCTGGCTGGCAATATGGTCCTTCCGCGTCGTGTTGGAATGGACAATGGCTTCAATCAGGTTTTCCGGTACATCACTGTAATTGGCAAGCAGCTGTTTTGTATCCTTCGGCAGGCAGTAACCGCCATACCCGAAGGAAGGATTGTTATAATGGGTCCCGACCCGGGGATCCAGGCAGACCCCATCGATGATGTCCTTCGTATTCAGGCCCTTCAGTTCCGCGTAGGTATCGAGCTCGTTGAAATAGGCAACCCGCAGGGCCAGATAGGTGTTGGCAAACAATTTTACGGCCTCGGCTTCCGTAAACCCGATGATGCGGACAGGAATCTCTTCCTTGAGGGCCCCTTCCCGCAGCAGGGCGGCAAAAACACGGGCATCTCCGGTCAGGACCGGATCATTCAGGTCCGTACCTACAACGATCCGGCTTGGGTAAAGATTATCGTAGAGTGCCTTGCCTTCCCTCAGGAATTCGGGGCTGAAAAGGATCCGGTCATTGCCGGTCTTTTCACGGATTTCCCGCGTATAGCCGACCGGTACCGTCGATTTGATGACGACAAGGGCTTCCGGATTGTACTGCTGCACCAGGGCCAGTACATTTTCTACGGCGGACGTATCAAAGAAGTTACGTCGGGAATCATAGTTTGTCGGAACCGCTATGATGATGATGTCGGCCTTTCCATAGGCGTCGGCAGCATCCATGGTAGCGGTCAGGTGCAGATGCCCCTTCTGGAGGTACTCCTCGATTTCCTTATCCACAATGGGAGATTGCCGGGCATTCAGCTTTTCAATCTTCTTCTCGTCAATATCCACGGCATATACCGTATGATGCTGGGACAGGAGAACCGCAACGGACAGGCCGACATAACCAGTCCCGGCCACGGCTATAACCAGATCTTTCATTTCCTTTTTCATGATCCATCACCTTCATAATATACTGCCTGTCTGGCAGACAACCATCAATTGTCAGGAACGCCCCTGGCAGCCAGGATATCCCGGCAGCTGTAAAAAGTACAGGAACGGCTGTTTTTCATGGAAAAGCAGCTCAGTAAGCGCCCTTATGGTTCAGGACAACGCTGAACGTTTTCCATAAAAGGGACAGGTCCAGCCATACGGACCAGTTCCGCACATACCAGGAGTCCATCTGGACACGTTCCTCATACGTAGTATCACTGCGGCCATTGACCTGCCACATTCCGGTAATACCGGGACGGACCATATAAAAATCGGCAATATAACGCCCGTACTTGGGGATTTCGGCCTTTACAATGGGCCGGGGCCCGACCAGGCTCATCTGCCCCTTCAGGACATTAAAGAGCTGGGGAAGCTCGTCCAGGCTTGTCCGCCGCAGGACACGTCCAATCCGGGTAATGCGGGGATCATCCTTCAGTTTGAAATCCCGTTCCCATTCCTCACGGGCCTCCGGATGGGAAGCCAGGTATTCCTTCAGCTTGACATCGGCATCCACACACATGGTACGGAATTTGTAGCAGGGGAATTCCTTTCCGTTCTGCCCGATCCGGCGATGGGCAAAAATTACGGGTCCCTTGGAATCCAGTTTGATCAGAAAGGCCAATAACGCCAAAACAGGACTGATCAGGACAATGCCAATCGAGGTCAGCACCATATCAAAAATATACTTGAATACCTTGTTATAACGCCGGGCCAGGTTGTTGCGCAGCCCCATGACCAGGAGCCGCTCATTGAAAAGGCTTTCCACCGTCACCCCGTTGACGGGCAGGCCAATCAGGTCCGGAATGAAAGCCACGTTACGGACAAGCGGCTGGATGCGGTAAATCAGGGAGTCCAGCTGTTCCGATTTCAGGCCGGGAGCCGCAATGAAAACATCATTGACTTCCGTTTCCTGAATGATTTTTTCCACCTCGTCAAAAGTGCCCAGATAAGGCAGGTCGCCGACATATTCAGGGCGCTGCCCGGCATCATCCACGTAGCCGATGATCGAAAAATTGAGGCCCACGTCGTTCCGGATTCCCCGCAGCAGCAATTGGGCCGTCTTTCCGGCTCCCACCAGAAGGATCGGGAAACGACCGACTCCGGCCCAGTTCAGGATGTGGGCGATGATGACCCGGGACAGACTGATAAACAGGAACGCCAGGATCCACAGCAATACAATGAAAAGCCGGGACGTCGAATTAGCGATATGAGTTGCATAGACAAGGAAAACGATCAGCCCAATGGCATAGGAACAGCTGTAAAAAATATGTTCCAGTTTCCGCCAGGTTCCCATGGGTTTCTGGTAAACTTCCCCGTTGCGCAGGAAAATGATGAAAAAAAGCGGGAACACAACGAATTTGTTCAGCCAGGCTATATGCAGCGTCGAGCTGCCAATCAGACAATTGCGGATTTCCACGGAAACGTGTTCGGCCAAAAGGACAAAAATCCAGTCCGTAATCATATAGAAAGCCGGCAGAAAATAACTCAGGTGATGTTCTATGAACCTTTTATGCTTCTCGTAATTCGAATCACTGGATGTTTCGGATTTCAAGGTGTTCACTCCTTCAGGGACAGCCTTTTCTGACCTGTCAGTCAAATAATCTTCCTGGTTTGGTACATTTAGCATCATTATACCCAAAAAAAAGGCAAGAAACAATGAAAAAGAAAAGGCAGGTTTCCCATCATCCCGGTTATCCAAGGATGACGCAACCGGTAAAACCACCCGCCTGAAACGGCCGTTCCCATCAATCCAGGCTCCGCCTGATTTCCAATGCGGTACCATCGGCAAAACGAAGCGCCGTAATCGTGACGGACCAGCGCAGCTTCCCGGCCTCCATTACGGCAGCTTCCGGTCCGATAAAGGGATTTAACTCCCGTGCCATATCCAGCTGGATATGGTGATGGGTAACACTGCCAAGCGTTTCGGCAAACGATGAAAGTACAGCCTGGCCATCCGGGGTGCGGGTCGTGACAATTCCCTCGATACCGACAAGGGGACGCTCACTTTTCAGGCTGCCCTCGATCCGGAAATGAAGCTGGCGGGCAAATCCGTTTCCTTCCACTGCACCATTTACATTTTCCAGGGTCCAGATCTTGTCGATTGCCTGCTGACTGGGTGCGTTCAGGGTCGCCAGGATTTCCTTTTCGGCGGCATCCCATTGTTCCACGTATTCCTTCATGTTTTCCCAGGCTACGACGCGCCAGGAACCATCCTGCTGCGGCTCCATGCGCAGGACCACCTCAAGATCCCGGTCCAGCCGTCCATCATGGACCGGCACGGTTACATAAGCGCCTGAATCACTGTATTCTGTGCGAAGGACCTGGGAGACACCCATCAGTCCGGTCATTACACGGAATGGAATCGGGTTCAGGAGGGTCGAATCCCCGCCGCTTCCGCCGGGAATGGCCCGTTCCCCCGTTTCCACATAGGAGCGAAGCACCCCTTCAAGCGCATCTACGACCTGTGGTTTTAACGCTTTCGTCAATGGGCCTGTAATCCCGCTGAGGGAGGGATTTATCTTCACCGTCTCCAGGGCCATGGCGGTGCTGTCGTCATACAGTTTCCCCAGTACCGCCTTCGTATCCACGAAATTCCCAAAACGCTCCCAGTCATGCTGCTGAACGGCCTCCGCAGCCAATCCCAGGGAATAGGCCGGTGTCCGGCGGTAATGGAGGAACCAGCCGCCTATGACGCAAAGCAGGACCAGGACCAGGATCCCGGCAATCGAAAGAACACGTTTCGTTTTCCTTTCCAATTGAAAGACTCCTCTCCGGAAAATGAAGGAAGGGACTCCCGGTACAATCCGGGCAGTCCCTTGCCTTCCATATCTTCTTTTTTCCTTTACAGGGTACCCAATTTCAGACTGGGATCCGCATTCAGCGATAAAGGCGCAAAATCCCGGTTCAGGTATTGGTAGTAACCCCTGACCGCTACCATGACCGCGTTATCCGTACACAGAATGGAAGTAGGATGCACCAGTTCAGCCCCCACTTCCCGGGCTCCGGAAGCCAGGGCTTCCTGCAGGCGCTTATTCGCCGATACGCCGCCGGCCAGCACGATTTTTTTAAGTCCCGTTGCCAAAAGGGCCTGTTTGCACTTGGTCACGAGCACATCCACAATGGCTTCCTGAAAGGAAGCGGCTACATTTTCCCGGCTCAATTCAGCGCCGCGCTGTTCTTCCGTATGGATATAATTAATGACCGCCGATTTCAGGCCGCTGAAACTGAAGTCATAACTGTCCGGCAGGAGCGGCCTGGGAAAGTCGATGGCCTGTGGATTTCCCCCCGCTGCCAGTTTTTCAATTTCCGGACCACCGGGATAGGGCAGCCCCATAAAACGGGCAATCTTATCAAAAGCCTCCCCCGCCGCGTCATCCCGGGTCTGTCCAAGAAGCCGGAAGGTATTATAATCTTCCACGACCAGGAGGGAAGTATGGCCCCCTGATACGACAAGCGCCAGAAAAGGCGGCTTCAATGCTTCGTCGGCAAGAAAATTGGCAAACACATGCCCTTCCAGATGATTGACACCGATAAGAGGCAGGCCACTTCCCAGGGCCAGTCCTTTTGCCGCGCTGAGCCCGACCAGCAGGGCCCCCACAAGGCCCGGGCCGTAGGTAACGGCGACCGCGTCGATATCCTGGAGCTGCAGCTGCGCATCGCGAAGCGCCTTATCAATGACGGGCATGATATGCTCAATATGCTTCCGGGAAGCAATTTCCGGCACGACGCCGCCAAACTTTCGATGAATCAGGATCTGCGTCGACACGACGTTGGACAGGACGTCCCGTCCATTGCGCACCACAGAAGCAGCGGTTTCATCACAGCTGCTTTCGATGCCTAATATATTGATTTCCTTCTCCATAATGACCTCTCTATACAAGGGTGCGATGCATCAGAATGGCATCTTCCCCGTTATCGCTATAATAGTGGGGCCGCTGGCCACAGACCGTAAGTCCCAGCCGTTCGTAAGTCCTCCTTGCCGGCAGGTTGCCCGCCCTGACTTCCAGGGAAACCTCCTGCCCTTCCAGCTTTTTGGCTTCTGCCAGGAGCAGCGCCACGAGCCGCAGCCCCAGACCCTTTCCCCGGTACTGCGGGGCAATGGCAAGTCGCATGATCTGGGCCTCCCCGGCAATCAGCCAGAACCCGCCATAACCAAGGGGAACGCCGCCGGCTTCCATTGCATAATAATGGGCCAGCCGCCCTTCCAGTTCCTCCCGCCAGGCCGCCTCCGACCAGGCCGTATGGAAGCAGGCGCGATCCATGGGAATAAGCCAGGCCAGATCCTTTGTTTCCAACGGCCTCATTTGGTATTGTGTCGTTTCTCCCATAGTTCCTCTGCCTCCGACCGACGGATGTAGAACGGTTCCATGCCAAAATAGCTGTGCCGGTCCGCCGGTTCGTAGTCCTGGGCGGCCAAAATGGCTACGGAACTGCCCCTCGGCATACGGGCGCTTTCCGGTGCTGACGCCACAAGGAATCCTTCATGCCGGGGCACGCGATGGCATTCTCCCAGCAAGATAACGGGGCGGTCCTTCTTTTCCAGCAGGGACACCAGGTTCTTTGCCGGCAGGATGGAAACCGGTTCTGCCTCCTCCAGCTGTCCCTGGTCCCAGATATATTGTCCTACGTACAGATTGCCTTTCTGGGCATCAAGGACCGGAGCCAGCAGCACACCCGCCACAGGCAGGTTATAGGCAATGACCTTCAGGGTATCCACGGCACGAAGCGGAAGATTCAGGCTGTACGCCAACGCCTCCGCAGTCGCCATGCCAATGCGAAGTCCCGTAAAGGACCCGGGCCCGCGGCTTACGGCAATCAGTTCCAGGTCCTCTTTCCTGACCCGTGCCAGATGAAGCAGGGTTTCCAGCTGAGGCACCAGGCCTTCCGAATGAGTCAAACCAACATTGATATCAAGGGTTCCCAGGATCTTTTCCCCGTCGCAGACAGCCACCGAGCAGACCCGGGTTGATGTATCGATTCCTAACGTCAGCACTGTTCCCGCACCTTTCCCAGCAATTCTTCGTAATGGGCACCCTGGGCTGTCAATACTGCCTGGCGTCCCTGCCCATCCCGTTTCAGTTCAATTTCAAGATGTTCCTCGGGCACAGCATCTGGAAACAGATTGGCCCATTCAATAAAAGTAACCCCATCCTGTCCGGCGTATTCGGAAAATCCGATGTCTTCCAGTTCTTCCGGCCAATTGATGCGGTATAGATCAAAATGTTTGATGCTCAGGCGCTTTCCCCTGTACACATTCATCAGGGAAAAGGTCGGTGACGTAACTTCCTTCGGGTCCACACCCATCGCGGCGGCAGCTGCAGTGACAAGCGTTGTCTTGCCGGCGCCCAGGTCGCCGTTCAGGAGGACCACATCCCCATCCGTAAGAAACTGCCCCAGCACGGAACCGAGCTTTTGGGTGGCCTCTTCGGTCGGACAATTTATGGTTACCATAGTTGCACCCCCATTAATAGGCCATTTTATCATATGGAACAGAAATTGTACAAGGGAACCGGTCTACGGAGTCCAGCCTGCCCGGTCTCTCCGGAAACAGTACAGCCCCTTCGCAGAAACCGGAAAGAGTTCCTGTAAAGGGGCTGCCAATACCATTTTCACTGCAGCAGATCCAGATGATCGGCCATCAATCCAGATGAGGCCCTGCCGAAGCAATATCATCCGTGACCTTGCCGGCAAATTTCCGGAAGTTTTCCTGGAACAGGCCCGCCAGCTTCCGGGCCATCTGATCATAGGCGTTTTTGTCTGCCCAGGTATTTCTTGGGTTCAGCACGCTGCCCGGCACGTTCGGGCAGGACTTCGGAATGGCAATGCCGAAGAGCGGCATGGTCGTCCAGCCTTCCTTGCCCAGTTCATTATCCAGGGCGGCGTGAATCATGGCACGGGTATAGGCCAGTTTCATACGTTTGCCAACACCGTAGGGGCCACCGCTCCAGCCGGTATTCACGAGATAGACGTTCGTGTCATGTCTGGCAATGCGTTCGCCCAGCAATTTTGCATAAACCAGCGGCTGCAGTGGCAGGAAAGGCGCACCAAAAGCCGTCGAGAAAGTAGCCTGCGGTTCCGTGATGCCACGTTCCGTACCGGCCACCTTGCTGGTATAGCCCGTCAGGTAATGATACATGGCCTGTTCCTTGGTCAGTTTGGAAATCGGGGGCAGCACGCCGAACGCGTCTGCTGTCAGCAGGATGATGTTCTTCGGATGGGCAGCGCAGCTGGGAATCTTGGCATTCGGGATATAGTTGAGCGGATAAGCCACGCGGGTATTTTCCGTGATGGAGCTGTCGGAGAAATCAGGCACGCCGTTCTTCGGATCGACAATCACGTTCTCCATGACCGCGCCAAAACGGACGGCACCGTAAATTTCAGGCTGGCTGTCTTCCGTCAGGTCGATGCACTTGGCATAGCAGCCGCCTTCCACATTGAACACACCGTTATCGCCCCAGCCGTGTTCATCATCACCAATAAGGGAACGATGGGGATCGGCTGACAAGGTGGTCTTGCCCGTACCGGACAGACCGAAGAAGAGCGCCACATCGCCCTTCACGCCTTCATTGCAGGAGCAGTGCATGCTCAGTACATCCTGCTGCGGCAGCAGGTAGTTCATAACGGAGAAAATGGATTTCTTCAGTTCCCCTGCATAAAGGCCGCCGCCAATGAGGATCACTTTCTTATCAAAATTCAGGATAATGAAGGTTTCCGAGTTGGTTCCATCTACGGCCGGTTCTGCCATCACATCGGGCAGGGAAATGACCGTAAAGTCTTCAGGAACCGTGCTGGGTTCATCGGTCTTAATGAAAAGCTGGCTGACAAACAAGGTCTGCCAGGCCATCTCGTTGATGAACTTCACACGGATCTGATAGGCAGGATCGGCACCGGCCTTGACGTTCTTGACATAGACGCGGTGCGTCTTGATGAACGCCTCACACTTTGCATAGAGCCGGTCAAACGTTTCGACCGTGCAGGGCTGGTTGTTGTCCCAGTTGACAAGATCATGGGTCAGCGGAGTATCGACAATGAATTTATCCTTTGGAGAGCGGCCGGTATGGGTTCCCGTGGTAACCCGGAGGGCACCCCGGTCAGAGAACGTACCTTCTCCGTTGCGGATGGCTTCTTCAATTAATTCCCGAACACTCAGATCCCTGACAACTTCTTTGGCCTCAGCCAATAGTTTTTCACTATTCATGATGCTTCCAACTCTCCTATTGATTGATTTTTTAGCAAGTGCCAATTAACGACTATCTTTCATTATATGCCAGATTGTCCGCTATGGCAACTCTTACTATCAGAAAATTACGTACTATTTTACGAAGGTTATTCTCCGGTGCGGAGGCAAAAAT
>CADBQR010000063.1 GCA_902796945.1 uncultured Acidaminococcus sp.
CACACCGCCAAGGAAATGTTCATCACGCAATCCGCCCTGACAAAAATGATCCAGGGCTGGGAAGAAGAATTCCATTGCCAGCTGCTGATCCGTTCCAAGAAGGGAGTGGTCTTTACCAGCAAAGGCGAACAGTTCGTAAAACTCTGTCGCAATCTGCTCCGCATGGAAAACCAGTTCCAGGAAAATCTTGAATCGTATGGGGATGCCATTACAGGCAGCCTGACCGTCGGTATTTCGCTCAATTATATGAGCCACTGCTTTCCGACGATCCTCCAGTCCTTTACGAAGCGCAATCCCTATGTACACCTGTCAGTCACAGATGCCCACAGCGAAAAGATCTATGCGGACCTGCTCAATCGGAAACTGGACGTTGCCATTGTGCGGGGAGAATATAAATGGTCCGATACAAAACTGCATTTAAGTTCCGAACCCCTTTGCCTCGTCAGCACTTTTCCCCTTACGGAAAAAACCATCCTGTCCGCACCTTATATCGGCCACCGGACGGATACGGACACGGAGTTCAATATCGACCGCTGGTTCTTTGAAAGGAAAAAGCCCGCTCCGGAAGCTGCGATGTGGCTTAGCAGCATTTCCACCTGCCGCGATATCGTCGAAAAGGGCAATGGCTGGTCCATTCTGCCAAAGATCTGTCTTGATGGGTTCAGGGGGAATATCAGGCCCATGACCTTCCTCGATGGGACGCCTTTTCTACGGAATACCTACGCCCTGATTTCCCATGGCCAGTCGGAGCTGCCCCACGTCAGGGTATTTTTGGAAGCCCTGAAGGAATACCACCAGCTCCGCTGATGCCTCTGGGTTTATTGTATCGCTTTCTATTGATTCTGTTAAATGATGAATATTGATTATTTTAATTCCAATCAGGAATGATTTTGCTTCTTCGAAAAGGATTTTCTTGGACTCATGCACGCTAAAAGGATAAAAAGCAAGCCGGTCACAGGCTGACCGGCTTCATGAAAAACGGGTGGGAAATTTCCCGGCAAAACCACAAAAACGCGGCATCCCCCGCACTTTCCAAACGGAAAATGGGACGATGCCGCGTTTTCTTTTCGAATGCTTCTTATTCAGCCGTAAACGGCAGCAGGGCAACGTTTCTGGCACGCTTGATGGCAATGGTCAGCTGACGCTGATGCTTTGCACAGGTACCCGTAATACGGCGCGGTAAAATCTTGCCGCGTTCCGTAATGAACTTACGCAGCTTTGCTGCATCCTTGTAGTCGATTTCTTCAACTTTATCGACGCAGAAAGAGCAGACCTTTCTTCTCGGTCTTCTGTTTCCTCTATCACGCTTGTTGATCATGTATTTCCCTCCAATCAGAATGGGATTTCTTCGTCAAAACCCATGGGAGAGCCAAAGCTTTCCATGCCGCCCTGACTGCCGGCAGGAGAACCTTGTGAAGGTGCACTGCTTCCGCCCTGAGCCGGAGTCGGAGCCGGTGAACCGGTTCCCTTCCGTTCAATGAACTCAACACGGTCGGCAATGACTTCGGTAATCCAATGTTTGTTTCCATCCTTACCGTCGTAGCTGCGAATCTGCAGCCGGCCTTCCACTAATGCTCTTTGTCCCTTGGTCAGGCTGTTCCCACATAATTCAGCGGTTCTATTCCATGTGACAATGTTGATAAAATCCGCTTCGCGCTGGCCGTTCTTTGCAGTAAAAGGACGGTCAACAGCCAGAGTAAAGGTGCAGACGGTACGTTCCGTAGGAGTGACCCGTACTTCCGGATCGCGCACGAGCCGGCCTAACAAAAATATCCTATTCATACACCAAATCCTCCTTTTTACTCGCCCTTGCGAATGATCATGTGACGCAGGATTTCATCCGTAATCTTCATCACACGGTCAAGTTCCTTAACGGCGGCGGGTTCAGCACTGAAAGTGGTCAATACATACAGACCATCCTGGATATCCTGGATCGGATAAGCCAGATGCTTTTTGCCCCACTTATCGGTCTTTTCGATAGTGGCGCCGTTAGCAACCAGCAGGTCATCGAACTTCTTTACAACAGCGTTGAAAGCGTCCTCCTCTACCGGTTTAACGATGTACATGACTTCGTAGTTATTCACGAAATCACCTCCTCCTTTGGATTTGCTTCTCTACGATGAGAGCAGAAAGAGTATATACTTTCATATATACAGCTTGAGTATTGTACCATGAGGGAGAGTGAATTGCAAGAGGCTATCCGGGACACAGCAGACAATAGGGAAAGATGGATTCATTTTCGAAACAATGGGCAACCAAAAAGGGACTTTTGGCCAATTTGGATAAAAATCCCCGAAGGAGCCATCGCCTCCCCGGGCTTCTTGATGTATAATAGGAAATACTAGTATTTTAGTATTCTATTACCGATTGCCGGAGGGACCTATGAAAATCATCGATGCAGACCATGCCGCGACAACAAAATTGAGTCCAGGGGCACTGAAGGCCATGATGCCTTATCTGACGGATTGCTACGGGAATCCTTCCAGCACGCATCCCCTGGGGCAGGAAGCGGCCCGCGCTGTAGTCCTGGCAAGAGAGACCATTGCCCGCTGCCTCCATGCCCTCCCCTGGGAAATTTCCTTTACCAGTGGAGGCAGCGAAAGCGATAACCAGGCATTGCGCACCGGTGCCGCCTGGGGAAGAAAACAGGGCAAACGGACCATCATTACCTCTGTCATTGAACATCATGCCATCCTGCATACGGCCGACGCCTTGGAAAAAGAAGGAATGACCGTCGTCCGGCTGCCCGTTGGAAAAGAAGGCATCCTTCACCCGGAGCAAGTCGCCCGGGCAATCTCCGATGACACCTGCCTGGTCAGCATCATGGCTGCCAATAACGAACTTGGAACACTGCAGCCCGTTGCCGCCATTGGCAGGATATGCCGCGACAAAAAAATTTTATTCCATACGGATGCCGTTCAGGCAGCAGGGCATATCCCCATTGATGTAACCCAATGGTCCGTGGACCTGCTGTCCCTGTCCGCCCATAAATTCCACGGTCCAAAAGGGATTGGCGTGCTCTTTGCGCGTTCCGGTATCGAACCGGCACCGCTGATCCTCGGTGGCGAGCAGGAACGGGGCCGGCGGGCCGGCACGGAAAATGTCCCTGCCATTGTCGGTCTGGCCGCCGCGCTGGAGGAAGCTTCCCTGTGCATGGCAGAGAATGCCCGGCGCGTTGCTTCCCTGCGGGATATGCTGGAAGCAGGACTGCTTTCCTTACCCGGTGTCAGGTGCAACGGGGACCGCCAAAACCGGCTTCCTGGAACAACGAACCTGACCTTTGCCGGCATCCCTTCGGAAACCCTTCTCCCCCTTCTGGGCATGGCCGGCATCTGTGCCTCCGCCGGTTCGGCCTGCGCCTCCGGCTCACTGCTCCCCAGCCACGTACTGAAGGCCATCGGCCTGAGCGATGAGGAAGCCCGCTCTTCCATTCGCTTCAGCCTGGGAGAAGAAATCACCTGCGAAGATATTTCCTATATGATTCAAACGGTCAAGGATGCCATGATTCGGATCCGTCCTATGGAAAAAGAAGAAAAGAAGGGGTAAGATATGAAAAAAAGAACGTGCTGGCAGGATGAACCGCCCAGCCTTTTCCTGCGGGACAGCGCCGAACAGCGTATCTATGCCTTCCTGAAGCGTCTTTCGGTCCCATTCCGGGGTATCGATCACGAACCGATCGGCACCATGGAAGCCGCAAAGGGGCTGGAAGATAAATTGAATGCTGAAATCTGCAAGAACCTGTTCCTCACGGACCGGGATAACCATACATTTTGCCTTTTCATGCTGCCAAAAGAGAAACGTTTCCGGGCCCATGAACTGGTTCAGGAGACAGGGCTTCCGCCGCTCCATTTTGCCTCCCCCGACCAGATGCAGGAGCTTTTGGGCATCCGGCCCGGTGCGGTCACCGTCATGGGCCTTTTGCAGGACCGGCAGAAGAAGGTTCGCCTCCTTATGGACAGGGACCTCCTGAAAGCTTCCTGGATTGGCTGCCATCCCGGTGTCAATACAACGACCATTGCCATCAGGACCTCCGATCTGGTAGAACGGATCCTGCCGGCCCTGGAGCATTTCCCCATTTTTGTTTCCCTGAAGGAGGAAAACCGATGAAAGCCCTGATTGCCATGAGCGGCGGTGTTGACAGCTCCGTAGCCGCAAAACTGATGAAGGACGCCGGCTATGACTGTATCGGCTGCACCATGAAACTGTATAATAACCCCGATGCCGGCTGCGACGGCAAAACCTGCTGCAGCCTGAAAGATGTGGAAGATGCCCGCAGCGTTGCAGCCCGCCTGGGAATGCCCTATTTTGTCTTTAACTATATGGATGCATTCCGCAGGGATGTCATGGAAAAATTTGCCCGCTCCTACATACAGGGGCTGACGCCGAATCCCTGTATTGACTGCAATAAATACCTGAAGTTCGGCGCCCTGTACCAGCGGGCCCGTGAACTGGGCTGCGACCTCATTGTAACCGGTCATTATGCCCGGATCCGGCAGCGGAAGGGCCAATATGAACTGCTGCGGGCTGCCGATCCCGGCAAGGACCAGAGTTACGTTCTTTATAACCTGACCCAGGAAGAACTGGCCCATACCTGTTTTCCCCTGGGGGAATACCATAAGACCCATACAAGGGAAATCGCGGAAGCCAGCGGATTCCTGAACTCCCACAAACCGGACAGCCAGGACATCTGTTTTGTCCCCAGGGGGACCTATGTGGAGGCAGTTGAACGGATTTTAGGCTATCAACCGGTCCCGGGGCCTTTCCTGACCCTTGATGGAAAAGAAATCGGCCGCCATAAAGGAATTATTTATTACACCATCGGTCAGCATAAAAAACTGGGGCTGAACCAGCCGGATTACCCTCTTTATGTAGTGGCCATCGACCCGAAACGAAACGCGGTCATTGTAGGGCCAAGCGAAGCTCTTTTCAGTAAAACAGCAACGGTCAGCCATGCCAACTGGATCAGCGGAAAGGTCCCGGATGGGCCCATCCATTGCCGCGTCAAGGTCCGTTATCGTCAGGAAGCACAGCCTGCAACCGTTACACCCACCGGCCCGGACACCTTTGCCATTCTCTTTGATGAACCGCAGCGTGCCATTACAGGCGGTCAGTCCGCTGTCATGTACGGTGAAGGGGAAGACGAGGATGTCCTGCTGGGCGGCGGCGTGCTGGATCCAAAGATATGACAAAAAAACGGGCAGCCCTGAGGCTTGCCCGATTTTTAATCCGGTGATTATGCAGTTTGAGTGGTTGTCCGGCCGCTTTCCAGATCAAGGAGGTTCTGTTTATGATCAACTCTCCCTCCGTAACTGGGCACCATCCCGCTTGTTCCGACAACGCGATGGGTGGGAATCAGCAGCATAATCGGGTTCCGGCTCACGGCACTGCCCACCGCCCTGGCCGACGTGCCCAGTTCCTCTGCCAGCTGCTGAAAGGTCTTGGTCTTTCCATAAGGGATCTTCATGACCGCATTCCATACTTTTTTCTGGAAAGCAGTTCCCGAAGGACAAAGGGGAACAGAAAAGCTTTTTCTTTTGCGATTCAGATAGGCCTTGATTTCCCGGATTACCCGATTCGTCATTTGGGTCGGCTCATTGAGAGGATCCGGCAGGGAAACCCAACACAAGCCCGTAATCCCTTTGCTGTTATAGGAAACCCTGATCCAATGTTCTTTTAATAAATAATACGCTGCCTTCAATTGAAGCCGCCCCCTTTCCTGCTCAAATTTCCCTGAGGACATTTCTTCTCTTGTGCTAGCATACTACACCTTTTTTTGAGAAATTGCAACTTTTTACAAAAGAAAGTATCCTTTTATTTAGAAAAAAGTACCTTTATTTCCAAGGAATGTCAAAAATGCCCCTCAAATATGACACAATTTATAAATTACTACTTATTAATAAGGTGTAACTATTGTGAATTTTAAATAGTTACAGTTAATATGAGGTGTATATTTATGCAATTAAAAAGATGGATTATGCACGTTGACATGGATGCTTTTTTTGCATCGGTGGAACAACATGACCATCCGGAATACCGGGGCAAACCGGTGGTTGTCGGAGGCCAGTCCGGGCGCGGCGTGGTTTCCACCTGCTCCTACGAGGCCCGCAGGTACGGGATCCATTCGGCGATGCCCATGGCCCAGGCACGGAAGCGCTGTCCCCAGGCCATTTTCCTGCCAGGCCGCTATGACCGCTATCGGGAAGTATCCGGGGAAATCCGTTCCATTTTTCATACATTTTCGCCAAAGGTAGAACCCTTGTCCATTGATGAAGCTTTTCTTGACCTGACCGGCATGGAAAAACTGGTGGGCGATGTCACTTGCCTGGGCCCGCTGATCAAGTCCCGCATCAGGGAACAAACCGGCCTGACAGCCTCCGTGGGACTGGCTCCGAACAAGTTCCTGGCAAAACTGGCGAGTGACCTGGAAAAACCGGATGGCCTTGTCATCATCCGCCCGGAAGAGGCTGAAAAAAAGATTGCGCCCCTTCCCATTGACCGGATATACGGGGTTGGCCGGCACACGGCCCTTGCCCTGGCCCGCATCGGTCTCCACACGATTGGCCAGCTGGCTGCCTGTGACCCGGCTGTTTTGCGTCCCATCTTAGGAAAAAATACCGAAATCATACTGAACTGCGCCCATGGCCTGGACGACCGGCCCGTCATTGTCGATGAAAAACGACAGTCCCTGGGTCGGGAAATCACCTTTGAGGAAGATCTGGTTACCCGGGAAGACTGCCTGGCTGTTCTGTGGGACCTTTGCCAACAGGTCGGCTGGCGGCTGCGGAGCAGCCAACTCGGAGGCCATACGGCAACCCTGAAGATCAAGACCGCGGACTTCAGGCTCCATACCCGCAGTGAAACCGCAGAATTGCCAATGCAGCTGGATGAAGAAATCATGTACCATATCCGTCGTCTGGCTGACGGATTTAACTGGCAGCAGCCTGTCCGGCTGCTCGGAGTGACCATCAGTCATCTCATTCCCCTGTCGGATCAGGAAACGGACTTTTTCGGCGAAACAACGCGGAACCGGAAAAGAAGTGCCGCCATCGATGCCCTGAAGCAGAAATTTGGCGAAGGCATTATCCATAAAGGAAGCCGGGAACCATGATTTTCCTTGCCCAATATTCCCTTCAATGCTAAAATAATCGGATAGAATTGCAAAAAGGAGCGACGCACATGGCAGAAACAGAGGAAGAATATATCCTTGATAAAAACGATTTCCTTGAACAGCAGGAAGTCATCAAGAAGCAAATCCTCAGCAATACCAAGCTGCAGGGATCCCAGAAACGAATGGCCATTACGGTCCTGGAAAGCATCGGGCATTCCGTGGCCGCCGGCGGGGTGAGACAGCACGGCATTACCAGGCAGATGCTGAAAGTCAGCCTGCCGATTTTTGGTAAAATGAGCGACGACAAACGGCACAACGAAAAAGAGCTGAAAGTGCTCAATGCCCTGACAATCCTCGTCTACGAGGCGCTTCATAAACGATAATGGATGCCCTGACATTACTTCTTTTGTCCGTATCCCTGGCAATGGATGCCTTTGCCGTTTCCGTGTGCGGGGGCATGCGGCTGCCGGAAAAAAGGAAATTTGTCGGCGGCCTTCAATACGGTGCCTGGTTCGGAATTTTCCAGGCCCTCATGCCCTTCATCGGGTTTCACCTTGGTTTATACTTTGCAGCCATAGCAAATGCCTACAGCCATTGGATTATCCTGGTCATTCTGGGATGGATCGGCATCGGCATGATCCGGGAAGCTTCAGAATCCCCGGAGGAAAAACCGGTTACGGGCTGGCTGACCATGCTGGGACTGGCTATTGCAACCAGTATCGACGCCCTCGGCGTCGGGGTAGGTTTTGCTTTCCAGGACGTCCGGATCGGGCCGGCAGTTCTGGAAATTGGCACCATTACCTTCTGTATTTCCTTTTTAGGCTGCGTATTTGGAGCCTATATCGGCATGATGGGCAAGGAAAAAGCCGAAAAAATCGGCGGCCTTGTACTGATTGGCATTGGCTTGAAAACCGTCCTGAACCACTATCATCTTCTATAACGGGACTGCACAGCAGGCCTGGCTGGAAAGCCCATGGCCGGTCATTGAAAATATGAAAACCAAAGACAGGGAGCGTCGCAAAAATGCGACGCTCCCTGCTTTTTGTTCAAAATGACTCAAACCCTGGCCCGGGCGGGCACCACCATCAGCTTCTGAGGACCTCCGGTCAGGCAGCGGGCTCCTTCTTTCGTGATCTGATAGGTATTTTCCGTTCCCACCATCCCAATACCGGGCAGCCCGATTTTGGGTTCTACGGCAATGGTCATATTTTCTTTTACGATTTCCCGGACGCCATGGGCAATGACCGGCGTTTCATCCATGACAAGGCCGATACTGTGCCCCAGGAATCGGCCGCCATTCATGAAATATTCTTCGTATTCGGGCCTGAATCCGGACATGATGGTATCATAGACGGCTCCGAACACAGCGCCCGGCTTCAGCAGCGCCGCCGTTGCCTTTTCCAGTTCCAGGCAATAAGCATAGGCATCCAGGATGCGCTTCTTTTCCGGATCCTTTTCCAGGTCCCCGTAATAATAGACAACGGTCTTATCGGTATTGTAGCCATCCACGCCGCAGGCTATGTCCAGATAAACGAGACGTCCCGGCTGCAGGAGACGAAAGGCCGACCCGATACTCTGGACAGCGACACAGGTACCGCCTGTTCCGCCAGGGCCGTCAAAAGCCGTGCGGACAAGGGCACTCTTCCCGAAGGAAGCCAGGCCTATGACATCTTCCCCCATTGGCCGATTGGTACGGGCTACGCCATGGCTGCCGCGAAGCAGCATTTTCAGATAAAGCTGGACCGCCAGCTCCGCTTCACTGATTCCATCGTGAAAAAGAGGTGCCGCTTCCTCTCCCAACACCTGCTCATGGATACGGCCCGCCCTTGCCATAAGGTCCAGTTCATAGGGGCTCTTCACACTGCGCAGTCCAGCCAGTACAGGACCAAGGTCCTTCTCTTCCTTCAGGGGAAAATACCGGGTGAAGAAAGCCAGCCATTCCAGGGAGGCATGTTTTTTATCAAGATAGACCCCAGCCTGCGGCTTTTCATTCCCGTAATATTCTGCTGGCTGCCGGAAGCTGTGCATCCGGCGCAGCATCGTTTCCGGCAGCAGGGATTCATTCCTGGCACGGGCCAGGCTTCGCCGCACCCAAAGGATCATGTCCCGCGGGCGGATCATCAGGGCTCCATCCTGCATGGTTCCTGCAAAATAGTACATGTCCAGTTTGTCCGTAATGACCGCCATCTGCCAGGCCGGGTCCATTTCGTCCATGGCCTGCCTGAAATGAAGAAGACGGTTTTGCAGTTCTGTCAGGGGAACCCGTCGTAACGTATCACTCATAAAGACATCATGTTCAAGAATCGCCATATCATCAATCTCCTGTTTCCCTTTTTCAAACCATGGATCAAGGCGGCAGGGAAATGGGAAAAAATTCCTGGGGCAGCCCTTCGGGAATCCGTCGACCTACGGTCCGGCGGCCTGGAAAATCCCCCCAAGATGCTTTTCCAGCAAAGTTCAGGCTGCTTTTCGAAGTCCCTGCCGCACCATTTTATTATGGCTGGCCATTTGCTTTCCCGGAAATACGCCTGCCATGGACCACAGGGATTCCGGGTGCCAAAGGAATGCCGTACCTTTCAAGGCAGCCTTGTACTATTATACTGCACTTTCAATGCCGGCCGTCAACCGTGAACAGGCGCTGTATTCAAGCGCCGCTATATGGGACGAGCGGTTCATCCATTTATTGTTAACCATACTGTATTACTAGGTTGACTATTTATTTCCCAGCCCGTAAAGTAGAGAAGTATCTTGTCAAAAAGAGGTGAAACGGGTGAAAACATTAAGTATTCGAGAAACGGTTCTTTGTGCTTCATTTATAGCATTCGTGGCCATTGGGTCCCTTATCCGCATACCGATCGGATCCACGGTCTACACCCTGCAGTTTTTGGCGACCCTTCTGGCCGGCCAGCTGCTGGGAGGCCGATTAGGTGCCTTTGCTGTTATTGCGTATACCGTAATGGGGCTTATAGGTATACCTGTTTTTGCTTCCGGAGGCGGCCCCGGTTATATCCTGCAGCCCACCTTTGGCTACCTGCCGGCTTTTGCCCTGCAGGCCTGGGTATGCGGAAACCTGATCAGGACCCCGGCACAACCGGTGACCTTCAAAAAACAGTTCCTTGCGAATTTGGCCGGCCTGGTGATTGTTTACGGAATCGGAATCGGATATTTCTACTTCATGAGTCGCTTTATCCTTCACAGCACCATGAGTTTCTGGCTGATGTTCTGGTACTGTGCAGTTCTCCAGATCGTACCGGACACGGTCATTTGTGCGGCTGCCGCCTATATCGGGCAACGTTGTTACAGAGCCGGTTTATGGATCTAATCTCAAAAAAGAAAGAAGCGAAGACGATGGGAAAAGCAATTTTTGTAACGGGAACGGGAACGGATGTCGGAAAAACCTATGTGACGGGGCTTATTGTCAAGAAACTGCGCCAAAGCGGACGGAAGGCCGGTTATTATAAAGCGGCCCTCAGCGGGGCCGAGCCGGATGGAAAGGGAATGCTGCTGCCCGGGGATGCCCTTCAGGTCAAAAGAACAGCAGGCCTTGCAGAACCCCTTTCCCAGCTGGTGACCTATGTATACAAGCAGGCGGTATCACCCCATCTGGCGGCCCGCTGGAATCACGATCCCGTGGACCTGGAACGGGTCAGGGGCGATTTCCTTAACGCGCGCAGCCGTTGTGACTTTCTTACGATGGAAGGCAGCGGCGGCATCGTCTGTCCAATCCGCTGGGACAATAAGGAGCATCTGCTCCTGGAGGACATCATCAAAACCCTCGGGCTTTCCTCGTTGATTGTGGCAGATGCCGGGCTTGGCACCATCAACAGTACGGTCCTGACGGTAGAATATATGAGGAATCATGGAATGACACCGAAAGCCATCCTGTTCAATCACTGGATTCCCGGTGACAAGATGCAGGAAGACAACCTGGCCATGACGGAAACGCTGACAGGACTGCCGGTTGCAGCCTGTATCCAGGATGGGGATACGGACCTTGCCATGGACGCGGACCGTCTGGCAGCTTTTTATGATTAAATGACAAACGTGAAAAGGAGCGAACACATGACGACATGGCAAGAAAGAGACCTGAAACTGATTTGGCATCCCTGTTCCCAGATGAAGGATTACGAGGAGCTGCCTCCCATTGTGGTCGATCATGCCAGGGGGGCCTGGCTTTATGACGAAAGCGGCAAGGCTTACCTGGACATCATCAGTTCCTGGTGGGCCAACCTGTTAGGGCACGGGAATCCGGTCATCAATGACCGCATCAGGAAACAGCTGGACAAACTGGAACACGTGATCTTTGCCAATTTCTCCCACGAACCAGCCATTACCCTGGCAGAACGATTATTGAAGGTCCTCTCAAAAGGACTCTGCAAATTCCACTTTAACGATAATGGTTCCTCTTCGGTGGAAGCGGCCCTTAAGATGGTCTTCCAGTACAGCATCCAGACCGGCCACCCGGAGAAAAAGCGATTCATGTGTCTGTCCGAAGGATACCACGGGGAAACAATCGGAGCCCTGTCCGTCGGAAGCATGGACCTTTTTGCCCGGCTCTACAAACCGATGATGATGGATAACATTCACGTCCAGGCACCGGACTGCTATCGCTGTCCATTCCGGAAGACCAGGGACCACTGTGCCTGTGAGTGTTTCCGGTTTGCGGAAGAAGCCTTTGCAGAACACGCCGGAGAAACCTGTGCCATCATTGTGGAACCCATTCTCCAGGGCAGTGCAGGGATGCGGATCTATCCGGCCCTGTACCTGAAAAAGCTGCGCGCCCTCTGCAATGCATACGACGTAAAACTCATCTGTGATGAAATTGCGACCGGATTCGGTCGCACGGGAAAACTTTTTGCCTGCGAACACGCTGGAATCACGCCCGATGTCATGACGGTCTCCAAAGGTCTTACCGGCGGTTATATGCCCATGTCCATCACGATAACCACCCAGGAAATCTATGATGCTTTCTATGCGGATTACGGGGCTCATAAGGCCTTTGTCCACAGCCACACCTACGCGGGGAATCCCCTGGGCTGTGCCGCAGCTCACGGCGTACTGGATGTATTGGAACAGGACCATGTCCTGGAAAAGGCAGCTGATACGGCAGCCTGGCTGACCGGGCGCATGAAGGATGTTTTCGGCAGCCATCCCCATGTTGGGGAGATCCGGCACATCGGGCTGATCCATGCCATGGAACTGGTTGCGGATAAAACGACAAAACAGCCTTTCCCCGGCCATAAGCGCCTGGGATACGAAATTTATAGGAAAGTTCTCAAAAAAGGGCTGGTCCTGCGCCCCTTGGGAGATGTTCTTTATTTCAATCCGCCCCTTACCATCAGCAAGGATGAACTCGACCAGGCCATCGCCATTACAAAAGAAGCGATGGACGAAGTCCTGGGCAAGGCCAGCTGTTGAGCAGCCCGCTTCCGGATGAACCCGGCACCGGACCATCCTTATTTACGAAACCGTGGATTTCCATGAAATGACAGCAAGGACCGCCTTCTGGCAGTCCTTGCTTATTTTTTGTATGCAGTAAAATCCTCCATTTGGACCAATCCCCCCTGTCCCCATGTTTCCCGACTTTTTTCATATGGTATAATAGGAGCATCACTCCAGAGGGAGGTCATTCCATGAATCTAAAGGAATTCTTCCAGAAATACCCCCGCGCCGCCCTGGCTTTTTCCGGTGGTGTCGATTCCACCTATTTGCTGGCAGAAGCGGCCCGTTACGCCCAAAATATCCGCGCCTACACCGTGGTTTCCTCCTTTCAGCCCCATTTTGAACAAGAGGACGCGAGCCGTCTGGCAAAGCAGCTCGGAATCGCTCAATCCGTTATCCCCGTCGATGTGCTGGCCTCCGACAACATCCGTGCCAACCCGGTAAACCGCTGTTATTACTGCAAAAAGGCCGTTTTTACGGCCATACGAAAGGCAGCGGAAAAAGATGGCTTTACCATTATATTGGACGGAACCAACGCCTCCGACGAGGCCGCTGACCGCCCTGGCATGAAAGTACTGCAAGAGCTGGATATCCTTTCCCCGCTTCGCCTGTGCGGATTGACAAAAAAGGAAATCCGCCGCCGCAGCCAGGAGCTCCGGCTTCCTACCTGGAACAAGCCGGCCTACGCCTGCCTGGCCACCCGGATTCCGGCCAATGAACCGATTACCGCGGAGAAGCTGGAAAGGACCGAATGGGCCGAGAATTTTCTGATGACCCTGGGTTTTCGGGACTTCCGGGTCCGCTTCTTCCACAATTGCGCAAAACTTCAGGTAACCCGTCCCCAGCTTTCCCTGGTGAAAGCCCACCGGAAAGAAATCCTGTCCGTCCTCAGGACCCGCTATGATGAGGTCCTGCTTGATCTGGAGGTTCGCCCATGAACGAAGACATTGAATCCCTATTAGAAAAAGTACGGCAAGGAACCGTTTCCATCGAGGAAGCGTCCCTGCGCCTGCGCAAGGCCCCTTTCGTTGACCTGGGCTATGCCAAAGTGGATACCCAGCGCTCCCTGCGCCAGGGCGTCCCGGAAGTCATTTATGGTGCCGGAAAGACTGCCGAACAAATTCTCGGGATCACGAAGGTCCTGTCCGCTGACAGTGACCGTCCCGTCCTGATTACCCGCCTCGATGCCGAAAAGGCGAAGTCCCTGCAGGAACAGCTTCCATTGACTTATTACCCGGACGGACGGATCGGTCTTGTCGGGGAATTTCCAAAGCCCGATGGGATTGGTACGATCCTGGTCCTGTCTGCAGGGACCAGCGACCGCCCCGTTGCGGAGGAAGCGGTCCTGACGGCCAGGGCCCTGGGCAATGAAGTCAAGGCCTTCCATGATGTCGGCGTGGCGGGATTGCATCGCCTTCTGGCCCATCTTGATGATATGATGGAAGCAACCGTCATTATTGCCATTGCCGGTATGGAAGGAGCGCTGGCCAGTGTGGTCGGCGGCCTGGTCAGCTGTCCGGTCATCGCGGTGCCCACCAGCATCGGCTATGGTGCCGCCTTTGGCGGCATGACAGCGCTTTGTTCCATGTTAAATTCCTGCGCCAGCGGTGTTTCTGTTGTAAACATCGACAATGGGTTTGGTGCTGCCTATCAGGCCAGCCTGATCAATCATGTAAAGGGAGATGTAAGAAAATGAAGACCCTATACCTTGACTGCGGCATGGGAGCCGCCGGAGACATGCTTACGGCAGCGTTATTAGGTCTGGATCCGCATCCGGAAGAACTGGCTGCGCAGTTGAATGCCTTTGGGATTCCCGGCGTTACCTATCGCCTGGAAAAAAAGGAAACCTGCGGTATTGCCGGCCTGGCAGTCCACGTCCTTGTAAATGGAAGCGAGGAAAAGACGTCGGATGTCCATGACCATGGGCAGGAACACGCGCATTCGGAATCGGGAAGCCCTGAACACAGCCATGACCATGAGCACAGTCACTCCCATCACGCCCACCATGCCCTTTCCGACGTGCAGCATATCATCCACCATCTCAATCTGCCGGAGGCAGTAAAGGAGGACGCGCTCGCCGTATATCATCTGCTGGCCCAGGCGGAAAGCCGGGCCCATCAGAAACCGGTAACGGAGATCCATTTCCACGAAGTGGGCAACCTGGATGCCATCGCCGATATCACCGCGGTCTGCTGGCTGATGCACCATTTTTCTCCTGACGAAGTCGTTGCTTCCCCCGTCCATGTCGGTGCCGGCCACGTCCATTGCGCCCACGGCA
>CADBQR010000064.1 GCA_902796945.1 uncultured Acidaminococcus sp.
AAAATGGAATCCAATGATCTCATTTAAGGAGGCAACTCAGCATGCTGGGAGCATTTACGTATCACAATCCGACAAAATTATACGTTGGGAGCGATTCCCTCGAAGGACTGGCCAGGGAACTTCCTCATTACGGAAAGAAGGTTCTTCTCGTGTATGGCGGCGGTTCCATCAAAAAGAATGGCATCTATGACCGCGTCATGGAAATCCTGAAGCGCGCGGAAAAGGAAGTTACGGAAGTATCGGGGGTCATGCCCAATCCAACGTCGGACAAACTGTTGGAAGGGGCCAGGGCAGCCAGGGAAAGTGAGGCGGACCTGATCCTTGCCGTCGGCGGCGGGTCCTGCTGCGATTTTTCCAAGGCCGTGGCTGTTTCGGCCTACTGCCACGATGATCCCTGGGAAAAGTTCTTTATCCGCTTTGAGGAACCGAAGGCTGAGGATCGGATCATTCCTGTGGCTTGCGTGCTGACCATGGCAGGTACCGGATCCGAAATGAATGCAGGGGCCGTTATCACGAATCCCCATAAAAAACTCAAGATTGGTCACGTCTTTTCCGATGAACGGGTATTTCCCAAATTTTCCATCCTGAACCCGACTTTTACCTATACCCTGCCGAAACGGCAAATGGCGGCGGGAATCTATGATATGTTCAACCATATCTGTGAACAGTATTTTTCCGGTCATGACGACAATACATCCGATTACCTGTCTGAAGGATTGATGCGCTCCGTGATTGCCTCGTCCACCGTGGCCATGAAGAATCCTGAGAATTATGAAGCCCGCAGCAACCTTATGTGGACTGCTACCTGGGCGCTGAATACCCTCATTGGGGAGGGCAAGACCCAGGACTGGATGGTTCATATGCTGGGACAGGCGGTGGGCGCCTATACGAACGCAACACATGGCATGACGCTATCTGCCGTTTCCATGGCCTACTACCGGTTCCTCATGCCCTACGGCCTTGCTAAATTCAAACGCTTTGCCATCAACGTCTGGGGAGTCCTCCCTGACGGCAAGACGGATGCAGCCATAGCCAGGGAAGGCCTGGCTGACATGGAAACCTGGATGCGCAGTCTGGGCGTTGCCATGAATATCAGCGAGTTAGGTGCCACGGCGGACATGCTGGAAGGCATGACGGATGCCACTTTTATCCTGAAAGGCGGCTATAAAGTAATGACCCGGGAAGAAGTCCGGGAGGTGCTGAGGGCCAGCCTGTAACTTCTGGCCGCCACCATTCCGGGATGCGGGCGCACGATGCCTCCGGTTCCGTTTGAAAAGACTGGACCGGGGGCTTTTCCATGACCGGGGCCGATGCGCGCATCCCAAACAGGGAGAAGGAAGCTCCCGGGAGGCATAAGGTCCCTGCTTCATACCAGCTCTGCCCAAGCGTGACTCGAAGTACCACAAAATATATGGTAGTATATTATAGGTAAATCAAGCCGGGCAAGCGACGGAAGTGGTTGGTCAGTCGGCTTATCCGGACCTGAATTCGGAGATAGGGAGAGGTACGGTATGGAGAAAGAAATCAAATTATTATCCACCTCTCTGGGGCGGCGCCGTATTTTCAGCCTGCCGCCCATCAAAAAGACCATGATTGCCGGCAGTCGGAGAACCTTGGCACTGTGGAATGAATATTATGATACGGAAGACCAGAAACTGACGCGGGCCGGTATTGCCTATCGGGTGCGGCGGACCAATCGGGAAGCCTACGAAGCGACCATCAAGACCCGGGGTTATACGGCTGGTGGTTTTTCTGCCCGCGGTGAATATACGGTTCCCCTGGCGGGACCCGATCCGGTTCTCACAGGATTTTCCAATCAAATGGATATGAAGCTGGAAACCCTGCTGGCGGATGAGGAGCTTCACGGGATTGTGACCATCGAGTTCATCCGCAAGACGGCTCTCCTGCAATTATCGGCCGGTACCGTGGTGGAGCTGGCTGTTGATTCCGGTCTGATCCGGGCCGGTGGAAAGAAAATGCCCATCGAGGAAATTGAAGTGGAGCTGAAAAAAGGTTCCGAACGGGACCTGATGCGGTTTGTGGCGGATCTTTCCGAGACCGTTCCGCTTTATCCGGAAGAACGGAGTAAATTCAGGCGCGGCCTTGATTTGCTGGGCGTTCCCGCCGGATCTCCCCGTCCGGTTGCAACGGTCCTGTCCCCGGAAGGCCCCTTCGACGCGGGCTGGCGTTCCCTCATGCGGGCACTGCTCTTTGCTGGGCTGGACCGGCTGACCGCTGCCTGGAAAAAAGAGGAGAAAGAAGGAAACCGTCGAGAAAAACCGCTTTACCCTTATATCCGGAACCTGACCGCGTTCTGGGCATGGGGAGAACCTTTCCTTGCGCGGGTGGCCTGGCATCAAGGAAACCAGAAACTGGAAAAACTCCTTTCCTATTGGGAGCGGGCAGGGCTTCTGGAAGAGGCAGGAGAAGGCATGGACGCACTTTCCGGCTGTTTTGACCCGGGCCCTCTTGTACTCCTTCTGCGACGTGAACAATCCGAAAGGTTACAGGATTTCCATCGTGACCTGATGAAGGGGGAAACGGCATCGGTCCTGTGGCGGCTGCTGGCGGATACCTATAGCCGGACAGTCCGGAATCCGGTTTCCTGTCATGCATCAAAGGTCCTGGAACTCCAGCTCCTGGACTGGTATCGGGCGGCCCGGGAAACGGATGGGGCAGAAATTCAGGCAGTGCGGAAACAGGCGCTGACGCTGACGGGATTTTTGATCGTCAAAGCAGCCTGGCAGGGATCCCTTCCGGCTCGGCGGTTTTTCAGGGAAGCCGAAACCTGCCTGGAAAATGCAGAAAAAGCCTATATTGCCCTGCTCCTTAGCCGGGAATGCTGGCAAAAGGCCCATAACGGAAAAATCCTTGAGCGCCGGCTGGCACTGGCAGCGCTCTCCGGGTATGCTTTCCGCCGCGGCGAGAAACATCGCCAAAAGGTCCGGAAGGCGGTCCGGAAGATGGTGGAGGCCTTGGAAAAAAAGAGGCTGGACGGCAGCCAGGAGAGCTCAAAAAATAAAAGTCAAAAAATCAAAAATAATATTTGACAATTTGACTTTTGAAAGGTACAATAATACCCGGGAAGTGAAATAAGACTTCCCGGGTATTTTCTTTTAAAGATCATCTCTTCACCACCCAGGATGGGGTGACGTAAATCAGGTAAAGATCATGAAGAGCTTCATGATGGCTTCCGGCAGGACGGCGATGGCCAAAAGGATAGCCAGAAGTCCTATGATGAGATGGAGCTTCTTTGTGAAGCGGTCCATGATGACCTCGGTATTGAGCAGGCTGTAGCAGCGCCCCAATACACGGAGTTTGGTGTTGATGTTTTCCCGCCAGACATCGGCATGCAGCAGGTCCATGAAGCGGGCGTAGACCCGGGCGTTAAAGACGTCTTCCGTGACCTGCAGCGCATTGTCGACGTTGCTGGTAAGGATGCTCATGTCCGCCATGACTTCCATGAGGTCAGCACGGATTTGACGAAATGCTTTGTGACGGCTCGGGCCGCCCGGAGCATTGGCACTGTCGATTTCGTCATACGTCCGGTCAATCGCCTTATGCAGGGCGTCATCGTAATACCTCAGCTCCAGAAACTGGGCATTGGCAAACTCGAAGAGATCCGGCAGGTCCATACTGCCGCTCTTGTCGTAGAGCAAGGCCGTGTCCCAGGTCAGGTAGACGATGTCGTCGGTGCTGTAGGAAAACCGATTGGCCATGACGTTTTTCCGGGTTTCTTCGCTGAGTGGGGTCTTGTCCTTCATCATGATGGGCGGGAAATCCCAGTCAGGCAGACCATCACGGAAATAGTAAACGACGAAGTCTTCGTCAAAATCTGAAATCCGCATCTTGGAACAGGCCGGACGGATGGTATCGGTGACCGCTTCGATATATTCCCGGATTACGTCTTCGGGAAGGGTATCGACAGCGATGGCCAGATCCGTGAATTCCGCTTCGGTCATTTCCTCTGGCAGCTCGATATGGAAAACCAGGCTCACGACGCCGATGTCGAAGATCCGGGCATTGATAGCCGCGGTATATTCTTTTCCGGCAAAGGTCATGTCATGGGTTCCCAATTCCACGAGCAGCGGCGGGTTCTGGATGGAAATGGATTTCGGCGCACTTTTATCGAAGCGCAGGCGCGACGCAATCTTGTTGCGGGCAGCCCAAATCGCTTCAACCATCTTCAGGTTGATTTCATCAGCCACATCAAAGAGGTGGTAAAGAATGATGGACGAATGCATAAAGTCCTCCTTTGCAGTCAAACGGGCACAATACGCCTTATGACGATATTCGACAGGGAGGCAGGATTTCCTTCCTAATTGATAGAATAAAAATCACTGAAAAGCCTTTTGGAGGTGTTTATGATGCAAGCAGAACGTTTTAGCGATGAAGTAAAAAGCCTGATGGAAGCAGCCCAGCAGCAGGCTATTATGAATTACAACCAGCAGGTGGGCAGTCTGCACCTGCTGTCGGCCATGAACAGCCAGCCGGATAACTTCCTGCATTTTGTGTTAAAGAATGTGCATGCCGATGAGAACCAGTTCAGTACCGACCTGGATCACCAACTGAAAGAAATCCCCTCCGTCAAGGGAACGGACCAGCTCAGCATTACGACGGGACTGGCCCGTGCCATTGCCCTGGCGGAAAAAGCTGCCGGTCAGAATGAAATCACGGGAGCTCATTTACTGGCTGCCCTTTGTGAAGACGGCGACAGCGAAGCCGTTTCCCTGTGCCGGAAGTATGGGATCACCCGCTCGGCCATTCGTGGGTTCGTGGACAAGTATCAGGGCGGTCAGGATGCTGAAGAAAACAAAAAGACCCTGGAAAAATATGGTCAGGACCTGACCCTCAAGGCTAAAAAAGGAGCCCTTGACCCGGTCATCGGCCGTGACGATGAAATTCGCCGCACCGTTGAGATCCTGTCCCGCCGCAAGAAGAACAACCCTGTTCTCATCGGTGAACCGGGTGTCGGCAAGACGGCAATCGTAGAGGGCCTGGCCCGCCGGATTGTGGCCGGCGATGTGCCGGAATCCCTGAAGAACAAGACCCTCTATGCCCTCGACCTTGCTTCCCTGGTAGCTGGTGCCAAATATAGAGGCGAGTTCGAGGAACGGCTGAAGAAAGTGTTGAAGATTGTTTCCGATTCCGCCGGTCAGATCATTATGTTCATTGATGAACTGCATACGGTTGTCGGAGCCGGCGCTTCCGAAGGTTCCATGGATGCCGGCAATATCCTGAAACCCATGCTGGCCCGCGGCGAACTGCGCTGCATCGGTGCCACGACGATCAATGAATATCGTAAATACATCGAAAAGGACAGTGCCCTGGAACGGCGTTTCCAGCCCGTCCTCGTCAAGGAACCCAGTGTGGAGGACACGATTTCCATTCTGAGAGGCCTGAAGGAACGTTATGAAGTGCATCATGGCGTCCGCATCAAGGACTCGGCCCTTGTGGCAGCCGCTACGCTGTCCAACCGCTATATCAGTGAACGGTTCCTGCCGGATAAGGCCATCGACCTGGTCGATGAAGCGGCAGCCCGCCTGAGAACGGAAATCGATTCCATGCCGACCGAACTGGATGAAAGCCGCCGCCGGATGCTGCAGTTGCAGATTGAGGAGCAGGCCCTGTCCAAGGAAGAAGATAAACAGTCTGCCGACCGTCTGGAAAAAATCAGGGAAGAACTGGCCAGGATGAAGAGCGAGAACGATGCCCTGATGAAACGCTGGCAGGAGGAAAAAGCCGGCATCGCCAAGGTGCGCCAGGTCAAGAAGGAAATTGACCAGGTCAAGAAAGAAATGGAAAAGGCCGAGCATGATTATGACCTGAACAAACTGGCGGAACTCAAGTATGGCCGTCTGCCGGCGCTGCAGAAGGAACTGCAGAAACTGGAAGACGAGGAACATTCTGAAAACCGCCTCCTCAAGGAAGAGGTGGATGAGGATGATATCGCCAAGGTGGTCAGCACCTGGACGGGAATTCCTGTAAACCGTCTGATGGAAGGCGAAAAGAAGAAACTGGCCCATCTGGATGAAATCCTGCATCAGCGCGTCATCGGCCAGGATGAGGCCGTCAAGGCCGTATCCGAAGCGGTAGTGCGTGCCCGTGCCGGGATCAAGGACCCGAATAAACCGATTGGCTCCTTCATCTTCCTCGGACCGACCGGCGTTGGCAAGACCGAGCTGGCAAAGGCACTGGCGGAGGTGCTCTTTAACAGTGAAAAGAGTATTATCCGTATCGATATGAGTGAATACATGGAGAAGCATACCGTGGCCCGTCTGATTGGTGCGCCTCCCGGATATGTCGGTTACGAAGAAGGCGGCCAGCTGACCGAAGCGGTACGGCGCCATCCTTATTCCGTCATCCTCTTTGATGAAATTGAGAAAGCCCATCCGGATATCTTCAACGTATTGCTGCAGGTACTGGATGATGGCCGTCTGACCGATGGTCAGGGCCGGATCGTGGACTTCAAGAATACGCTGATCATCATGACCAGCAATCTGGGGTCCCATGAAATCATGGAACATAAGGGACAGATCAGTCATGAAGAAGTCCGCAGCATGCTCATGAAATTCTTCCGTCCGGAATTCCTGAACCGTGTTGATGACATTGTCGTTTTCAAACCGTTGGATGAAGAACAGATCAGGAGCATTGTCAAACTGATCCTGAAGGAACTTGGCGACCGGCTTCATAATCAGATGGAACTCACGCTGACGGCTTCTGACGAAGCCATTGATTATCTGGCTAAAACCGGGTTTGACCCCGCTTTCGGTGCCCGTCCGCTGAAGCGGCTCATTGTCCACAGCGTGGAAACCGTGGTCAGCCAGAAGATTGTCCAGGGGGACATCAAGAGCGGTGATGCCCTGGAAGTTGTCCTGAAGGACGGCAGGATTGACGTCATTACCAAGTAAAAATCGCAAGGAAGACCCTGCTGCAGGGTGGCGCATTATGCCGCGGCCCCGGGCAGGGCCTTTTTCTGGTTTTTATGAGAGAAATTTTCTTCCCTTATTATGTAAAAACATAAGATGTGAAGCCTGAAACAGCGTGTAAAATCTTTGTAAAAAAAGGGAAATCCCTTCTTAAACTATGATATAGTGAAGGTAATCATTCTATGGGGAAGGAAGGGATTATCATGATGCAGCCGGTTTCATCGGATTCCCTGAGGACCCTGTACGATACCCTTCTGCAGCTGCGGGTGTCGGTCCTCAATAACGGCATTTCTGTGTACAATGTATGGAAGCAGGACATAGAACGGGGCACCTTTCAGTTCAGTGCCCTGAATCTGGCCTTCTACCTGGCCATTCGCTGCCATGACCTGAGGGCGCTGCAGCGGCAGCTCCTGCCGCTGGGACTGTCATCCCTGGGGCGCAGTGAGGCACGGACGATGCCGAACCTGGACGCGGTGATGGCGTCCTTGGGACGCATCTGCCATGTCAAAGACAGTGAATTGATTCCCTATCCGTCAAGACGGCGCTTTTTTTACGGAAATCGCCTTCTGCGCCGGAATGCGGAACTGATTTTTGGCAGCCAGCCAGCTGACCAATACACGAAAATCATGGTGACCATGCCAACGGAGGCAGCTGCCGATTATCAGATAGTCCATGACCTGATTGCATCCGGCATGAACGTGGTTCGCATCAACTGTGCCCATGATGACCGCGACATCTGGGAAGGCATCCTCCGCAATGTGCATCGGGCGGAACGGAAGCTGGACCGGCATTGCCGCGTCTATATGGATCTGGGCGGTCCCAAGATCCGGGTTTCCCAGGTCCTGGTGCCCGGGGATGAGAGCCGGGTCTATGGCGGGGATTCCCTTTTCCTGGTGCGCAGGAAAATTTCTGCCTATCCCCGGAAATATACAGGGAATGTAGTCATATCGTGCAGCATACCGCAGGTCTTTGACCATCTGAAAGTGGGGGACCCGGTGCTGATCGATGATGGGAAACTGCGCTGCGTGGTAACGGAAATTGTATCCCAGGGGGCTTATCTGCAGGTTGTAACCGCGCGGGAAAAAGGGTTCAACCTGAAGAACAAGAAAAGCCTGAACTTCCCTGACACGCCACTGGAACTGTCCCCATTGACCAAAAAGGACCTGAAGGACCTGGATTTTATCATGAAAAATGCCGATGCCGTCGGATATTCCTTTGTACGGAACCGGGAAGACGTGAACCTGCTGCAGCAGGAAATGCGGAAGCGGGATCCTGAAAAGGCAAGACGCATTGCCATCATCGCCAAGATTGAAACCAGGGACAGTGTCCATAACCTGCCGGAAATCATTGTCCAGGCGGCTTCCCATAATCCCTTCGGGGTCATGATTGCCCGCGGCGATCTGGCGGTAGAGGCCGGATATGACCGTTTGGCCGAACTGCAGGAAGAAATCCTCTGGATCTGTGAGGCAGCCCATGTTCCTGTAATCTGGGCGACCCAGGTCCTGGAAAACCTCGTGAAGACCGGGATCCCTTCCAGGGCGGAAATTACCGACGCAGCCATGAGCGAACGGGCGGAATGCGTCATGCTGAATAAAGGACCCTATATCGTGAAGGCCGTAGCGGCCCTGGTGGATATCCTGCATCGCATGACCCGGCACCAGTTCAAGAAATCCCCGCAGCTTGAGGAGCTGCATATTGCCCTGGATACGATGGAAAAATACGGAACGGGTCAGGCAAAGGGCTGACGGCTGCCTGCGCCTGGTCAAAAGACCCTGCCTGCAAATTGCATGGCAGGGTCTTTTGGCCAGGACTCATTGAAAGAATTCGGCATCCGTTGTAAAATAGGGAAGATATAGATGAAATTCCAAGGAGGATTCCCATGAAAAAAATAGTGGCTTTTATTACCATGCTTGTATGCCTTCTGGCCGTTCCTTTTACGGTAAGTGCCGAAAGACAGGGTGCCAAGGCGGATGGCTTCCCTTTCAATAAAGTAAAGGTTGTGTACCTCAAGAACCTTGTCAAGCGGGATGCGGATTTTGTCAAGGCCAATCCTCAATTTACCCGGGAAGACGACGGCGTTCGCCTGACCTACCTGAACCTGCAGAAGGCCCTGAAAGATGAGAGCGTGGACCTTTATAACAATCCGGTCATGCTGCCGGACAAGTATCTGCGCCGCACGGTCACCATGCAGATCATTGTCAATTATGCCGGCACGGTTCCCCTGACGGGAGCAGAAGCCGAAGCCGCGGTCAAGGATAAAAGAAATCCGGTTGAATCCTTTGCTTCCCTGACCTTCTTTGTGACCAAGAACGACGAGCCGGTCTATCAAATGGTGGATACGCGCAGCAGCAAGGAAGAAAGCGTGGATGAATTGATCCGCCAGATCACGAAACAGGCCGTTCGTGAACTGACCTCCAACAGCAAGAAGCTGAAGGACGTAACAACAAAATAACAGCGACAGGGAAAAACGCTTTTACGGATGCAGGCATCGCTTCCGTAAAAGCGTTTTTTTGACCGTCCCGACAGGGCCTGACTGTTTGGTCAGGAGGTTTTGAGCGGGATTTTGACTAGTTTTCCCATAAAGGATATAATCTATTCAGAATTCGGTGCTCAGAGGGGGGATCTGAACAGAAAAGGAGGATCCGAAATGCCGATTCCATTGGTTGTCTGGGCTGCTGCCGGGATTGGGGCAGCGGGCATGAAACTTTATATGGATATGAACAGTCCTGAAACCGTTGTCAAGAACGCAACGGACCGGTACAATGAGGAACGCTTCAAATATTACAAGCAGATGCAGAAGCTTCTTCCTGCCATTGAGGAATTGGGCCGGCTGAAGCTGTCGACGTGGTCAAAATATACATCCATGTTCGACCTTTTGGATAAAATCGTGAATCTGCCGGGGCATTATACCTACAAAAGCCATAAGAACCTGCACCTTTTGCCGCAGGATATCCGCAAGTTGAGAAAAGTGGCCGATGTTGTCAAACGGATCTATGCCGACAAGCTTGATGTGGAAGGGACCGGCATGCTGACCGTAATTGCCCTGCAGGGTGGTGCGGCCAGTGATTACAGCCAGAGTGCCCTTCAGAAGGGCGAGTCCCGGCTGAACCTGGAACAGATCATGGAGCAGCCGCTTTATACGACGGAAGTCGGTGCCCTTGATGAAGAAGAAGTCCTGTGTGCCATTATGGGATTTCCCAAGGTCATGCCAGAAGGTTATTTCAAGGGAAAACACGGGAAGAAGCGGGACCGCAAGATTTCACGCCGTGCCGCGGCCCGCTATAAGGCCGTCACGGACAAACAGTCCCTTTTGCTGGCCGATGCCAATAACCGGGCGGACCGCCTCTATAATGTGGTGGAACATGTCCTGGCGTACATGAAGCCCCTTAACCGGGAACATGATGAACAACTTGCTTTTTTCACCCGCCTTTTGGAAAGCAAGAATGATTATGATACCTTTACCCTGGAAGAAAAGGATCGATTGAATTTTGGTATGAGCCTGGGCTTTATCCTGCGGGAATTGGCCCGGACCGATATTGTCATCAGAAACGGGAACCTGGCGGTCATCAACTCCGGTGCCTTGCGTGCGGTATATGCGAAGGCCCGGGACCTGATGCCGCAGGAAGCCATGCCCTATAAAGTCTGACCTTGAGGAGGAATCAAGATGATTAGTACCAAAGGATTCAAAGCGTACGATATCCGCGGTGTGGTGCCGACGGAAGTCAACGAGGAACTGGCCTATCGGCTCGGCCGCAGCCTGGCCTTTTACCTGAAAGCCAAACAGATCGTAATCGGGCACGATATCCGCCTGAGTGGACCTTCCCTCAGCGAAGCGGCAGTTCGCGGCATGCGCGACATGGGAGCCGATGTATCCGACCTGGGACAGTGCGGCACGGAAATGATGTATTTTGCGGTAGCCCATCTGAAGGCCGATGGCGGCATGATGATTACAGCCAGCCATAACCCCGCTGACTACAATGGCATGAAACTGGTCCGTAAGGAATCCCGTCCCATTTCGGCTGATACGGGTCTGAAGGACCTGGCTGCCATGGTTTCCGATCCCGATTTTGAAACGAAATATCCCAAAGCCAGCCAGCAGGGGACCTATGAAAAAATCAACATTGTCCCGGATTACGTGGCCCATTTGCTGTCCTATATCGACCCGGCTGCCGTCAAGCCGCTGAATATCGTGGCAAACCCTGGCAATGGAGGTGCCGGCCCGATTGTGAAGGAACTGGCCAAACACCTGCCCTGTCATTTTACTTATATCAACGATGAGCCGGATGGCCATTTCCCGAACGGGGTCCCGAACCCGCTTCTGCCGGAAAACCGGGATGCCACGGCCAAGGCCGTACGGGAACTTCATGCCGACCTGGGAATTGCCTGGGATGGCGATTTTGACCGCTGCTTCTTCTTTGATGAAAACGGCCGGTTCATTGAGGGCTATTATCTGGTTGGTCTCTTTGCCCAGTATTTCCTGAAACGCCATCCGGGCTGCAAGATCCTTTTTGATCCACGCCTGACCTGGAATACGGAAGACATCATTGCCCGTGAAGGTGGCGAACCGGTCCGCTGCAAGAGCGGTCACGCCTTCATCAAGGAGTGCATGCGCCGTAATGGCGTGATTTATGGCGGCGAAATGAGCGCCCACCATTACTTTGCCAATTTCTCCTATTGTGACAGCGGCATGATTCCCTGGCTGCTTCTCATTTCCCAGATTTCGACCTCCGGTCTGACCCTGTCCCAAATGGTGGATGCCCGGATCAGGGAATATCCCTGCAGTGGTGAAATCAACCGGAAGGTTCCCGATGCCGATGCCGTTCTGGAAAAACTGTCCAAGCACTATGCTTCCGGCATTCAGGACCATATGGATGGCATCAGCGTTGTTTATGACGAATGGCGCTTCAATGTCCGCAAGTCCAATACGGAACCCGTCGTGCGCCTGAATGTGGAAACCCGGGGTGACAAGGAACTCCTGGAACAGAAGACCCGCGAACTGCTGGACCTGATCCAGGGCGAAAAAGCATAGGAGGAAACAGACATCAATGAATGTGCTTGTAACAGGGGGAGCCGGCTATATCGGCTCCCATATTGTAGATGAACTGACCCACAGCCACTATACGCCTGTGGTATATGATAATTTCAGTACCGGGCATCCGGAGGCGGTTCCGGAAACAGTGCAGCTTATCCAGGGAGACCTGCATGATTTCACCTTCCTGAAACACATCCTGTCCGAATATGAAATTGACGCGGTTCTTCATTTTGCCGCCAGCTCCCAGGTGGGAGAATCCATGGTTGATCCCGGTAAATATTATTACAACAATGTGGCCGGGACCCTGGGACTGATTGATGCCATGCGGGAATGCGGCGTGGAGAACCTGGTCTTTTCATCCACGGCTGCAGTGTACGGCGAACCGGAAAGGGTCCCCATCACGGAAGATATGCCTTTGCAGCCAACCAATGTCTACGGCCGGACAAAGCTGATGATTGAAAAGATGTTGAAGGATTACAGTGATGCCTATGGCCTGCGCTATGTGGCCCTGCGCTATTTCAATGCGGCCGGTGCTTCCCTGCTGGGTAATATCGGGGAGGACCACCGCCCTGAAACCCACCTGATTCCCCTGACCATCCAGGCTGCCCTGGGACAGCGGGATGCCATTTCCATCTTTGGAACGGACTATGATACACCGGATGGCACCTGCCTGCGCGACTATATCCATGTCAAGGACCTGGCCTCAGCCCATCTGCTTGCCCTGGATCACCTGGTGGACGGCGGGGACAGCCGGGTCTATAACCTGGGCACCAAAAATGGTTTTTCCGTGCGGGAAATCATTGATACGGTCAAGGAAGTTACCGGAAGGGACTTCATGGTCAAGGAAGAAAAACGGCGTGCCGGCGATCCGGCCCGGCTCATTGCCTCTTCTGAGAAAATCCAGAAAGAACTCCATTGGAAACCGCAGCACAGCTCCATCAAGGAAATCATTTCCACGGCATGGCGCTGGCATAGCGGGCATCCCAAAGGATATGACAAATAAGTATGGATATATTAGTTACCGTGGACGGCTTAGCTAAAAGCTTTGGCGCCCACGATATTTTCAGTAATGTCAGTTTTACTATCCGCCAGGGCGAGAAAGTGGGCCTTGTGGGCGTCAATGGAAGCGGCAAGACGACGCTTCTCCGCTGCCTGATGGATCCCGCTTTTGCGGATAAGGGAAGCATTCAGTTTGCCGGCGAACTCCGGGTCGGCTATGTGCAGCAGGGCTTTGACAATATCGGTGATGAAACCATTTGGCAGTTTATGATGCGTTCCTGTCCCGATATTGTGGAATTAAGGGAGAAGCTGAAAACCCTGGAAGCGGAAAGCGGACAGGCTGAGGGGGACGCCCTGGAAGATGTCCTCACGCGCTATGGCCGGGTGGAAGCCCGTTATGCCCATTTGGATGGATATCATTATGAGAGCAATATCAAACGGGTCCTCATCGGGCTGGGGTATCCTGAACCCACCTGGACCCATAATGCCTCCGCCCTTTCCGGAGGGCAGAAGACACGCCTGATGCTGGCCGCTGCCCTTGTGAATTCACCGGACCTGCTGGTTCTCGATGAACCGACGAACCATCTTGATATTGTTATGTCGGAATGGCTGGAAAAATACCTTCGCCAGTTCCGCGGGGGTGTTCTTGTCATTTCCCACGACCGGGCATTCCTGGATGCCGTCGTTGATGAAATCCTGGAAATGGAAGCCGGTTCCCTCCATCGTTTTAAGGGGAATTATTCCCGCTATGTGGAGCAGAAGGAACTGCAGGTCCTTTCCCAGACCCGTGCCTATGAGGCACAGCAGGAGTATATCCGGCGGACGGAAGCATACATTCGCCGTTTCAAGGCGGGTATCAAGAGTAAGATGGCCCGGGGACGCCAGTCCCAGCTGGACCGGTTGGAGCGGGTAGAAGCGCCGGTGCAGGAAGAATCCTTTGAGCTGCGGCTGCCCCACGCGGCAGAATCCGCGGACAAGGTCATCATGCTGGAACAGTTGACCGCAGGCTACCCCGGTCATCCGCTGCTCCGGAATATCGATCTGGTCCTCAAACGCGGCCAGAAATGTGCCATTATCGGCCCTAACGGGAGCGGCAAATCGACCCTGCTCAAGACCATCCTTCAGGAATTACCGCCTTTGGCAGGGGAGGCCCGCATTGGCAACCGCGTCAGGATCGGGTATTTTTCCCAGAGCTACGAGCGCCTGAATCCCAATCAGACCATCCTGGATAACTTCCTGACGGAATACGGGCTGACCGATGAAGAGACACGGCGCCTTTTGGGGAGCATGCTTTTCCGCGGGGAAGATGTCTTCAAGGAAATCGGTTCCCTGTCCGGAGGGCAGAAAGCCCGGCTGGTCCTTCTGAAACTGGTCCTGGACGGAGCAAACTGCCTGCTTCTTGACGAACCGACGAACCACTTGGACATCATGGCCAAGGAAGCCGTGGAAGCAGCCCTGGAAACCTTTGATGGGACCGTCCTACTGGTCACGCACGACCGGTATCTCGTCAATGAGGTGGCAGACCGGATCTGGGCGGTGGAAGAGGGAACCCTCGTCAACTACAACGGCAATTACGATTTTTATCTGGAAGAGCGGGCAAAGCGGCAGACGGCGGAACCGGCCGGCTCCGCAAAACCCGTCCATAATGAAACATCCGAAAAGGATTCCCCGCGGGAACCCTTCCGGAAGCCTAAAGAGGCAGCCGCGGACAAACCGGCTGTTCCCAATCGAAAATACTCTCCTGCTGAAGCTGAAAAACAGCTGCCTCAGGTCGAACTGAAGATCCGGGAATATGAGGCCCTCCAAAAGGTCCTGAGCGGACAAATCGCCGATCCAAAAAATCAGGCGGATCTGGCAACCAGTGAACGGCTGGCCCGGGAATATGCTGAACAGCAGAAGATCATCGATGAGCTGATGCAGAAGTGGGAAGAACTGATGGAAGCAATGGAGTAACGATGGAAGAATTCATAACGTCACTGCAGGCCTATCACAGCGATACGGCCTTCAATCCCTGGGCGGATTACGACCCGGTCTGCGATCTTTCGCCCGAGGCGCCCCTGATCCGGGCTGCCAACCTGAAACGATATCTGTCCCTGCGGAAAAATGCCCGCTTCCTGTTTATTGCGGAAGGACTGGGCTATCAGGGCGGTCACTTTTCCGGCATGGCCATGACCAGTGAACGCATTTTGCTGGGATTTCATCCTACGGTGCCGCCGGAAGTGGTTTTGGGGGAAGACTGGGACTACCGGAGAACGAGCAATCCCGCTTCCCCTCTCCTTAATCGGATGCAGAAAGAAAAAGGATTCAATGAACCGACAGCAACGGTCATGTGGGGGGAACTGGCGAAACAGGGGCTTGCTCCGTTCCAGACCATCCTCTGGAACATTTTCCCCTTTCATCCTTATAAGCCGTCCGGCCTTCTGACCAACCGGACACCGACGCCGGCAGAATTGGATACGGGCATTCTTTTTGCCCGGAAACTGATGGAACTGGTGCCGGGGATGCGGGTCATTGCCATTGGGCGCAAAAGCGCCGAAACCCTGGAAAAATATGGCGTTCCCTGTGAAGCGGTTCCGCATCCCTCCATGGGAGGAGCTGCCCGCTTCCGGGCCGCTGTTGATTTACTGTTTGCCAAAAAGTCCTGATGGGGCATTGCCTGGACGGAATAATTGAAGGGTGGTGAAGCCATGGAAAGTACCATTGCCAGCATGAGCAAGGAAGAAGTATTGAAGATTTCCCTGACCTGTGGAAAACTGCTTCTGACAAGCGGTGCAGAAACCTACCGGGTGGAAGACACGATGACCCGCATCTGTGCTGAAAGGGGCATGCATATTGCCGCGGTCAGCACGCCTTCCTGGATTATGGTCGGGGACGAGAACGTCGACGGCACCAGTATGGTGACCCGGGTTACCCGACGCGGAACGGACCTGACCCTGATCAGTGAAGTCAATAATATTTCCTATCATATGCCACGGTGGCCGCATTCCTTTGCAGAAACCATGGCCATCCTGGACGAGCTGAGCTCCCGGCCGGCGCCATCGCCGCTTTACAGTATGATATGGTCCGGTTTTGCCGGTGGTTTCTTTGCCGGCGTCATTGGCGGTGGAATCTGGGATTTCCTGGCGGCTTTCCTGGGGTCTTTCCTTTCCATGGCGTTCATCGCCCTGGTGCGGCCTTTCCGCCCCAGCAGCTTCTGGGAAACCACAATGGCCGGTGTGATCATTTGCTTTGTCACCTATATGGCCCATCTTTTCATTCCGGAGGTTACGATGGAACTGGCTATTGGCGGCGGCATCATGCCTTATCTGCCAGGCATGGCCTTTACCAACGGAATCCGGGATTTTATGGCCGGTGACCTGATCAGCGGGACCAGCCGCGCCGGTGAGGCGATTTTCCTGGTTGGCGGGATTGCCATCGGAATTGCAGCCTTCCTGGGAATCATGTACCTGTGAGGTGCCGCATGAATCTGGTTCTAACGATTGTCATCAAGACCATTTGTTCTTTTTTCGGGACGGTGGCCTTCGGAAAAATCTTCAATTGCCCGAGAAACTGCCTGTTTAAGGCCGGCTTTGTCGGGGCTGTGGGCTTTGGTGTCTATATTGTCCTGCTCAGTGGATTTGGTGTCAGTTCCATGCTGAGCAATTTTGCCGGAACGGTCGCGCTTTCCGTGTGCAGCGAAATCTTTGCCCGCTGGTATAAGCAACCCGTACCGGTCTTTTCCATTCCCGGCGTGATTCCGCTGGTGCCGGGCCTTCCGCTGTACCGGGCGATGAATTATACCATGCAGAATGGCTACAGCATGGGAATGCATACCTTTGTTTCGGCTGCCCTTGACGCGACTGCCATTGCCATGGGCATCCTGCTTGTATCCGGCCTGGCCAAGGTGTATAAGACCAGCAAACGGCTTGTAGCCCAGGTCCATTTTCATGACCGGTTATAAATGATCTTGGAGAAGATGAAGGAGTTGGGAAGCATGGAGCTGCGAAAAAAGCGGTGGGCTGCGGGCCTGTTCGCCCTGCTTACGGGGTTGTTCCTTTTAATGGGTTGCATCGGGTGCAAGCAGCAGGTGGAAAAACCAGTGCCTCCGCAGGGTGGGCCCGCTGCAGAGGGAACCGTCACCGGGAGTCCCTTGAAGCTGACCATGCTGAGCGTGGGCAAGGCCGACGCGATGCTGCTGCAGATTGACGGCAAAAATTACCTGATTGATACGGGATTGTATGCTGATGGAAAGAGCCTTGTTTCCCGGCTTCGTGCATTGGGTGCCGATCGGATCGATGGTGCTTTTCTGACCCATCCCCATCGCGACCATATTGGCGGAATGATTGCGGTCCTGAACAGCCTTCCTGTCGAAAGGCTTTATGTGACCGACGTGGAAAATGAAAGCTCCGGCCTGGTGAAGAAGATCAGGAAACTGGTCCGGGAAAAGAATGTGCCTGTCACAAGGATTACTGCGCCGACTGAAGTTGAACTGGCCGGCGGGGCGAAGCTGAAGGTTTTCTGGCCGGAGAAAGCACAGCTGGCTCGGGAAGAAGATCCCTATATCAACATCAACAGCCTGGTCATGCGGCTGACCTATAAAGGGTTCAGCATGATGTTTACCGGCGATTCCTATACCCAGACGGAAGGCAAGATCCTGGAGCTGTACAAACCGGCAGAGCTTAAATCCAATATCCTGAAGGTGGCCCATCACAGCAACCGGACGTCGACAAGTAAGGAATGGCTCGAGGCGGTGGCCCCGGAAGCGGCCCTGATCAGCTGCGGGAATGAACCAGGAGAACAGAAATACCCCAGAAAGACCATCCTGAGCCGGCTGAAGAAAAAGAATATCAAAATCTATGATACCTTCAATAATGGGAATATCACGGTCCTGAGCGACGGAGCGCATTATTCGATCCGTACGGAAAAATAAGGAAGGCATTCAGAGAAGATTGCGTCTTTCGCGTTCCGGTTTTGCATCGGAACGCGATTTTTCCATGGGAGCGAAGGCTTCAGCCCTATTCAGGAGAAAGGCTTAAAAGGCGGCACCCTGGGGACTGAGATTTTACCCTGCTATTTTCCCTGAATGTGCTATAATGGTTTCAAATGAATCTAATATGCAGGGAATAGCGTAAGGAGGACCCTATTATGGAACTAATCATCGTCATTCTTATTGTACTGATTGTTTTGTTCGTAAAATCGTACAATAAGCTGCAGCGTCTTGCCCAAACCGTGCGGATGTGGCAGTCCAACATTGTGGCAACGCTTGTTAAATATTCGGAAAGTGTCAATAAACTGCAGGACCTGCTGCAGGGATACGCTTCCCATGAAAAAATGATCTTTATCAAGACGTCCGATAACCTGGTTGAAATGGCAAGGGAAACGGCAAATGCCATGGCCCGTATCCAGACCATGGTCCAGGCCTATCCAGCCATTCAGGCCAACGAGACCTATAAGCAGCTTATGGGAGAAGTAAGCCGCATCCAGGATGAGCTGGCCCAGTGCCGCTATAATTACAACCAGGCCGTTGCCGTCTATAACGGCTCCATCATCGCACTTCCTGAATCGCTGTACGCCTCCGCCCTGGGCTTTCGTCAGGCCCCGTATTACGATCCGGACCATCTTCAGGAAGCCCGTGATTTCAAGACTGACGATGGAACCATTGTGAGGGAAATGCTGAAAAAAGGGACCTCCTTTGCTTCAAACCAGGTTGGATATGGAAATAACCCCTATAACCAGCAGACGCCGAATTACGGAGGACAGCCCGGTTACGGTGCTCCCCAGCAGATGCCGAATTA
>CADBQR010000065.1 GCA_902796945.1 uncultured Acidaminococcus sp.
AATATTCAATTCAATTTCAACACATTCATCTCGATTCCATGCGGCCCCCGGAAACCATAGACGAAATGCCCCATCTAGGCTTATAATTGAGAGTAATATCCATATATATGAAAAAGAGAGGAAGATGGCACGGAATGGAAGTTCAGGATTGGTTGGGTGAAAAAAACCAGTTGGGGCTCGATATTTGGCAGAACAAGTATCGCTATGACAGTGAAACCTTTGACGAATGGGTGGACCGGGTGAGCGGCCATGACGCCGAAGTGGCTGAACTGGTAAAGGAGCAAAAGTTCCTCTTTGGCGGACGGATCCTGGCCAACCGGGGCCTGGAAAACCGGGGAAAGAAAATTACCCTTTCCAACTGCTATGTGGTAGAACCACCGGAAGATAATATCGAAAGTATTTTTGACCGGGCCGGTAAGCTGGCACGTACCTACAGCTATGGAGGAGGCTGCGGAATCGATATTTCCGGACTCAGCCCGAAAGGGGCCCGGATCAATAATGCAGCCCGGGAAACGAGCGGATCCATTTCCTTCATGACCCTTTATTCCCTGGTAACGGAACTGATTGGGCAGAATGGGCGCCGCGGCGCACTCATGATTTCCATCGACTGTACCCATCCTGATGTCATCGAATTCATCAAGCTCAAGACGGATCTTTCCAAGGTTACGAAAGCGAATATTTCCGTCCGCCTGAATGGGGACTTTATGAAAGCGGTCAAGGAACATCGTCAGTTCCGGCTCCATTTTACCCGTAAGGAAACGGGGCAGGTCATTGAATCCATGGTAAATGCGGCGGATGTTTTCCATCTCCTGGCAGAAACCAACTGGGATTACGCGGAACCGGGCGCCCTGTTCTGGGACCGTATCTGCTCCTGGAACCTGCTTTCCAATACGAAGGAATTCAGTTTTGCCGGCGTCAACCCTTGCGCGGAAGAACCGTTGCCGGCAGGCGGATCCTGCCTTTTAGGCAGCATGAACCTTTCTGAATTTGTGACAGATCCCTTTACGGATAAGGCTGCCTTCAACCTGGAAGAATTCAAGCGCTGTGTCCGCATTGCCGTTCGTGCCCTGAATGATGTCCTGGAGGAAGGGCTGCCGCTGCATCCATTGGAACAGCAGCGGAAAAGCGTGTCCCGGTGGCGCCAGATTGGCCTTGGTATCATGGGCCTTGGCGATATGCTGCTGAAGCTGGGGATGACCTATGGCAGCAAGGAAGCGGTTACCTTCTGCCATGAAATCGGGTTTGCCATGGCCGATACGGCCATTGCGGCTTCTGCCCTGCTGGCCAAGGAACGCGGTGCCTATGAGATGTGCCATATTGACGAAATCACGACGACGCCTTACTTCCAGGCCAATACGACGGACGAGACGGCAGAACTTGTCCAGCAGTATGGACTGCGCAATTCCCAGCTCCTGACCATTGCTCCGACGGGTACCCTGTCCGCGATGCTGGGAATTTCCGGCGGGATTGAACCGATTTACGCCAATTTCTATGAACGGAAGACGGAATCCCTGCATGCTGCCGATGTGTACTATAAGGTCTACACGCCCATAGTTGAAAAATATATGCAGCAGCATGGAATCAAGGATGACACCAAGCTGCCATCCTACTTCGTAACGGCCCTGACCCTGCCGTACAAGGATCGCATTGCCATGCAGGCTGCCTGGCAGAAACATATCGATGCATCGATCAGTTCCACGGTCAATGTCCCGAACAGCTTTACGGTGGAAGAAACCGAAAAACTGTACATGATGGCCTATGACTATGGCTGTAAGGGCATTACGATTTTCCGTGATGGCTGCAAACGGGCCGGTATTTTGAGCACCCATGTTGATGAGAAGGAGAAGCCCGATGCTCCGATTGCCGGAGAAGGGCTGTCCCGCGGTGAAATCGTGGCCATCGATGATAACGTCATCGGCAAAAAGCGCAAGCTGATCACTGGCTGCGGCAGCCTGCACTGCATGGCTTTCTTCGATCCGGAGACGGGAGCGCTTCTGGAAACGTACCTGAGCAAGGGATCCACGGGTGGCTGCAATAACTTTATGATTGGCCTGTCCCGGATGATTTCCATCAGTGCCCGAGCCGGTATTGATATCTACACCATTATTGACCAGCTCAATTCCACTGGAAATTGCCCCAGCTATGCCGTCCGTCGTACGACCCGCGGTGATACGAGCAAGGGATCCTGCTGCCCAATGGCTGTAGGCAATGCCCTGCTGGATATGTACAATGAAGTACAGGCAGAGCTGCATCCTGACGAAGAAAAGAAGCCGGTGCCCGTACAGCAGGTCAAGCCGAAGGCGAGCAATAAGGTAAGGGCGGAAGATATTTTCTGTCCGCAATGCGGTGAGCCCCTGGTTTTTGAGGGCGGATGCAACATTTGCAAAAACTGCGGCTGGAGCAAATGCTATTGATCCAGGCGTACGCTTGACAGGAAATACTGAATCGGGTATACTATCAATCGTTGCGGAAGTAGCTCAGTGGTAGAGCATCACCTTGCCAAGGTGGGGGTCGCGAGTTCGAATCTCGTTTTCCGCTCCAGTTGAATTTTTAAGGACTGTCATTTCGGCAGTCCTTTTTGTTATCATTTTTCTGTTCTCCTGATTTTACGGAACCGGCCTTTTATATGGCGGCTGTCACTTCTTTGACTCTCTTTTGGCTTGTAGAAACTTTTTATTCATTGTATGATAAAAGGATAGAAAAAAACCGGGGGAACAGGGCCATGGAAGAAATCATTATCGTACTGGCGTCCGATGATCATTATGCACAACATACAGCTGTTGCAGCTGTTTCCATGCTGTTGAACCATAAGGATGCGCGGCCGCTTCATTTCTATATCCTGGATGACGGGATTTCAACGCTGAAGGAGTCCGCCATTACAGCAACCATTACAGCAAAGAAAGGCGTTGTCACCTTTATTCCCTGCAAGGAATTGGAAGTCAGGGCATTCACGAGCGGGCATCTCCACCGGGCTGCCTACCTGCGCCTGCGTATCCCTCAGCTGCTCCCGGAGGATGCTGTAAAAGCCCTTTATTTTGATACGGATCTGGTGGTATTGGACGATGTTGCGGAATTGTGGGATTATCCGCTTCACGGCTGTCCCGTTGGCGCCGTCCGTGATTTTGGCATCATGGCCTCTGCCCGGATGCGCCGGCAGAAAGAGGAGACCCTGGGGATAAAGGCGGGTCAGCCCTATTTTAATTCCGGTGTCATGATCATGGATCTTTCCCTTTGGCGAAAAGAAAACGCCGCGGAGAAGGTCCTGGAAACCGTGACAACCCATGCATACCGCCATCATGATCAGGACGGGTTGAACCTGGTCTTCTTGGGACGTTGGGAATCCCTTCCGCTGCGCTGGAATGTGATTCCTCCCGTTTTTGGTATGCCATTGAAGGTGCTCAAGGATGCGGCAATGCGCCTGGACGCCATCGAAGCACTCAAAAAACCGGCTGTGATTCATTGGGCCGGTCGGTATAAGCCGTGGGAGTTCCGTCGTTCAGAGCATTTCAACAAGTCGTACTATCAGTATCTGGCTGAGACTGAATTCAAAAATGCAGCGATGCCGCAGCCCGGGGATATGAAGGGGAAATCATTGATGCGGCAGGAACTGCGCATGAAAATTGCCCGGTTCTGGCAGCAGTTCTATAACAAAAATGACTAACCTGGGTTGGGAGAAGACATTAATGAAGGATCATTTGGAAAATCTGCTGCCCCTTATCTGCAATCTGTTCTTTTTCTTTCTTTGCAGTACAAAATGGAACGCCGGTTATAACATTGCCCTGGGCCTTATTGTATTGATTGTGTTGGTGGCCCGGCTGAAATATAAAAGAAAACTGGTCTTTTTCCCAAGACGGTTCTTTATCGGTTATGTGCTGTTCGTGGGAGGCGTCCTGCTCGCTTCCTGTCTTACGGGGGACCGGGCGTCGATTCGGGTTGGCCAGAAGTTGGTCATTTATTCGTATCCGCTGTGGGGGCTTTTCTTTTCCCTTCAGCTGTGCCCATCCATACTGAATGCCACGCAATGGGGAATTGCAGGCGGTACGAACGTATTGAATGTGGTAGTTATTTCCGAAATTATTAAAAATCGCAACTTACTACGGGTACATGGTCCTTTTAGGTCACCGAACCATTTAGCCATGGTATTGGAATCCATCCTTCCCTTTTTACTGGTCCAGACTGCTTGTCTGCTTTGTCATACGAAGCGGGATTCTTCCCGGCCGCAGAAACTGCTTTACGGGGTCTCCCTTGTTACGAGTCTCATTGCCGTGGCCGGACTGATCCTGAGCGGATCCCGGGGCGGCATTGCCGGGTTTGTTTTAGGCGCCGTTGTCGTTGGCAGCTCCCTGTTCCTGAACCGGTTCCGCCTCAGCCTGGCAAAACGGATTTCCGTACTGGCCCTGGTCTTTGCCCTGTCGGCTGGCACCATTTTTGGCTTTACCGTAACCTATATAAACCGGACCTATGACCCGGAACGGCTGCTGCTCCTGCAGTCCGCTTACCATATGTGGCAGGACCATAAATGGTATGGTGTGGGCCTGGCCCGTTGGAATGACGTGTATCGGCATCACTATATCCTTCCAGGCGCAAAGGAGCCAACCCTTACCCTGCCGCATAATAATATTGCCAATTTCTTTTCCGGTACCGGAATCCTGGGCGGCTGCGGCTTTCTTTTCTTCATGGTCGGCTCGCTTTTGTATCTGATCAGGCTGATCCGCAGCCAGAAAAACAATCTCTATGCCTATGCAATGCTGTGGACGTGGGTGGCCATTTCAGTCCACGGCATGGTGGATAATACGATGTTTGGGCGTTTCAACGACAGGCTCTTTTTTGCCATGTGGGGAGTCACACTGGCTGCTTCTGTGTGTAATATCATGGGTGGACCGGATCCTGACGGTTTGCTGTTAGAAAGGAGAGAGGGTAGGAATGACCAGCTTCAATCACTACATCATTAGTTCCACGCGGTCACCCCTGCGCCGAAAAGGAATTAAGGAAAATTTCCTGACTTTCGGGATCGAGCCTCGTTTTTATGAGGCAGTCATGGGGGATTCCCTGTCCAGGGAACAGCTCCAACAGGCGGTCAAACGGCAGGGGCTGCTTACGATGGGGGAAATTGGCTGCGCCCTTTCCCATCTGGGAATCTACCGAAACCTCCTGACAGGCCATGAGCCGTATGTTTTTATCCTTGAAGATGATGCCCGGATCACTGCGGACTTTGTGAAGGTCCTGCCCCAGTTGGCAGCCTTTATGAATCAGCAGTCCGGCCCTGCGACCCTTTTGCTGTACCGTGTGGATGGATTGGTTCATCCGGTTTTTTCTATCGGCCAGGAGGCGCATATCCTGCATTCTTTGGGCGGAACAGCGGCCCATGGGTATGTCCTTAACCGCCAGGCGGCCCGGAACATCCTGGCAGCCCAGACCCCGCTTCGTTTTGAAATCGATGCATGGGCCATCTATCAGAAGCTGGGGCTTATATCCTTATACAGTACGGACCGAGATTATGTGAAGCTGGATGGTTCCACTGCAGCCCATTCCACCATCGATCAGCTGGCAAAACGAAGGGAACTGGATCCTTCCAGGGTGCGAAAAATCAAGGCGCTTAATATCCGTGAACTTTATGATGAACAGCCCTTTTCCAGGCGATGCATGGTCCAGCTTGCCCGGTTGCGGCGGCATCTTGAGGGGCTGTACTACCATAAACAGGACAGAATGTAAGGTGAACCAGGAAAAATGAAAGAGTTTCATAAGATTTTCCTTGACGGAATCATGCATTTAGGGGATATATTCATGTCCGCTTCCGTCCTTCCCGTACTGAGGAAACATTACCCCGATGCGGAGATCCATTATCTTGTGAAGGATAATCTCGTTTCTGCGGCTGCCCTTCTTGACGGCGTGGACCGGATCATCCCTTATGCCTATCGCAGTGGCGGCGGGTATATGGACGTCTATCGTATGGGAAGGAAACTGGCCAGGGAACACTACGATGTGGGCATTTCCCTGGATCCCCGGGAACGAGTCACACTGATGAAATGGTTTGCCCATATGCCCATCCGCCTGAGCATGGAGCGGGCTTTGGGCTGGGAACTTGGCTGGGAGAAATATTTCTATACGGACGATCTGCATTTCCGGAAGCCCTGGGATTATCGGGAGCATCGGATGAGTGAAAGCTTTCAGCGCCTGCTGAAGGATTATCTTGGGGATGCGTCTGAGGATTTTATTCCTCCTTCGGTGCGGCCTTCCACAGAAGAAGAAATCCGGCAGGCCCGTCTGCTCCTGAATCCTGTCCAGGCCTGCCGGACAAAGGTGGCCTTTGCCGTGGAAACGACTACCAAAACAAAGGACTGGCCAACAAAAAAAATTGCTGAAGTCGCTGATTGGCTCGCCGAAACGTACCATGCCGGAATCGTGATGACCGGTATTGCTTCCCATGAAGAACGGATCAGGGACATCCTCCGGCAGATGAAGCATCAGGAAGCCGTTGTCGACGTGGCTGGAAAAACTTCGCTGACCGTGCTGATTGCTCTTTTCCGCGAGGTGCAGCTGCTCCTGACCCTGGATACGGGCTCGGCCCATATTGCCGCCGTGGCAGGCTGTCCTGTGATCACTATTTTCAGCCACAACTCGCCTGAAATCTATCGGGCTGCCAGTGCTATCAGCCGTGCCATCAGCGGCCATGTTCCCTGTTCAGGCAAGCATACCTGCATCGGACCGTCCCATTGCAGCAAGATGGACTGTGTGGATTGCGTCAGTACCGATATGGTTAAAAAAGAAATTCAGCAGGTGATGGAGTTAGTAAGATGAAAACGTTTGAGAAGGGATATTTCGTACCTGAACGGTTCCTGAAAAACTGCCGGGACTATGATTTCCGGCAGGAAGAGGATCGGCGTCCCGTACGGCATGTCGCGTATAACATCAATGATGCTTATTTCCAGATCATGGGAGCGTCCCTTGTTTCTGTTTTGGAGAACAATCCGGAGATGAGCCCTGTCTTTCATATTTTTACGGATGGGTACTCGCAGGCCAACGCCGAAAAGGTAGGTGAACTGGCCGAAAAATACCACTGCCGGTGCCGTCTCTATACCCTTGCAATGGAACCTTTCCAGGATTTTCACGTCAAGGTGGAGCGCTTTTCCAGGATTACCTATGGAAGGACGGTTATGCCACTGATCCTGAAGGCCGAAACGGACCGCTTTCTTTATCTTGATGCGGACACCATGGTCATTCGTTCCCTGGAACCGCTTTTCGCCCTGAACCTGGATGGATATGCCATGGGCGCGGTCTCGGAACGGGTACCCGATGCAAAGCGGCGGGGTGATTATCTTAAATTGAAGAACGGCCGCTATTTTAATGATGGCATCATGATTGTCAACATTCCGGAATGGCTGAAGCAGCGCATTACTGAAAACGCATTTTCCCTGCAGTGCGAACCTAAAAGCCGGTTCCTGGGGCAGAGCCAGGATGTGCTTAATATCGTATTCGATGGGACCAATTATTTTCTACCCTCCATTTATAACGAGTTCGGCGGGGGTGAAGATGACCAGGGGAATGGGGTCATTATCCACTGGACCGGCCGTCGGAAACCCTGGCAGATGGTCCTGGCTGATTTCGACGCTCAGTGGAGGACGTATAATCGGCTTTCGCCGTGGGAAACGATTACGAATGTCGAACCCATTGCCAAACCGGAAAATTACCACGATTTCAAACAATGGGCCAAATTCCGCAAGAAGGACAGTTATGTCGACTATCTGAAGGGAATGGCCATGTATGCATACCTGAAACTGCGCTATAAATTATTTTCTTAAGGAGAACCCTGAATGAACTCTTTTTTAGCGGCCGCCATTCAAATGGATTCCCAGGCCAACGTGACCGCTAATCTTTCTGCTGCGGCTTCCATGATTGAGGAAGCTGCCGGAAAGGGAGCCAAATTGATTGTATTACCGGAGACCATGCCTTATATCGGGCGTAATTACCGTCAGGAAGCAGAGCTGGTTCCCAGAGGAAGGACCGTGAAAGCGCTTTCCGAGCTGGCTAAAAAATACAGGCTCTGGATCAACGGCGGCAGTCTGTTTGAAAGGAACAGCGATAACCCGGAGCGTCCCTTCAACACGACTTTTGTCATTCGTCCTG